>JBFWLP010000190.1:0-2614 GCA_050252075.1 Burkholderiaceae bacterium | reverse complement strand
ATCCCTGGGCCCGGCGTACCGACATTTCCTCCAATGAACTCAAAGAAGAGACCATGCTGCTGCTGGGGTCCGGGCACTGCTTTCGTGACCAGGTGCTCGAGGTGTGCCCGGAACTATCCCGGTTCTCCGCCGCCAGCGAAGGCATACAGCGCACGTTCGAGGGTTCGTCGCTGGAAACCATCCGGCATATGGTGGCGGCGGGTATCGGCGTGACGGTCTTGCCTGCCAGTGCGCTGGCCACCCAGGGCGCCGACAACCAGTTGCTCACCTATGTTCCCTTTCGCAAACCGGTGCCCGACCGGCGCGTGGTGCTGGTCAGCCGCAAGAGCTTTCCCCGACCCGCAGCCTTGCAGGCCCTGACCAGGGCGGTACGCGATTGCGCCTTGCCCGGCGTGACGTATCTGGAAACCACTGAAAACGAACCCGATTACGCGCTTTCCCAGGCCTGACGGCCGGATTGCGCCCAACGGCCTGTGCCGTTGGGCGGCAACCCTGTGGTACGGGGCCGGCGCCGTCTGTAGGCGAAAACCCTGAAGGGCAGGCGGCTGTATTTTGTAACTGTTCGGTGTATTCTTTCACGGTACTTTCAGGAGGATTTTATGAAAACACGTTTCACTCCGGTAGTTGCCGCCCTGGGTCTGGCCGTTGGCGTTTTTGCCTCTTCCGGCGCCCTGGCGGATACCATCAAGATCGCCATTGCCGGTCCGTTCACCGGCCCGCTCACCCAGTACGGCACCATGGTGAAAGAGGGTGTCGATACCGCGATCGAACAAATCAACGCCGTCGGCGGTGTGCTGGGCAAAAAACTCGAAACAGTCACCATGGACGACGGTTGCGAACCCAAACAGGGCCCTGTGGTGGCCAACCGCATCGTGAACGACGGGATCAATTATGTGGTGGGCCATGTGTGCTCGGGAGCCACCATTGCCGCCACCGACATCTATAACAACGAAGGCGTGTTAATGGTAACGGCCTCGGCCACATCGCCGGCCGTTACCGACGGCAAAAACTACGACATGATTTTCCGCACCATCGGGCGCGACGACCAGCAAGGCCCGGCCGCTGCGAAATTCATTGTCGAAAATATAAAGCCCACCAAGGTTGCCGTTCTGCACGACAAGCAATCTTATGGTCAGGGTATTGCCGAGTCGGTCAAGAACCAGCTTGAAAAGGCCGGCGTCACCGTGGCACTGTACGAAGGTATCAATGCCGGTGACAGCGACTATTCCGCCGTCATCACCAAACTGAAAGGCACCGGGGCCGATTTCGTGTACTACGGCGGCTACCACCCCGAGCTCGGTCTGTTGCTGCGCCAGGGGGCCGAACAAGGCCTGAAAGCCCGGTTCATGGGCCCCGAAGGCGTGGGTAACCCCGATATCACGGCCATTGCCGGTGCCGCCTCTGAAGGCATGCTGGTAACACTGCCGGCCGACTTCACCCAGGATGCCTCGAACGCCGCCATTGTGAAAGCCTTCAAAGACAAGGGCCGCGATCCCGGCGGTGCCTTCCAGATGACCGCGTATTCCGCCACCAAGGTCATTGCCGACGGCATCAAAGGGGCGGGCGCCGATGACCCCGTCAAAGTGGCCAAGTACCTGCGTTCAAATTCGGTGCAAACGCCTATCGGCAACGTATCGTGGAACAAGCAGGGCGACCTGAACGACTTCAAGTTCGACGTTTTCGTCTGGCACAAAGACGGCACGAAAACAGTCTACAAGAAGTAGGCATTCGGGCTATTGACGCCACCAGCCTTGCCGTGACATGAATTGGCCCGCATTGCGCGGGCCAATTTGTTTTGTGCCGGGGGGCAGAGTGCCGGGGCGGGGGTCAGGGCTCGATGCGGCGCCCGGTTTCGGGGTCGAACCAGTGAACGGCGTGAATACCGTCGGCGCCGAACTGCACCGCTTCGCCTACCTGCAGCGGGTGTTCGCGGGTTTCGGCCACAGGGCAGCGCAACACCACCGGGGTGTCGCCGTGGCGCCCGTGCACCAGCTGTTCCGATCCCAGTACTTCGACCATTTCAATTTCCACTTCGATGCCCGGCCGATGCAGCCGGATATGTTCGGGCCGCATGCCTAAAATCACTTTCTTGCCGCGCAGCATTGCAGGAACATCGGTGGGCGGAAATTGCAGCACCGCACCGCTTTCGTGTTGCAGAACCCCCGTGGTATCGACATGCAGGGGAACCAGATTCATGGGCGGCGAACCGATGAAGCTGGCCACAAAAACAGAGGCGGGTTTCTCGAATACTTCGATGGGGGTACCGATCTGTTCGGCAATGCCCTTGTTCATGACCACCATGCGTTGGGCCAGCGTCATGGCTTCGACCTGGTCGTGTGTGACATAAAGGCTGGTGGTTTTCAGGCGCTGATGCAGGCGTTGAATTTCCAGACGCATCTGAACCCGCAGTTTCGCGTCCAGGTTGGACAGCGGTTCGTCGAACAGGAAGACTTCCGGATCGCGCACAATGGCCCGGCCCATGGCCACCCGCTGGCGCTGGCCGCCTGAAAGCTGGCGTGGCCGGCGGTCGAGCAAATGGGTCAGCTCCAGGATCTGGGCGGCATTCTGCACGCGTGCATCGATTTCCGCCTTGCTCATTTTGCGGATCTTCAGG
>JBFWLP010000189.1:0-2659 GCA_050252075.1 Burkholderiaceae bacterium | reverse complement strand
CCTTCACCATTGCTACCGGCAATGAGGATGACCGAAAGCTTGGCCTTTGGACCCTCGAAGGGATCAGGATGATCCGAGAGAAGTTCCCGGATATTCAGATTATTCTGGGCCTTTCCAATATCTCCTTCGGCTTGACCCCGGCAGCGCGCGCGGTGCTAAATTCAGTGTTCCTCGACCATGCGGTGAAGGCGGGCATGACCGGGGCCATCGTGCATGTGTCGAAAATCCGGCCTCTGCACATGATCGACCCAGCGGAAGTGAAGGTGTGTGAGGATCTAATCTTCGACCGCCGTGAGGAAGGTTACGACCCGCTGCAGAAGCTTCTGGAAATGTTCGCGGGCCGCAAGGCCGCCGATGCCACCGCCAAGAAGCGTGCTGAAACACCGGAAGGCCGCCTGAAAGACCGCATTGTTGATGGCGACCGCAAGGGGCTGGAAACAGACCTTGACGAGGCGCTGCAAACCCACAAGCCGCTTGAGATCATCAATAACATTCTGCTGGACGGGATGAAGGTGGTGGGCGAGCTGTTTGGTGCCGGTAAGATGCAGCTTCCCTTCGTGCTGCAATCAGCGGAAACGATGAAAGCAGCCGTGGCGTATCTTGAGCCGATGATGGAGCGCGTTGAGGGCGAGGAAAAAGGTATCATCGTGCTCGCCACCGTGAAGGGGGACGTGCATGATATCGGCAAGAATCTTGTCGACATCATCCTTACCAATAACGGCTACAAGGTTATCAATCTCGGCATCAAGGTGCCGTTGGCGGAGATGGTGGCGGCGGCGAAGGAGCATAAGGCGCACGCCATTGGCATGTCCGGCCTGCTGGTGAAGTCCACCGTGGTGATGCGGGAGAATTTGGAAGAGATGTCCCGTCAGGGCGTGGATATTCCCATTCTGCTCGGCGGTGCCGCACTCACACGCAATTATGTGGAAGAGGATTGCACAGCCTCCTATGCCTCAGGGCGTGTAGCCTATGCGCGCGATGCGTTCGACGGGCTACATCTAATGGATAAGGTCACAGGCAATGACTTTGACGATTACCTTGCCGCAATCCAGGCGAAGCGCGCGGGCAAGGTGCGCAACACCAAACGCGCTCTGGGCCAGGCCGATGACCGCGCTTTCGCGCCGGTGGATGTAAAGGAAGTGCAAACCCGCCGCCGTCGCCTGAACACGGATGAGCCGAATCTGGCGCCGCCGTTTTGGGGCGCTAAAGTGATCGAGGCAGCGCCCAAGGCCGTACTGCCCTTCCTGAATGAGCGGTCGCTTTTTCAGTTTCAATGGGGATTCCGCAAGCAAGGCAAGAGCCTGGAAGATTTCATGGGTTGGGCGCGCCAGGAGCTTCGCCCGGTGATGAAGCGGATGCTCGATCTTTGCGAGAAGGACGAGATTCTACACCCGCAGGCGGTTTATGGCTATTGGAAAGCGGCGGGGCAGGGAAATGACTTGCTCCTGTTCGATGAAGACGGAACAACTGAAGTTGCCCGCTTCGCGTTGCCGCGCCAGCCCAAGCAGGACGGCGAATGTATCGCGGATTTCTTCCCCGACGTGGAGGACGGGCGAGGCGTGATCGGCTTGCAGGCTGTCACGATCGGCCAGAAAGCCTCTGAGGTCGCACGCGAATGGTTTGAGGGCAACCGCTACCAGGATTATCTCTATCTGCACGGAATTTCCGTGGAAATGGCCGAGGCGCTGGCCGAATATACTCACAAGCGTATCCGCGCCGAACTCGGCTTCGCCGCCGAAGATGACCGCGACATGGAAAAAATGCTAGCCCAGGGGTATCGCGGCAGCCGCTATTCCTTCGGCTACCCGGCCTGTCCGAAACTGGAAGATCAGGCGCAAATCCTAAAACTTCTTGGGGCGGAACGAATTGGAATTTCCCTGTCGGACGAATATCAGCTACATCCAGAACAATCGACGAGCGCGATTGTGGTGTTGAACAGCCACGCGAAATACTTCTCGGTTTGAATGAGCCAATAGGAGGTCAGTTAAAATGGAGCTTGACGCCTATTTTGAGATGGCCTCCTTGGAAAAATCACACTGGTGGTTTGTAGGCCGCCGACGCGTGTTGAAAGCCGTGATAAGGGAGCTGCATTCTAAGCCCGACATTAAAATTTTGGAGTTAGGAGCGGGAACGGGCGGGAATTATGAGTTGTTGGCCAAATATGGTGCCGTAACAGCAATAGAAATGAACGATACCGCCAGAGCGATTTTTCAGAGCCGTTTTGAGAGGGCGGATGTACGCTCTGGCATGTTGCCTGATAATCTGCCGCTTGGTCCGGAAGATGAATTTGATTTGGTCTGTATGTTTGATGTGCTAGAGCATATCGAAGATGACTTGGCGACATTAAAGGTTGTAAAATCAAAGATAAAGCGGGATGGCGTTTTATTGATCACGGTCCCTGCTTATCAGGCGCTGTTTGGCCCGCATGATGAGGCTCATCATCATAAACGTAGATACGAATATATTGAATTGAAGGAGAGATTGAATCAAGCAGGCTTTGTGGTCGAAAAGCTTAGCTTTATGAATATGACCCTATTGCCTGTCGCGTTGGCGGCCAGGGTCGTGGATAAATTTTTGAAATTGACAAAGGGGAGTGGAAGTGAAATGCCTCCGGCTCCATTAAACACGCTGCTCGGCGGAATATTTGGCGCAGAGGCGA
>JBFWLP010000188.1:0-2812 GCA_050252075.1 Burkholderiaceae bacterium | reverse complement strand
ATCCTCTCCGGCGAGCTCCATCGCCATGGCCGCGGTTTGCGAACGCACCACCTGACCAAACAACTGGTACACCGCAATGGCCGCCACCGCCACCAGTGCAACCACAATAACGTACTCGGTCATTCCTTGGCCGCGCTGCGATTCTTGCCGGTTTTTCATGGCCGCTCCTTCGTGAAAGTGAGAGGCCAGTGTGCGCTCAGCCGCCAGCGCACACAATTCGGAGATGCCGAGCAGGACACGAGTGTCCCAACTGTATTGCACACCAATGAAAACGGCCGCAAATGCGGCCGTTTTCATTGGTGTGCACCGCCCTGGCGGAAGACTGCCTGCCAGGTGAAACCGCGGCTATTCAGCCGATTTGGTAATGGCACGCCCCATGTTGCTGATGTCTTCTCCGGCACCGGCGACGGTATTGGCACAACCGCCAACAGCCAGCAAGCCAAGCAGCGAAAACAAGGCGAACAATTTACGGATCATGGAAGACTCCTGACACGACATGCCGGGCCTGCGCATTTCATGGCACGCAGGCCTGTGCGGAATTTACAGAGGATCACCAACCTTCACGGACAGCTCTCCCAGGCCTTCAATGGCACCCACGAGCGTGTCGCCGGGCACGACGGCCGCCACGCCTTCAGGTGTGCCCGTGAAGATGACATCGCCGGCCTTGAGTTCGAACAGGCCCGACAGATAGGCGATGGACTCAGCCACGTTCCAGATCATCTGAGAAAGATCGCTGGACTGGCGCTTCTCGCCGTTCACGTGCAGTGTGATGGCACCCTGTTGCAGCGTACCGACAGCCGAGCGCGGGTGAATGGGGCCAATGGGGCCGGAGAAATCGAAACCCTTGGCGGTTTCCCATGGACGCCCCTGCTTCTTGGCTTCGGCCTGAAGATCGCGACGGGTCATATCAAGGCCAATGGCATAGCCCCAGACGCATTCGGCCGCCTGCTCGACGGTGAGGTCGCGCCCGCCCTTGTTCAGCACAACCACCAGTTCAAGTTCGTGGTGAACACTGGAAGTTTTCTGGGGATACGGCATGACGCCAGTAGCGCCGTCGGCTACGGGCATGAGCGCATCGGCCGGCTTGGAGAAGAAGAAAGGATCTTCACGACCGGTGAAACCCATTTCCTTGGCGTGCTCGGCATAATTGCGGCCAACACAGTACACCCGTCGAACGGGGAAACCGGCGTCGGAGCCGGCAACTGGCAACACCATGCGATCGGGTGAGGGAATAACGGTACTCATTTAACAGCTCCTGCCTGATAGCGCGCCGCACTGGCGCTGATTTCCTGACGGGCGGCATCCGGGCCGTCCCAACCGGTGACCTTCACCCACTTGCCTTTCTCGAGATCTTTGTAGTGTTCGAAAAAGTGCTGGATGCGGGCGAGGTCTTCCTGGGGAAGGTCTTGTGCCGACTGAATGTGACGGTACGGGGGGTAGAGCTTATCGACAGGCACGGCCAGCAGTTTGGCGTCACCACCCGCTTCGTCTTCCATGTTCAGCACGCCAATGGCGCGGGCACGTATGACCGCACCCACCTGAATGGGGAACGGCGTAATGACGAGCACGTCGGCGGGGTCGCCATCGTCGGAGATGGTTTCAGGAATGTAGCCATAATTGCACGGATAATGCATGGCGGTCAGCATGAAGCGATCGACGAACACGGCGCCGGAGTCTTTGTCGACTTCGTATTTGACCGGATCGGCATTCATCGGGATCTCGATGATGACATTGAATTCATCTGGCAGCTTGCTGCCGGCTGGGACATTGCTCAGGCTCATTCGAAACTCTTCAGGAAAATAAAACAAACAAAAATTTGACTGCAGAAAAGACGTGCTCAGCGACTGCCGGACGTGCGATCGGATGTTTGGGAAACATCAACACCCGGAATCGGCGCAGAGTCGAAATACTCGTAAGCATCATCGGCCGTGCCCGCCGTTTCCGGGGCCTTGCGGGGCGCAGCCGATTCGGGTGTGTCGTCGTGAGCATAGTCGGCCGCGCTTGCAGCCACAGGCATGAGGCCGGTGGCCGAGGCGTCGACCCGGGGTTCGGGAATGTTCTCGACATCGATGAGCGTGGGATCGCTGCGGGTGTCGGCGGCCGGCAGAGGCTTGCCGGAAGCCAGCACGGGCAGAACACCGGCCACACCGGACGCCAGACGCCAGTGTTTCATGGCATCGCCGGTGCGGCCCAGGCGGTCGTACAGGTTGCCCAGCAGGGCATGAATGCGGATGTCGCTGCGCAATTGCATGCTGCGCAGCAGGTAATGCTCGCCCTGCCCCCACAGCTGACCGATAAGGCACAAATTGCCCAGGGCCGCCAGCAATGCGGGGTCGTCGGGGTTCGACTTGAGCCAGACTTCAGCCTTGCTGAGGCGGCGGGCCACCATATCGGGGGGGCATTGGCTATAAGCTGCCAGCAGGCGCGGTTCTGGCTGCTGTGCAATAGCCGCTTCAAGAATTCGCGAGGCTTCCTCGTGCATGCCGGCGGCTGCCTGCAGCGACGCTGCGGCCAGGGCAATGTCGGGCAGGGTTCGCTCTTCGGGTTTGAGGTCGGACCAGACCGCCTTGTAGCCTTCCAGCCCCGCTGCGTGCAAACGCGCGGCTGTGGAGGTTTCGATGAGCGGCGAGGCTTCGGCGCGATCGAGGACGCCGCGGCGCAGCAACAATCGGGTGAGATCGTAAACGCGATCGTGCTGGCCCAACTGGCGATGAGCGCGCAGCAGCAGACGCGTGGCCTGCAAATGATGCGTGCTGGCGTCTTGCAGGGGTTGCAACAATAGCAGTGCATCTTCCGGGCGGTTCTCGTCGAG
>JBFWLP010000187.1:0-2827 GCA_050252075.1 Burkholderiaceae bacterium | reverse complement strand
CATTTGAGCCACCCGCTCGGCGTCGGGGCGGGCATCGCGGGACAGGCGGGCCAGGTAGTCGTCGAGCCAGTCGTGCACAGGCCCGGGATCGGTGAAGTTGGCCAGAAAACTGGCGGGATCGCCGGGCACGGCGGACAAGCTGCGAAAACTGCGGGTGAAATCGGCCTGCTGATGATGCAGCAGCCCCCACCAGCCGTCGACCAGCGCCTCGTCGCCGGCTTGCCAGGAACGCAAGCCCAGTTTTGCCGCCATTGCCTGCTGATAAGCGTTCATGAAAGCGGGTTCGAACGCGGCCAGGCTGGACTTCAGATCGTCGGTGTCGATACCCAGTTGGGTAAAGACGCCGGCCAGGCGATACAGGTTCCAGTTGGCCACCGACGGCTGGGCATTCCAGGCATAGCGACCCTGGGTGTCGCTGTGATTGCACACGTGGTCTGCCTGGAACGCATCCATGAAACCGTAGGGGCCGTAATCGATGGTGAGCCCCAGAACCGACATGTTGTCGGTATTCATGACGCCGTGACAAAAACCCACTGTTTGCCACTGCGCGATCAGGCGCGCCGTGCGCTCGGCCACCTGACGCAGCCAGACCAGCAATGACTGGTTCAGCACGGCATCATCGAGCAGATCGCCCCGAATGCAGTCGGGATAAAAATTTTCCAGGACATAACGGCCAAGCTGACGCAACGGGTCGGGTTGACCGTACCAGTGCTCAAACGAGCCAAAACGCAGAAAACAGGGAGCCACCCGCGTTACCACCGCCGCCGTTTCAACGGTTTCCCGGTAAACCGGATCATTCGACACAACCAGGGCCAGCGCACGCGAGGTGGGAATGCCCAGGCCTGCCATGGCCTCGCCGGCCAGGTACTCGCGCACCGACGAACGCAGCACCGCGCGGCCATCGCCCATGCGCGAATAAGGCGTGCGTCCGGAGCCCTTCAACTGCAGCTCCCATCGCCCGGTGGATGTGGCGACTTCACCCAGCAGGTGGGCGCGCCCGTCGCCCAGCTGCCCGGCCCACACACCAAACTGATGGCCGCTGTAAACGGCGGCCACGGTATCGCCGCCCGGCAAAGGCGCGCTGCCAGAAAAAACAGACAGGAACTCCGGCGACCTGCACACCTCGGGCGAGAGGTCAAGCAGCGCGGCCACCTGCGGGTTGACATGCAGCAATCGCGGCTCACCCAGCGGCACCGGTGTTACGCGGCTGTAGAAAGCGGGCGGCAGACCGGCAAATGAATTCACGCTACGCCATTCAGGACTGAACACCATGCGGGTCACCCTTGCGTCTCAGAGGCTTGTTGCGCCGCCCGCTGGGCAGCCAGCAGGCGCGCCTGCCGTTTGGCGGGCCTCAGGTACAAAATGGCGCACACATAAAACACCAATGAAAAAACGATTTCCAGGCCCGCCATCATGGCCGATGCCGGCGACGGATCCGACCAGGCACGCACCACGCCTTCCATGAAATAAAGCAGAATGAGCATGGCCGCCCATTGCATGGTGTACAGGCTGCCGCGCAGCACGCCGCGCAGCGGCAACAGCAAAGGCAGCACTTTCAGGGCCAGCAGCGAACCGCCAGGCCGCAGCGGCGCGGCATAGAACTCCCAGACCAGGCACAGCACAATGAGTGCGATCAGGGAAAACGAGGCGCCAAAGCGCAGAACAGGAGCAGGTTGTTGTGTCATGCTGCTATTATCGCCTGAAAGCTTGTTATCTATAGAGTCCGTGGTTATGCCCATGCCCCCAATGTCGCCTGACCCTTGCACATCACCGCAAGAAGAAGATCGCCTGACACGGCCGCAAGACCCGCTGGATTACGCCGGGAATGCGGGAACGATTGCGCGCTTTGCGGTTCGACGGGCCGCCGAGAAAAATCTCACCCAGGTCGCCGCCAGCCTGACCTTCACCACCGTATTGGGTATCGTTCCCATGCTGGCGGTGGTGCTGTCATTGTTCACGGCATTCCCTCTGTTCAATGATTTTCGCGTTGCCCTTGAAGAGTTCCTTACCGGCAACCTGATGCCGCCTTCGGTGTCCGACAGTGTCATGTCGTACCTGAACCAGTTCGCGGCCAAGGCCTCGGGGTTGACGGCGGTAGGTACGCTGTTTCTTATTATCACCTCGGTCTTGCTCATTAAAACCATCGACGAGGCCTTCAACGATATCTGGCAGGTGGAGCGCCAACGGCCCGCCAGCCGCCGCATTCTGGTGTACTGGGCCATTATTTCCCTGGGCCCCATACTGGCCGGAGCCAGCTTGTGGGCAAGCTCGGTCGTGGCCCGAGAATCGTTGGGCTATATCGAAAACCTGCCCGGTGTCCTGCGTTTCGTGTTGTCTTACGTACCGCTGGCCGTCACCGCGCTGGGCTTTACCGCCCTGTTCGTGGGCGTGCCAAACCGCCACGTGCTGTGGCGCGACGCGCTGGCCGGCGGGGTGGGAACCGCCATCGTTCTGGAAATCATGCGTGAAGGATTCACGTTCTATCTGGCCAAATTCCCGTCGTACACGGTCATCTACGGGGCATTTGCCACCCTGCCCATTTTTCTGCTGTGGATCTACCTGTCGTGGCTGGCCATTCTGTTCGGGGCTACCGTGGCCGCCACCTTGCCCGCCCTGCGTCAAAAACGGTGGGCGGTCCAGCACTATCCGGGCGACCAATTTTGTGACGCCGTGCGCATCATTGACACCCTGTGGCATGCCAAAGACACCCAGCCGGTGGGCCGCAGCCTGCGGTTTCTGTGTGCACATTTACAACGCCACCAGGATGAACTGGCACCGGTGCTGGAAAAGCTGAAATCACTGGGCTATGTGGTCAATACCGAGAACG
>JBFWLP010000186.1:0-2868 GCA_050252075.1 Burkholderiaceae bacterium | reverse complement strand
GCGGCAGCGCGGGCCTTCGGTGGGTTAGCCAGCCGGAGCAGGCTTCAATTGCAACTGCCTTTCCTGTAGTAAAACGACAGCAGTGGTAGCCACCATGAAACCAACAGCCGCCCACAACACACCGCTGGCCAGCCCACGATCCAGTAGAAAGCCAAATAGAATCGGGCCAATGACACCGCCCACGTTGAAACCGGTGGAGACGATTCCGAAGGTTCTGCCTTCGGCGCCAGCCGGGGATGCGGCGCGAACCAGCATGTCGCGCGAAGGTGCCACCAAGCCGGTTAAAAAGCCCGTTACCCCCAAAGCGGTGGCAAGCGCCACGGGCGGCAGCGGCATTCTGATCACCAGCACGACGATGAAGGCCGCCAACGCGAAAGCCCCTGCCGCTACATAACCGTGTTTGTCGGTACGGTCTGCCAGCACACCACCCGCCAGCACGCCGAAGGCGCTGGCGAACAGGAATATAGTCAGTGCCAAGTTGGCCGCTGGCAGTGCCACGTCAAAGCCCTGGACCAAGGCTGACACCGAGAATTTCTCGATCGCACCCGTGCTTAAACTAAGCAGAGTAAAAAGCAGCGTCAGGACGGCCAGAGTCATCACCGGCGTGGTAATGGGGCGAGCCTCGGCTCCACGCGGCTCGGTGACACCGTTATTCTGTTTCTTGTCAGGCAACGGCGACCCGATGATGACCATGACAGCCCACGCCATCAGTCCCGCAATGGCCGCAATGGCAAAGGACCATCGCGGTGCCGTGGCGAGGGCAACGCCGATCATTATGGGAGGGGCCAAGGCACTGCCCAGGAATCCCGCAAACGTATGAATCGAGAACGCGCGGCCCATTCTTTTTGGGGGAATGCCGCGCGATAGTAGCGAATAATCGGCTGGGTGATAAACGCCGTTTGCCAGGCCAGCCAGAATCATGGCGGCGAGCAGATAGGGGTAACTGGGGAATGCGGCAACCAGTCCAAAACTGACGGTCCCCAGCAGGAGCGCGGCCATCAGCATTCTTCTTGCTCCCAGCCGGTCTACCAAAAAACCAAGCGGGGCTTGCACCAAGGCCGATACGATGTTGAACAGGCCGATGGCAATGCCCAGTTCGACAAAGCTGACCTGCATCGCGTCGGGCAGTAATGGCAACATGGCAGGCACCGTCATGATATGCAGATGGCTGACCAGATGGGCAATGGATACTTGGGCCAGCAACCCGTTGGATGACGACTTCATGGGTGACCCTCGTTAGTCTTGTTCGTGGCGATCAGCGACACAGTGCACGCAGAATGTTCGCCAGCTTTTTGACGGCGATTTCCATTTCATGCGGGGCGTGGGCTGCGAATCCCATGAGGAAGCCAGACTTATGCCGACTCGACGCATGGAGCGGCGTCAGCCCCAATAGGTCGATTCCAGCCCGACGCGCGGAGTCCACGGCCTCGTTTTCGGAGATGTCGCGGATGAACACGCAGGGCATCTGCATCCCTCCGGCGGGCACCCGTGGCTCCACGAATTCAGCCAGATACTGGCGCACCAGCCGCGCCAGTGCATCACGCCGTTCGGCATAGACGGCACGCATGGTGCGCACATGCGCACCGAAGTGGCCGCCTTCGATGAAACGCGCCAGCGTGAGCTGCGGAATAGGCGCGCTGTGCCCATCCAGCAGGGTGCGGGCAACGGTCATGGGCGCTACCAGCGGCGACGGCAGCACCATGTAACCGATGCGCAGGCCGGGGAAGAGCGATTTGGTGAAGGTGCCGATGTAGATCGTCCGCTCATGCGGATCTAGCCCCTGCACGCAGGCGGTGGGTTTGCCCGCGTAATGGAACTCGCTGTCGTAGTCATCTTCGATGATCCAACTCTGGTAGTGCCTGGCCCATTCAATGACGGCCAGCCGCCGGTCCAGCGCCAGTGTTGCCCCAGTCGGGAACTGGTGCGATGGCGTCAGGAACACCGCCTTGGCTGAATCACTGTAGGTCTTCGCCGCATGAATCAGATGCTCCACCAGCATGCCATTGGCATCGAGTGGCACGGGCACGCACTCCAGACCGGCAGCGTCGAACGCTTTGCGCGCTCCTTGATATACCGGGTCTTCAATAAAAATTCTGTCGCCAGGATCGAGCAGCACATTGGCGCATAGCGTCATAGCTTGTTGCGAACTGGTCAGCACCAGCACGCGCTCGGGTGTGGCATGCGCCCCGCGTTCAAGGCTGACGTAATCCGCAATGGCGCGCCGCAATGGTTCGAGCCCTTGCGGATCGCTGTGTGTCAAAACCTGAGTTCCATATTCCTTAAATACCTGCCGCTCTAGACGCTCCCAAATTTGGAGGGGAAAGTTGCGGGTTTCCGGTACGCCTGGAGCGAATGGGCGTGGAGCCAGAAAATCGCGCAGGCCGCCGCCCTGGAACATAGTGCCGCCGCGTTGGCTGAGAGGCAGCGTTTCATTGCGCGTTTCCGTGCGCCGCGCCGCGCTACGCCTTGGGAGACGTTTTGCCCGTTCCGATACGAAGCTGCCGCTGCCAACACGCCGGTCAATGAAACCTTCCGCATGCAACTGGCTGTAGGCCGACTCGACCGTATCGCGGGAAACGTCCAGCGATTTCGCCAGAGCGCGCGAGGCGGGCAAAGGTTTACCGACGTCAAGCGCGCCATCAAGGATCAGTTGCCGGATGCCACGTTGTATACGCGCATACAGCGGCAAGGCGCTCTGCATAGGATCGCCGATCCAGGCTTTGACGGACTCTAGTTGGGCATGCTTGAACAATTGGTCTGCATCACTTCAAAAAAATGGTGGGGAACATCCATCCATTTTAAGGCTATAAATGCGTTTATCAACTCTATCCGTCAAATTGTTTTTAGGAGCCACTGTCAGACCATGTC
>JBFWLP010000185.1:0-2869 GCA_050252075.1 Burkholderiaceae bacterium | reverse complement strand
GGGAAATCCACCGTTCTTCTTCGGCGGTCCCATGGGGCTTCGCGAAGGGCGGATGCCAAATCGCCATGAATTGGATCAGGCGGCGCCGGCCAATCCTGTCTGTATTCCCGCCCCCTGGGGGTACTGGGGGCAGCCCCCGTGCTATTCCGCTTTGAATTCACAAGCGCTTGCACTCAACCGCATCGATCGTCATACCAGGCCCCGGGCGGCCGGGGTGGAGATCGAGAAGGTCGAGAATGGGGAACCGACGGGAGTCATCATCGACCGGAACTATCCCGAGGCCGCTTTGTTGGATCTATTGCCGGAGGTACCGAGGTTCTCGCCCGACGAGCGACGGGATGCGATTCGCCGGGCGCTGGCCATGTTCCATTCGAAAGGAACCACCAGCATCTATGAGGGGCACGGCACCGCGCCGGCCCTGGTGAACCTGTACCGGGAGCTGCACCAGGCGAACGAACTGCGGATGCGAATGACATTGGTGGCCAACCCCGTTCTTCATTCCATCCCGGAGGCTGATCGCATGTATCGTGATTGGCTGGCTCATGCCCGCGGTAGCGGCATGGGCGACGGCTGGTTGCGCGTGAGCGGAGTCCACATACCGTACGGTGGAGACCCTGCAGTGGCGTCATTGGCCAGACAAGACCCGTCCGACACCAATTGGGGCGGGTATGTGGCGCAGGCGACGGCACCGGACGAGTTCGAACACTTGGCGTTGTTGGCGGCCAAACACGACCTCCGCTTGCATACCATTGCCTCAGATTTCGCCGAGCAACTGCTGCCATCCCTGGAGCGGGTGGCCGCGCAAGTGCCGATTGCGGGCAAGCGCTGGGTGGTGGAGCATCTTGGAGCGAGTTCGCCGGAAACGGTGGCGCGGCTCAAGAGGTTGGGCGTGGGCGTGACCTTGATCCCGGCTTTTCATGTCTGGAAGGTGAGCGAGAGTCGTGACTACCCCGGCTTCTCGGACGAGCGGCAAGCCTATGTTGCGCCGGCTCGGCAGTTGCTTGAGGCAGGGATCCCGGTGGCCGCCGGTACCGATGGCGTCCCCCACGATCCTTTGTTCACAATTTGGACGATGGTGAATCGGCGAACCCGGGTCGAGGGCCAAGCCTTGGGCCCAGCGGGCCGCGCGGACGTAGAGCAGGCCTTACGTCTAATGACGACGGCGGGCGCCTGGTTCAGTTTCGAAGAGAACGTCAAAGGGCGGCTGCAGCCGGGCTACTTTGCGGACCTGGCGGTGCTTTCGGAAGATCCGACCGCAGTGGCTCCCGAACGGCTGCGTGAGCTCGAATGCCTGGCGACGATGGTGGGTGGTACTTGGGTGCACGGCGAGCATACGGTTTTTTCGTAGGGCCTGGGCCGCGTCATCCGCTTCGACGACTCGTTGCAGCGGGATCCGGGCGACCGGAAAGCATGGCGTGACCCGCAGACCGATGCTCCAGATACGTTTTGAATCGAATCCGCTGATTCCATAATTTTTATCCATCACTTGAGGTATATGCTGTAACTAATTGATTATATTATAAAACTAAAAATAATAACTCGCGAGTTTCGGGCGATTTTCGGAGAAGCTCCCGGCAGCGGGCACCGTGCTGCCATCTCAACCGAGATAATCGAAATATTGACCATCGCGGTTCGCCCTGCTGACTTTTGTGCGTTGTTCAGGTATACAGTCTATCGGTTCATTTACTGGGACTACCTTCATTATGATCAGCCGGTTGCAAGCGTTAGGTCGAACTGTTTCAGGGCTTGGCATTATTCTCGGTTCTCTTTTTTTTGCTGCCTCCTTCACGCCCAGTTTGATACCGCGAAATTTTATCGTTCAGGGGGTGCTTGCTGGCATTGCATTCGGATCGGGATACGGCATCGGCGTCGTGCTGCGTAGCGTATGGCGATATCTGGAGCTCCCGGGCCTCGCGCCGCATCTCATGAGGATCATAAAGCTGGTCGCGGCTGCGATTTGTCTCCTCGTTATCGCGCTCTCCCTCCATCAGGCGGTGCATTGGCAGAACTCGGTCCGTCATGCCGTAGGGATGGAGCCGGTCGAGAGTGGCTACCCGCTGAGCACCATACTCATCGCAATCTTGTGTTTTGGCGTTCTTTTGCTGGTGGTACGTGGTTTAATCGGGCTTGGGAGATTCATAGCGAATAAACTCCAGAGCCGCTTTCCCCGCCGAGTTTCCATCGTCGTTGGCGCGGTGGTCACGATTGCGCTGACCTATACGATTGCCAACGGCGTGCTGGTCAAATATACGTTCCAGTTGCTCGACAGTTCCTTCCGTAAAATTGATGCTTTGATCGAGCCGGATCGTCCGCAACCGCTTATTGTTGAGCGCGCGGGCAATAGTTCGTCGAAACTGGATTGGCGCAAGCTCGGCCGGGCAGGAAGAGAGTTTGTCGCCTCCGGTCCGAGGGCGCAGGAAATTTCAGCTTTTACACAGCAGCCGGCGCTTGAGCCCATCCGCCTCTATGCGGGCCTGCAAATCGCCGACTCGCCCGAGGAGCGGGCCGCATTGTTGCTGGAAGAGCTAATTTCCGTAAAGGCTTTTGAGCGGGAGGCGCTGGTCATCGTCACGCCGACTGGTACCGGATGGGTTGATCCTTCGGCGATGGATGGGCTTGAATTTTTGCTTAACGGGAATGTGGCAAGCGTGGCTTTGCAGTATTCCTACTTAAACAGCCCTCTCTCTTTGATTTTTGAGCCTGAGCATGGGGCCGTGTCTGCAGAGATTTTGTTTCGCGTGGTATACGACTATTGGAAAGAGCTGCCTTCTGATCAACGGCCCAAGCTCTATCTGCATGGGCTGAGCCTTGGCGCTTTTAATTCGCAGAGTTCCATCACGTTCTTCGACGTTCTTGGCGACCCTATACA
>JBFWLP010000184.1:0-2913 GCA_050252075.1 Burkholderiaceae bacterium | reverse complement strand
CAACCATGGCACGACCTACCCGTTTGCCATTGCCCTGCTGCGTACACCCTCGGGCCACATTACCCTGGATGCCTTGCTGCACAACACCGACGACCTGAGCACATTGTTCAGCTTCACCCGCGCCTATTTCCTGGTCGACATGGAGACCCCGTCGGCCTACGTGCATTTTCTGAAGTCGCTCATGCCCCGCAAGCCCGAAGCCGAGCTGTACACCGCCATCGGCCTGCAAAAGCAAGGCAAAACCCTTTTTTATCGCGACTTCCTGCACCATCTGGCGCATTCCCACGATCACTTCGACATTGCCCCGGGAATCAAGGGCATGGTCATGACGGTGTTTACTTTGCCGTCCTACCCATACGTCTTCAAGATGATCCGCGACACCATTGCCAAAGACGGCATGACGCATGCCACGGTACGCAACAAGTACCAGCTGGTGAAAAAACACGACCGGGTGGGCCGCATGGCCGACACCTGGGAATACTCGCAAGTGGCCTTGCCGCGCGCGCGCTTCTCGCCGGCGCTGCTGACCGAACTGCGCACTGCAGTGCCCAGCCTGGTGGAAGAAACCGGCGACACCGTCGTGCTGCGCCACGTGTATATCGAGCGGCGCATGACTCCGCTGAACATCTATCTTGCGCAGGCCGGCGACACTCTGCTGGAAACCGCCGTAAAGCGTTACGGCGACGCCATCCGCGAACTGGCGGGCGCCAACATTTTCCCCGGCGACATGTTGTTCAAGAACTTTGGCGTCACCCGCCTGGGGCGGGTTGTGTTCTATGATTATGACGAGATACAGCGAATGACGGAAATGCATTTTCGCCGCATTCCCCCCGCCCCCAATGAAGAGGCGGAACTGTCGGGCGAGGTTTGGTATCCCGTCGGCCCGAACGATGTTTTTCCCGAAGAATTCCCTGTGTTTTTGCTCGGCGACCCGCGCGTCAGGGCGGCATTCATGAAGTACCATGCCGACCTGCTGACCGCCGAATGGTGGCAAGCCAGCCGCGAACGGTCGGCCCAAGGCCGTATTGAAGACATCTTTCCATACGACGACGACCGCCGCCTGCAGCATGCCCGCCGCCACAGCGTACCTGATTCACACACTATCGCATCCTCAGGAGTTAATCATGTCTGACCCGATTGTTATCGTTTCCGTCGCCCGTACCCCTATGGGCGGCATGATGGGCAGCCTGTCCGGCCTGGCCGGCCACGAACTGGGCACCATCGCCATCAAGGCAGCCGTCGAGCGCGCCGGTATTTCCGGCGATGCCGTGCAGGAAGTCATCATGGGCAATGTGTTGCAAGCCGGCCAGGGCCAGGCGCCCGCACGCCAGGCGGCCATCAACGCCGGCCTGCCCAAGAACGTACCTTGCACCACCATTCACAAAGTCTGCGGTTCGGGCCTGAAAGCCGTGATGTACGGCGCCGACATGATCACCGCCGGCAATGCCGATGTGGTCGTGGCCGGCGGCCAGGAAAGCATGAGCAATGCACCCTATCTGTTGCTGCGCGGGCGCCAGGGCTACCGCTACGGCCATTCCACCGTGTATGACCACATGGCGCTCGATGGCCTGGAAGACGCCTACCAGCGCGGCACCGCCATGGGCGTTTTCGCCGAACAGTGCGCCGACAAATACCACTTCACCCGCGAGGAACAAGACGCCTACGCGCTGGAATCATTGCGCCGTGCCCGCACCGCCACTGAAGACGGCAGCTTCCAGTGGGAAATCGCCCCCGTCACGGTGGCAGGTCGCAAGGGCGATGTCGTTATCGACACCGACGAAGCACCCCAGAAGGCCATGCCGGAGAAAATTCCCACCCTGAAACCCGCCTTCAAGAAGGACGGCACCGTGACAGCCGCCAACGCATCGTCCATTTCCGACGGTGCCGCCGCCATTGTGATCATGCGCGAATCCACCGCAAAGCAACTGGGTGCCAAGCCGCTGGCGCGCATTGTGGGCCACACTCAGCACGCCCAGGAGCCCGAATGGTTCACCACTGCACCGGTGGCCGCCATTCAGAAGCTGCTGGACAAGGCCGGATGGACGGCGCAAGACGTTGACCTGTACGAAATCAACGAAGCCTTCGCCGTGGTCACCATGGCCGCCATGAAAGAGCTGAACCTGCCGCACGATAAAGTGAACGTGCACGGCGGCGCCACCGCCCTGGGTCACCCCATTGGAGCATCCGGCGCCCGCCTGCTGACCACGCTGGTCGGCGCACTGCGCAAAACCGGGGGCAAACGCGGTATTGCCTCGCTGTGCATTGGTGGCGGCGAAGCGGTTGCCCTTGCCGTCGAAATGATCTAACCCACGTCGCCACTCAGGAAACGCCATGCCCGTCATCGAGTCCCGAATCAACACACGATCGCAAGCCTTCATCGACAACGCACAAGCCATGCAGACGCAGATCGATGATCTGCGCCAAAAGCTTCTGAAAACGGCGGAAGGCGGAAGTGAATCGGCACGCGCCAAACACCTGGCGCGCGGCAAGTTGCTGCCGCGGGATCGTGTTGAACGCCTGCTTGATCCGGGCACGCCGTTTCTTGAGCTGTCGCCCCTGGCGGCCCACAACCTGTACAACAACGACGCACCCGGTGCCGGCATTATCACCGGCATCGGCCGTGTGGGCGGCACGGAATGCGTCATTGTCTGCAACGATGCCACGGTCAAGGGCGGCACCTACTACCCCATGACCGTCAAGAAACACCTGCGCGCCCAGGAAATCGCCCAGCAGAACCGGCTGCCGTGCATCTATCTGGTGGACTCCGGGGGGGCCAACCTGCCCAACCAGGACGAAGTGTTTCCCGACCGCGACCATTTCGGACGCATTTTCTACAACCAGGCCACCATGTCGGCCCAAGGCATTGCGCAGATCGCGGTGGTCATGGGGTCGTGCACCGCAGGCGGCGCCTAT
>JBFWLP010000183.1:0-2991 GCA_050252075.1 Burkholderiaceae bacterium | reverse complement strand
CGCCGGCTGCGGCTTTTTTACGCCCTGGTGCTGGTGTGGTTGGCAGATGGGTTGAATGAGAAACACGCGATGGCGGCGTGAGCACCGCCGTCAACTGACGGGAAAGCTGAATTATTCAGCCCCGACTCATTATCAACCCGCGTGATCCAGCCGCCAAACCGGCCAGCGCGCGGGACATTATCCGCGCCACCCTTGACGCCGGCCCCATATTGCTGCTGCCCGTGCTTATTTTCTACGGCATATACTCCGGGCTGGCCACGGCCACCGAAGTCGCGGCACTGGCCGTGCTGTATACCGTTGTTGTCGGCCTGATGTCACGCACGTTAACGCTCAAAAAGTTTTACCGTGCCGGCCTGACCGCCACACATGCGTCCGTGATGATCTTCATGCTCGTTGCGTTCGGCGCCTTGATGACGCACTTCCTGACCGTCACACGAGTTCCCCAGGCGCTGACAGAACTGATCGCCGGATCCGGCATGGGCTACTTCGCAACGGTTACCCTGATGATCGTCTTTTACATTGTGCTGGGCATGTTTCTTGAAGCCTTGTCCATGATGCTGATCACCATCCCCATTTTATTTCCGGTGGCCATGGCCATCGGCATGGATCCCCTGGCCTTCGGCATCTTTGTCGTGCTGGCGATCGAAATTGCGCAAATCACCCCACCGGTGGGCATCAATCTGTTCACGGTGTCGCAAATAGGAAAGATACCTTTTGAACACATCATCAAGTCCATTATTCCATACGTGCTAATGGCCGTTCTGATGATGTATGCCGTGGCCTACTGGCAAGAACTCGCCACCTGGCTGCCGCAAACCATGGAGTACAAACAATGAGCACCGATATTCTGACGCTGGACCGCGATGCACTGTGGCCGGCGTGGGTTGATGCGGACTACGTGAAACGCCTGCGCACCTATGCCGATAACGCCATTGCCCCGCACGCCGACCAGATTGACCGTGACGATGTCTATCCCGTCGAGATTCTGAAAGACATGGCAAAACAAGGCTACAACACGGCAACACTTTCGCCCTCGATGGGCGGCCAGGGTTTGAGCTATCCTCATGCCGCCGCCGTATTTGAAGAAGTAGGTGCAGCCAGCGCAGCCGTGGGTATTTCGCTGATTACCATCTACCAGGCCCAGACCATGATCAACCTGTTCGGGCAAGAAAGCCTGCGACAGCGGTATCTGCCGGCCTTCGCCCAAGGGTTGCTGTCGTCGTACGCCCTGACGGAAGCCAGCCACGGCAGCGACATTCGCAGTCTGGATACCAAGGCTCGCCGACAAGGCGACGAGTGGATCATTCAAGGCGAAAAACATTTCATCACCTCGGCCACGGCCGCCGAACTGTTCGTGATCCTGGCCGAAACCGACCAGGGCGTGTCGGTGTTTGCGGTACCGCGGGACATCGCCGGGCTAAGCATGTACGAAGGCAAGAACTCGGCCACGTTCGGGCTGCGCAACGGCCCGCACATGAACGTCAAACTCGACAATGTTCGCCTGCCGCTCGACCACATGATCGGGCAGGAAGGCAAGGGAGTGCGTCAGGCGGTAACCGTTTTGAACTACTCGCGCACACTGGCCGGAGCCATCAGCCTGGGCGTCGCCCGGGCGGCGTTCGAAGGCGCGCTGACCTTTGCCCGCGACCGCATGGCCTTTGATCAGCGCGTGTTCAATTTCCAGGGCATTCAATGGTATTTCGCCGACATGCTCACCGAAATCGACGCGGCGCGCCTGCTTATCTACCGGGCGGCAACGGCGCTGAATACGAATGACCAGATCGCACGCTGGGGCAGCGAGGCCAAGCTCAAAGCCTGCGCCGTCGCTACACAGGTTGCCTCGCAGGCCGCCCAGATCTGCGGCGCCTACGGCATTATGGTCAACGCCCCTTTCGGGCGCTACCTGCGCGATGCCAAAGCCTATGAAATTGCAGGCGGGTCCAGCGAGATACTGAAAAACACCATAGGCAAGGCGCTCATGCCCATCGCCGGCATTGCATCGGGGAGCAAGGTACCGCGATGAACACCATCAGTGCCCAACTGCATTACCAGGCCACACGGCAAGGGGACAAAACTGCGGTCGTTTTCGATGACATGTCGCTGAGCTGGGCCCAACTGCGTGAGCTTTCTTTCAAAACATCATCCATGCTGCGTGAGCAGGGCATCAAGAAGGGCGACCGGGTCGCCCTGGTGTGCGGCAACCGCCCCGCATTTTTGCTGGCATGGTTTGCCATTGCCAATCTGGGCGCCATCACGGTATCGGTGAATACCGGGCTGGTCGGCGACAGCCTGCGTTACGCCATCACCCAAAGCGAGGCCGGGGCCGTCGTGATCGAAGGCGCCCTGCTGCGCGAGAAAGCAGGCGACCTGGATGCGCTGCTCGCCACGCGCCGGGTCATCTCGTTTGAAGACGAAACCGAACTGATGGCCGCCGTCGCGCCGTATGACTGCGACGCGGTGTACGACGGCCGGGGATCCGATCCGGTAAGCATCATTTACACATCGGGTACCACGGGCCGCCCGAAAGGCGTTCTGAACTGCCACGAGGCCTTTCTGGCGAGCGGTCGCCACATGGTCGATTATTTGTCCATTACCGGCGAAGATCGCATCATGATCTTCCTGCCGCTGTTTCATACGAACCCGCAAATGTATGCGGTCATGTCCGCTCTGGAAACCGGCTGCACCCTCATTTTGCGCCCGAAGTTTTCCGTCAGCCGGTTTTTTGAAGAAGCGCGCCGCTACCGGTGCACTATGTTCACCTATGTGGGCACGGTGCTGTCCATGCTCACCAGCCGTCTGAAAGACCCCTGCCACGACCACTCCATTACGCGCTGCATGGGCGGCGGCTGCCCTTCAGGGGTGTGGAGCGTGGTTCAGGAACGTTTCGGCATACAACCCTACGAGCTGTACGGCATGACCGAAATCGGCGGTTGGGTGACCAGCAATAGCACCCGTAATTACCGGTTTGGTTCGTGCGGAAAAACGCGGCCT
>JBFWLP010000182.1:0-3041 GCA_050252075.1 Burkholderiaceae bacterium | reverse complement strand
ATGTTCCTGAAGACCGCCAAGGCGGGAACTGGAATACGGGCTATACCCGCTACGACGATACTTGGTTCATCTTCTGCAACATAGGAACCGCAGGCACTACCGGCCATAACTACGACAACCATTTCGATGGCGACGACCTAGTGTGGTTTGCGAAAAACGAGTCGCATGTTGGACAACCGTCCATCCAGTCGCTGCTTGCCGACGATAGCAATGTTCTGGTTTTTTACCGGGAGCACAACAAAGACGCTTTCACATTCGCCGGCAAAGCGCGAGCCGTTGGGCATACGGAAACGGTGCCTGTGCAAATTCGATGGCGGTTTACGTCCGCGTCCACAGAGCAAGAGAATGCCGAACTGCCTGAAGAAGTATCTACCCCGGAGTTGTTTATCGAGGGCGCTACGCGGACGGTATCTGTTAACGCCTACGAACGTAATCCCCATGCTAGGAAAGCTTGTTTGCGCGCCCACGGTCACGCCTGCGTTGTATGCGGGTTCGATTTCGGAGTAACGTATGGGGAGCTTGGTCAGGGATACATTCACGTTCATCACCTTAAACAACTCGCCGACATCGGGGAGAGCTATGAGCTCGACCCGGTGGTTGATCTGCGGCCCGTATGTCCAAATTGCCACGCCATGCTGCATCGTCAACGGCCTCCATTGTCGATTGAAGAGCTGCGAGAGACACTGGTGCAGATACAAAAGGGGTAGTTGCTCACTTGGTTTGGCGGCCTCTTACAAGGCGTAGGTCAGCGGTTCGAACCCGTTAGCACCCACCACACAGAAAAATCACCCGGTGAACCACACGGGTGATTTTTTTTGCCCGCCGCCAGTGCAGCGTGTACCTGCCGCCAGTGCGGCGGGCAATTTTGTACCGTTAGTCGTGTTCCCCGCGTTCACGCAGGTAGCCGGCAACCTCGTCTTTGAGCATTTGCACCAGCTCGGGAATACGGCTTTGTACACGGTACGACGGCCCGGCGACCATCAGCGAAAACTGGCGCTCTTCGAGCGGCATAGGCACGGCAATACCGATCAGGTCGGGTTCGAAGCCATTGATGTTCTGGGCCCAGCCCCGAAGGCGTGTCGCCTCGATTTCAGCTTCGGTTTCTTCCAGCGTCATCAGGGTGCCGGGGGCGTAGCGTATCCAGTCACACTTTCGAAGCAGGGCGGTGACTTCCCGCTTGGACAATAGCGCCAGCAGGGCGCGTCCGGCCGAGGTGGCGTGCGTGGGAACCCGCTGTCCCACATGGGCAAAATACCGGATGGGCGAACTGGATTCAACCACTTCCACGAACGTGGTTTGCGGGCCCGACAGTGCGCAAAGCGCCGCCGTTTCGTCGGTACGGGCCGCAATATTGGCCACGCAGGCGCGCAGCCGCTCGGAAATAGGGCCTTCCACAATGGCGTCATGGGCCAGCTTTAACAATTTGCGCGAGGGGTAGTAGCCCGCCCGATACTTCGGCTCGTACAGCAGTCCGGCCTGGCTCAGGGTTTCGATCAGGTTGAACGTGCTCGAACGCGGCCAGCCGAAATGGTCGGCTATTTCCGTAAGGGTCGCCGGATGACGGCGGTTGGCAAAGAACTCCAGGATCTGGAATGCGTACTGAACTTGCTTGACGATCATAAACGCCCATGAAAGCCACGAGTGTGTTCTGGATGAGGGGGCGGGGGTTAAGGCAGGGATTATAACGTTCGCTGCCCGGAGCCTAGCCTGGCCGGTTGAGCGCTTCCAGCAGTGCCTGGGCTTCTTGCCTGGCGTGCGAGAAGGGCAAGCCATGTCGCACGCCGGGTACGACGCGCAAGTGAGCGTTCTGCGCCAGGGCGACCATGTCGTGCCCGTGTGCCACCGGCACGAAAGGGCTGGCGTCGGGCAACACCACTGACAAAGGAACCTTCAACTGTTTCAGACCGTCGGTTAAATCCGTTTGCGCCAGCACCGAGCCCAGACCGATAGCCACATGAGGATGGGTTTTGGCCTGCTCCCGCTCGAACCAGGCCAGTGCGTCGGGTGAGGCGGCACCGGGGGCAAAGCGGTTTTCCATCATGCGCTTGCTCCAGCCGGCCGAGCTGCCGTTGGCAAACTGGGAGGCCCAGTTTTCCAGCTCTCCCAGCCCGTTGCCCTTGTAGGTGCCGTTAAGTACACGTACCGAGCGCACACGTTCCGAATTCGCAACAGCCGCCGCCATGACGACGGTGGCACCGAACGATTCCCCGACCAGATGCACGGTGTCGTAGCCGGCGCTATCGATGACGTTCCAAAGGTCGCTGACCATTTCGTCCAGCGACCAGTGATGGTCAGTGGGTGGAATGACCGACTTTCCGAAGCCGCGCATATCGAAGCGCAGCACGGGGTGGTGCGGTGCAATGGTGGGCAGCCAGTCGCTCCATACGTCAAGTGTCGTGCCGATGCCGTGGTGAAAGACTACCGGCACACCCGGCGTGCGCCATGGGGCGCACAGGTCGGTCGTTTCAAAATACAGGCCGTGGCGGGTCTCAGGCATGACTGGTTTCCTTGGTTAAATCAATCACATTGCTGCTGTCGCGCTGCAGCAGATGGCGTTGTATTTTCTGGGTTTCGGTGCGGGGTATGGCGCTCGCAAACTGGATATAGCGTGGAATCATGTAGGCCGGCACGCGGGGTTTCAGAAACTCCACCAGAGAGGCGGCGGCAAAGGCCTGTTTGGCCACAATAACCGCCTTGATTTCTTCGCCGTAAATCGGGTCGGGCACGGCCACCACGGCCGCGTCTTTGACCTGGGGGTGATCGAGCAGGGCAATTTCCAGCTCGAAGGGTGAAATGTTTTCGCCGCCGCGCCTAATGATTTCTTTCAACCGACCCTGGAAGTACAGGTAACCGTCGTCGTCCAGGGTGCCGACATCGCCGGTGTGAAACCACAGGTTGCGTGACGATTCCCAGGTGGTTTTGGGGTCATTCCAGTACCCCAGCAAGAACACAAACGGGCGTTCCGGCCGCACCACGATCTCGCCCGGCGTTCCGGGCGGCACGGGATTGTCCTGGTCGTCCACAATGCGCACCGAAACGTC
>JBFWLP010000181.1:0-3184 GCA_050252075.1 Burkholderiaceae bacterium | reverse complement strand
AGACCTGATCCGTCGCGACATGAAAACCTGGGCCGAGTTCGTGAAAGACGCGAATATCCCGCCTGTGCAATAAACCAGCACCGCAGGGGTGCACTACGTTACCGGTTATACGTTTAAGGATGGAACATGAATCAGGTGGGCAAGCTGTCGGCAACCGAGCTCGGCAAAAAGATACGCCAGAAAGAGTTATCTGTTACCGAAGTGGTGGAAGCGGCTTTTGAGCAGATCGAGGCCTGTCAGGACTACAACGCTTTTGTATGCACTGTTCAGGACGACGCGATGCAGGCCGCTGCTCGTGCGCAGGATCAGCTGATGCGCGGGGGCGACTTGCCCCCGTTGTTTGGCATACCTTACTCGGTCAAGGATGTTACCAATTGCCAGGGTGTGCCTACGCGGTATGGGTCGACGGCGTTGCCTTCCTTTACCCCAACCCAGGATAACCTGGGGGTGGCCAGGGCACGAGCAGCGGGCGCCATATTGCTGGGTAAAACAACGACACCCGAGCTGGCACACAAGGCGTTCACTTTCTCGCCATTGTCCGGCCTTACACTGAACCCGTACAGTCCCGATGTTACCGCCGGGGGGTCCAGCGGCGGGGCGGCTGTTGCAGTGGCCTTGGGTATGGGGCCGATTGCCCTGGGCACTGACGGAGGAGGGTCGGTCCGGTTGCCGGCCTCCTGCTGCGGTGTGGTGGGCCTGAAGCCCACGATTGGATCCCCCCCCGACCCTCAGGCCCAGGATCTTTTCGGCGCGACGTCTCATGTGGGGCCTTTGGGCCGTGATGTGGCCGATGTCAGGTTGTTCTATCAGGTTTTGCAGGGCGGGCATTATGCCGACCCTTACGGCCAATCGACGCTCCCGGCCGTTGGATCATGTAAGGATCTGTCCGGCCTGAAAATTGCATGGCTGCCCAAATGCGGTAATCAGGAGCTGGATGTCGATGTCTACAAGGCGACACGAGCGGCCATCGGCCACATGCAAGACAGGGGTGCCATTGTTGAGGAAATTTCGCTCGACTTCGCCGCGCTGGAGCCGGCTTTCTTTGTGTTGATGGAGTGCCGGATAGTACGAAGTCTGCGAGACCTCGATGCCCACGGCTTGCAGCAGGTGGATCCGTCGTTGCTGGTTCATTACGAGCGTGGTTTGCAGCATTCGGGTGTGAGCTACCTGGATGCCCTGGCAGCGCGGGCGAACTCGTTTCGCAAGGTTCAGGAAGTGCTGTCGCGTTTTGATGCCATTGTCTCGCCCACGTTGTCTGCACCTGCCTTGCCGCATGACCAGGACCCCGATGGCGTGATCACAATTAACGGCCGGCCGACAGGGAAAGTGCGGGCGGAATGGTACCCCTATACACTCGGGTTCAACATGACAGGCCATCCTGCGGTGTCGATACCTTGCGGATTAAGCGCTGCGGGGCTGCCCATCGGGCTACAGGTGGCAGGCCGCTGGTATCACGAAACTTTCCTGCTCGACATCGCGGAACTGATCGAGCAGGACATTGGTTTCACCCCGTTTTTACTCCGCCAGTAACGATCGCAGCATCCATGCTGTCTGCTCATGCACGCTGATGCGCTGGGTGAGCAGGTCGGCGGTGGGCTCATCGCTGGCTTTTTCCACCGCCGGGTACAGGCTGCGGGCGGTTTTTGCCACGCCCTCATGGCCTTTTGCCAGAATGGCCACCATTTCCATGGCTTTGGGGGCGTCGACAGGCGCGTCGGGTAGCGAGCTTAGCTTGGCAAATTCGGCGTACGATCCGGGGGCGGGGTAGCCCAGCGAGCGAATGCGTTCGGCGATGGGATCAACGGCGTTCCACAGTTCGGTGTACTGCTGCATGAACATGTCGTGCAGGCTATTGAACATGGGGCCGGTGACGTTCCAGTGGAAGTTGTGCGTGGTCAGATACAGGGTGTAGGTGTCGGCCAGCAGGCGGCTCAGGCCTTTGGTAATGGTTTTGCGGTCTTTTTCCGAGATTCCGATATCGATTTTCATGGTGTGCTCCTTCGTTGTTTTCGTGAAAACGGTTCAGGCTTGGCCCAGTGTGGTGTCCAGTATCATCATAATCACAAACCCCGTCATCAAGCCAACGGTGGCAAGCGTCTGATGGCCGTTGCGGTGGGTTTCGGGAATGATCTCATGCGAAACCACGAACAGCATGGCGCCGGCAGCCAGGCCCAGGCCAACGGGGTAGGCCATTGCTGAACTGCCCACCAGGCTCACGCCGATCAGCGCGCCCACCGGTTCCAGCAGGCCGCCGGCACCGGCAATAAGTACGGCCTTGCCTGTCGGGGTGCCGATGGCGCGCAGGGCCATGGCTACCGCCAGGCCTTCGGGCAAGTTCTGCAGAGCGATGGCGGTGGTCAGTGGCAAGCCTACCGACAAATCGCCTTGTGCAAAGCTGACGCCCACGGCCATACCCTCGGGCAGGTTGTGAATGGCGATGGCCAGCACAAAGAGCCATACGCGGTGGCAGCGCTCGTATCCCGGACCGCAGGGGCCGGTTTGGTGATGCTCGTGGGGTGTGAACTGGTCAATGCCCAGCATCAGCATGACACCCAGCGCAATGCCCAGCACCACCAGCCACACGCCGCCGCCCGATGTCAGAGCGCCGGCAGCTTCCAGGCCCGGAATCAACAATGAAAAAATGGCCGCTGCAAGCATCATGCCGGCGGAGACCCCCAACATGATGTCTTCCGTGCGTTGACGCAAGTGGTGCAGCGCAAGAGCCGGCAGTGCACCCAGTGTGGTGGAAAGAAAGCCAACCATGCCGCCGGCCAGGGCCCAGCGTACAAAGGTTTGTTCGGGGGCCATCAACCACACACGGCCCTGCACCAGCAGTACTGCCAGACCGCCAAGGGAAACAAGCAGGCCGGCAAGAATTGCCGGCCGTGCTCGGGCCTGGGCGGCGAAGCTGGCTCGCCAGCTTGTATCCAGGGTTTGTTCTGCCATAACCAGTATCCTGCAATGTGTGCGTAGGTTGCGTCTTGGTAACTATTATGGCAGCGGGATGCTATAGGGTAAATGCAATACTTTTTATTTCATCGATAGGTTTCTTCAATGGTGCCGGCCGATGAGGATTGCGTCGAGCGTGTTTTCCAGAGCGATACAATCACGCCGCCGGTAATCAGGCCAAAGGTGACACCGAGTGATACGACCGCAGGTATCTTGCCGATAATGCCAACCAGAA
>JBFWLP010000180.1:0-3188 GCA_050252075.1 Burkholderiaceae bacterium | reverse complement strand
TAGCTGAGGCGCTCGAGCAGCATGTCAATGAAACGGGCCAATTCCCGTTGTCGTTGACGGCTTTTGCAACAACACCAGGTTTTGAATACGAGCGAGGCTTATACGGGCCTTGGCAGGGTTACGAAGTCGCAACTGGATTAACCGATAGCGTTTGGCGTTATTCCCGGATGACGTTCTTCACGACCAATCCGCAAGACGGAATTTCTCGTGAAGCCTACCTTGACCAGAACTCATGTGGCACGGGCCCCTTTTCCTCTGCCACCAGCTGGTGTGGGTCACCTGGCAGCTCCTGGTAT
This sequence comes from Burkholderiaceae bacterium, assembly GCA_050252075.1. Lineage (GTDB taxonomy): Bacteria > Pseudomonadota > Gammaproteobacteria > Burkholderiales > Burkholderiaceae_B > JAAYGT01. The sequence continues at coordinate 2,892 of JBFWLP010000180.1, read as the reverse complement.
AGACGCGAAAGCAAGGATTCGGTTCATAACGATTTGGCCAATCAACGAATACGTCTGCACCGTACCCTTCAGAAACTGGCCCAGCATTACAACAGCCACGGCGCTTTTCCAGCAGCGAAGTCAGATGGCTCTGTCATGGCGGATGGCTCTATCGACACCCTGGCTGACATTGTCGGCTTCTCGTCAAGCCTGGATGACTGTATTGGCGCTTACGTTTTCGAATCGGTCCCTCTGGACTGTGTTGATTTGTACGACCAATGGGGCGGCAAGATTGAATACCAGCTGGAAAGCGACCAAACAATTGTGTTGCTCTCTCGTGCACCGGTTTTCAATGCCGCAGGCACACAACTAACGGTCGCCGCAACTTACGACCTGTCTTTACTTTAGGCGCATTATGCAAGCAATTGACGTTGCAAAAGAATGGGGCTGGAGTAGCCCGCCCGATCAGGTCTTGGATGTTGCCGAACACTGCCTCTTGGCAAGGAAATTGAAATCGGGCGACCTGATGGTAAAGCTCGGTCTTATCAGCGAAGAGCGTCGTGATCAGTTGTTAAGCACGTAGCCCTCCGATCAGCGCACTGTATCGTGGTTCGCTCAGCGCGAGTCAATCATTGCATCAAACCATGACCGCATACTTGCTCTGCAGGCAGGATATCCCTACTACTCGCAGTTAACAGAACTGTCGGTCCATGAGTGTATGCATGACCGGGATGTAAAGAAGCGTGCTGACGGTATTGATGCGGCGGTCATGATGATTCAAGATACGCTTCCCGTGCTTGTTTTTGCGACGTGGCCGGCGCTTCTAAGCTTCAAATCCATGGGTCGCGCAGAACAACAAACCGACCCGATCGTCAAACATTTGGGGGGTGTTCCTCGCTTAGCAGTCGGTGCCAGGGATGCAATTTCGGTCATCATCCGCAATGTGCTTGAGAGTACCGATACGTCCAGCACGGCAGAACTGGCAAACTTGTGGGTTGCGGCCAGCGCGGAGAACCGTGATAAAGAAGAGAATCGCCTGGTAACCCGACTGATCGACCATGCGCTTAATACCGGGGCAACCGACATTGCCCTTATGCCGCAACGTAACGGCGAGTACCGCGTACAAATCCGGCGCTATAACGAGATGGTAACGGCTCCAACAATCGGGGATCGAATCAGTGCAGAACAAAGCGCGCAAATAATTCAGCTTTTGCAGGCGAAGTCCGGCGCTAATCCGAGCAACACGCAACAACGATTGCCAACCAACGGGCACATTTCATATAAAAGCTCGACGGCGGGGGATGTGTTCTTGCGGTTGTCATTTATCCCGCTTAATCATTTAGGCGAGCTTCGTAATCTCACATCATGTTCAATCCGGCTTTTGCCTCGCACTGATGCCAATATCTCTCTGGACAGGCTTGAGCTTGATCCGGTTGTGATCGAGACGGTGCGTTTTGCAATGAAACTTTCCTATGGACTGGTCGTAGTAGTGGGGCCAACCAATAGCGGTAAGTCCACGACAGTGGCCGGCGCCATCGGAGAGCACGTCAGCCTTTTTGGATCTCGCCGCAAGCGATTATCGGTCGAAGATCCGATTGAACGTTTCTTGCCCGGAATTACTCAAGTCAACGTACCTACACACGTTTCACGCGAGGATGCTTTCGGTGAGGTCTTGCGGGCTTTTAAGCGACATGATCCTGATCTGATCTGGGTTGGTGAGGTACAGGATCAACATACTGCCGACATTTGCGTGGCTCAAGCTAGTACAGGCCACTTAGCGCTTTCCACCATGCACGCTAGCAATACGATTCAAGGATTCGATCATCTCGCAAAGATGTTGCCAGCCGATAAACGCTTCCAGCTGGTTGAAAGTTGCAGCGCAATTATTTCACAGCGCCTGGTGCAACGACTTTGCCCCCACTGTCGCACAATCGACAAGCACACCGACACCGAAGCGTCCGAATTCGCATCGTATTGCGAAATGATCGGTGAGCAGGCTTCACTACCTGCCCAGATCGCTCGACCCAATCCGGATGGTTGTGATCGCTGCGGTAATTCAGGCTATTCCGGCGTAGTGCCCGTCAATGAAGTGCTGTTGATGACACGCGAGGCGAAGGAGAATGCGAGGAAATTGATTGAAGGCGCAGCGTCCCGTGAAGCGTTGGCGCCCTATCGAAAACTGACGATGCTCCAGAATCTTATAAGCCGATTGGAGTTACACCAAGTTGGTTTCGACGCCATATTCGAATAACGCGAGCAAAGGGCTCCGGGGTCGGTCTACCGCTCCGGGCCTCGCCGCAATGTCTTGACGAGGTCATCAACATGATGTCGCTTAAACAGATCAATGCAGCGGCCGATGCATTGGCAAGTATGTTCGGCGCCGGCACTTCAATCGACAAGATCATGAAACGGATGTCTTCGTTGCAACCTGCTCAGCGAGAGTTTTGGCAGAAGGCGCAGGTTTCAGTCGAACAAGGCGCCCGCCTTTCTGAACCTCTTTCCCAAGTGTGGCCTTCCAGTCTTGTGAATGCAGTGCGAGCAGGTGAGGCATCAGGAAAGATTGAGCAAGCTCTTGCTCAAATAGCGGAAACAACCGAGCTGCAACTGAAAATCCAGGCTCAGGTGTCCAAGTTGGGCTATCCGTTTGTGCTGATCGGATGCGGGATTGGCATTTTCTTTTTCTACATGGTCGTTGTTCTGCCGAATATTGGTCGGGCATTGGGCACGAAAACGCCAAGCCCGATGATGCAATTGTCGGCATGGCTCAGTCAGCTAGCCGCAAACCATGGCTTAGTCATTCTGGGAGTGGTTGCGATCGGCGCTGTTATGTTGATCAGCTGGATAAGGTCGGCTGAGGCTCGCACCACTATTCTGAATTGGAGCATGGCGGTGCCGGGGCTTCGTACTGCGCTT
>JBFWLP010000179.1:0-3217 GCA_050252075.1 Burkholderiaceae bacterium | reverse complement strand
CCGCGACGCCTTGATTCCCATTCTGGAAGCCCACTTTGCCACGCGCAGCGCCGCCGAATGCCTTGACGCTTTGGTGGCGGCGGATATTCCGGCCGGCCCCATCAATAACATCGCGCAAGTCTTCGACGATCCACAGGTCGTGTCTCGCCGTCTGTGTACCCCTGTGTCGGATCAGGCCAACCCGCCACTGAACGTCATTGCCAATCCCATACGCTACATCAACGAACCCATCGCCCGGTATGAACGACCTCCGTCACTGGGCGAGCACACGCACGAAATACTGGGAAAGCTGCTTTCGTACCCGGAACAAAAACTGAACGAACTGGCGGAGAGCGGCGTGATCGGCCCGCGCCCCATGCCAGCACATCCACCCACGAATGACTAAGAGAACGAGGAATTGGAATGGCTATTCGCCTGACAGAGCAGCAACGCGAGCTGATAGAACAAGTGAAACGCTTCGCGCAGCGTGAAGTAATCCCGCTGGAGCAACGACACAAGAACGACCCGAATTATGGCGCCCGGCTGCTGCAGGCTCTAGGTGACGCCGGCATGCTGGGTCTGAATATTCCCGAAACCTATGGCGGCATCGGCTTGCCCCACCTGGACGCGGCCATGTGCATCGAGGAAATGGCCCGCCATAACCTGGATGCGGCCGGCTTCATGGCGGCGGCCAGCCTGGGGCAGGCCTACTATATTTATGCGTTCGGAACCGAAGCCCACCGCACGCGCTACCTGCCCGACATCTGTGCCGGAAAGTACAGCGTCGCCATCGGCATTACCGAACCCGGTGCCGGCACGGCATCAACGGCGCTCACCACAAAGGCATCGTTGCTGGGCAACCGCTATACGATCAACGGACGCAAGCATTACGTATCGAATGTTCCCAACGCAGGGCTGTTCATTGTGTACTGCCGGGTGAGCGATACGCCGCGGGCCAAAGGCATCGGCGCGCTTCTCGTCGAGCGGGACACCAACGGCTTCTCGGTGGACCGCCTTAGCGAAAATATGGCCGGCCATTTTCAGGCCGACCTGCTGTTCCAGGACTGCGAGGTTCCGGCCGAAAACCTGCTGGTCGGGGAAGGCGGGTTCGCCGAACTCACCAACTGCTACAACCTGGAACGCTGCGGGGGCACGGCGCTGGTTCTGGGAACCGCCATCGGCGCCTACGACACCGCCCTGGAGCACATCGCCAACCGGGAACAGTTCGGCAGAAGCCTGGCGTCGTTCCAGGCGGTGCAAATGCGGCTGGCCAATATGGCCATTCAGATTCACGCCGCCCGGCTGATGCTTTACAACGCACTGGACAAGACCGACGGCTGGCCGGATGCACAAGAATCCTCAATGCTTAAAGTATTTGGAAACGAAACGGCCAAGACCGTTTCCGACGAAGCCATTCAGTTGATGGGGGGGGCCGGTTACCTGAAGGAACTCGGTGTCGAACGACGCTACCGCTACGTAAGGGGTTACTCGATCGCCGGCGGCCCCCTTGATATCCATCGCACCATGATTGCGGGGTGGCTGGTGGGCCAGCGATTCAGCCAGTGGGCCGACCAGGCAACCAACCTGCAGCAAACAGCGTCATAGCAGTAAGCAACGCCACAGCAGTTACAACCACAAAGGAGACAACCTGTGAAATTCTTGAATAAATCCACTTGGGTATGCAGCGCAGCAGCGGCAACTTTGTTCTTTGCCAACCCCGCCTTCGCGCAGGAACCCCAGAAAGTCACCATAGCCATCGGAACCAGTGTTATCGACGCCTCCCAGGCCAACAACACCTCCGTTCCCATCTATACCGAGTGCTGGAAAAGCCAGGGGCTTGATGTCACCATTCAACCCACCAACTCCTCGTCGGCCATGCAAGCCGTATTGTCGGGGCAAGCCCAATTCGTGAACATGGGGCCGGGAGCCGCCATACTGGCACGATCGAAAGGGGCGCCGATCAAAGCCGTTTACCTGAACATGCGGCGTAATTTCCAGTTTCCCGTCGTGCTTGAATCCAGCAATATCAAGTCGATCGAAGACTTCAAGGGCAAGACCATCGGCGTCATTTCCTACGGTGCCCAGCTGGTCGAGATCATCAAGGGCATGATCGCCGAGGCCGGCCTTGATCCCAATAAAGACGTGACATTCGTAGAAACAGGCGCAGGGGCCCAGGCCGTTGCCGCCCTCACCAGTGGCAAAGTCGACGTTTGGGGCACCTGGGACTCACAAATCGCCACCGCAGAAAACATGGGGATCAAACTGCGCCGGTTCACCACCCCGGAAGCCGAAAAACTGGTGTTCGGCGGTTCCTACTTTGTGCGTGACGACTACATCGAAAAGCATCCCGACATCATCGCCAAAGTGCTTCGGTGCGTGGCACAAGGCTCCGCCCTGGTGCTGGCCAATCCTGAAGGGGCCGTCAAGGCTCATTGGAAGGTCTATCCCAGTTCGAAACCAACAAACCTGGATGATGCCGAGGCAATGAAACAGGCGCTGAATCTGATCAAGGTACGAAGCGAGTTTCTCAAGCTCGACAATGGCGAGCAATGGGGCGAGTTTCCTCCGAAAGCGGCGCAAGTCATGGTGGATTTCATGCGCGCCAACAAGCGCCTGGAAGGCGATCTTGATCCCGAAACGCTCTACACCAATCAGTTCGTAAAAGCGATCAACCAGTTTGACCAGAAAACGATAGACCAACACGCTGCCTCGTTGGGCAAGTAATCACTTCTTACCGCAAGCATAAGGCCCGGACATGCAAAATCGTGCTACTGAGGACTCCCGCGTCAACCGTTTAAAAGCCCTGCTCACCGCAAGAAAGGCCGTTCCCGCCCCGGGATGCCATGATCCACTTGGAGCAATGCTCATTGAGCAAGCCGGTTTCGAGGCGGTTTCATTGTCGGGATACTCGGTTGCAGCCAGCCAGGGAAAGCCGGACATTGGGCTCCTTACCGGAACCCAAATGGCCGGACATGCCGCCGCGATCGCAGAGACGGTATCGGTACCGGTCATCGCCGATGCCGACACCGGATACGGGGGGATCAGCAACGTAGCCGATACTGTCCGGGCCTACGAACGCAGCGGCGTGGCCGCCCTGCACCTTGAGGATCAGGTTAACCCCAAGCGCTGCGGTGCAATGTCATCGAAGCAACTTGCCTCCGATGAGGAAATGGCGCAGCGCCTGCACGCCGCCCTGGCGGCGCGCAAGCATATGCTGGTTATCGGTCGCACCGACGCG
>JBFWLP010000178.1:0-3383 GCA_050252075.1 Burkholderiaceae bacterium | reverse complement strand
TGATAAATACGTTGTTGGAGTATTAAAAACTTCTGGCTATGATCGTGGTTCCGAGCGGTGTCCGTGCGCACGTTCATGCAAAAGTCACCGGCTCCAACCCTACGCTCTGTCGGGTGGCAATAACGCCACCCAAGGTTTTATGCCATGTCACACGTCGAACTCACGCTCTGGGCCTCCCTGGCCATCGGCCTTGTTTTTGGGGCTACTGGCCAAATCAGCGGATTCTGCCTTTACCGCGGGCTGCGCCATGCCTGGACGGGCCACTCCGGGGACAAACTGCGCTCGTTCGGGCTGGCCCTGGCAGTCGCCATTCTGGGAACGCAATTGGCCGCCTGGGCCGGCCTCATCGATTTGTCCGAATCCATTTACGTGAACCCGTCATTCTCGTGGCTGCTTATTCCACTGGGCGGCATTGTGTTCGGTTACGGCATGACACTTGCCAACGGATGCGGTGCGCGGGCTCTGGTTTTGTTGGGACAAGGCAATTTGCGGTCCTTCGTCGTGCTGCTTTGCCTGGGCATCGTTGCCTTCATCACCCTGACAGGGCTGCTGGCGCCCACACGCATGGACATCGCCAACGCCACGCCGGTTTCGGTCGAAGGCTTGCATGGCTTGTCCGGTGATGCCCGTTTGCTGTTTGCCCTTGTCATTGTTGCCGCCCTGCTTTACGCCGTTTTTCGCAATTCCCGTTTTGTGCGCAACCGCACTGATCTCATCGCCGGCCTGGTCGTGGGTTTGGTGATCGTTGCCGGCTGGCTGGCCACCGGCGTGCTGGGCTTCGATGACTTCGAGCCCATGGCCCTGACGTCCATCACCTTTGTTGCGCCCGTTGGCGAGACCATTCAGTACGCCATGATCGCTACCGGCATGAAGCTCAGCTTCGGCATTGCCGTGGTTGTCGGCGTCGTGGCCGGCGCGCTGGTGACTGCGCTTGTTCGCGGCAAGTTCCGCCTTGAAGGCTTCGATAACCCGCAAACCATGCTGCGCTATATGTCCGGTGGTGCCTTGATGGGTCTGGGTGGAGCGCTGGCCATGGGCTGCTCCATCGGGCAAGGCCTGACCGGCCTGTCCACCCTGGGCACCAGCTCCATTCTGGCCGCTGCCGGCATTGTGATCGGAACCCGGCTGGCGGTCAGCAGCCCGTTGCGCGTACCCGACCTGACCCTGCCCAAGCGGGTTGGCGATACCTGACCAAGTTATTTACACCAGGCCGCATGGCGTTGGTATGATGCAGCGTGTAAACGCGTTGCACATTGAAGGAAAACGCCATGCTCTATGCTTTACTGAAAACGCTGCATCTGCTCGCCATTGTCATTTGGGTCGGGGGCATGTTCTTTGCCCATTGCGCCTTGCGCCCTGCCCTTGATACGCTGGATCCCCCCGCTCGCCTGCGCTTGATGCACGCTGTACTAAGCCGCTTCTTTGCCCATGTGCTGGCCGCTTCGGTCATCGCCTGGATCACCGGTTTGTGGATGATCGGACGCACGGCCAAACTGGCGGTTACCTCGGGGGGCCAATTCGCCATGCCCCTCGACTGGTCGATCATGTCGGCGCTGGGTACTGCCATGGTGCTCATATTCTTTGTCATCCGGTTCCGCTTCTTTCCAAGGCTGGCCCAAGCGGTCAGCGCCGCCGACTGGCCCACCGCCGGCGGCGCAATGGCCTTGATACGCCGCTGGGTGGGAATCAACCTGGTACTCGGGCTTGTCATTATTGTTGTAACGCTACTTTACTGACGCGCTGAATTAAATTGACGACGGCGCACCGGCGCCGTACGCTTGCACAAGCTCTTTCAAACCGTACTTTTACTCTTGTCGAACAAGGAAATGACTATGAAGCTTTTGCGTACACTGGCCGCTCCCGCGCTGATCAGCATGCTTCTGGCCGCCGCGCCCGGCGCCGCCATGGCAGAATCTTCCAGCAAGCCCTCGGGCACTGTCACCATCAATGAAACACAATTCGGTTTTATTGTCGGCGGCAGCGTTGGGGGTGGCGAATTAACGTATCAGGGCAAAAAATACAACTTCAAGATCGGCGGCATCAGCGTGGGCGCCAATTTCGGGGTGTCCAAGCTTTCCGCCAGCGGCGAGGTATTCAACCTGACCGATATTTCCAAATTCCCCGGCACCTATGCCAAGCTGGACAGCAATGTCACTGTGGGTGGTGGTGTGGGCGGTACGGTCATGCGCAACGAACACGGCGTGATCATGTCGCTGAAGTCGACACAGGAAGGCCTGCAACTGAACCTGAGCGCCAATGGGGTTCAGGTAAAAATGGAGTAATCGGCAACCGCCCGCATCAGGCAACGACGGTGCGGGCATTGAGCAATTGCTTCACCAAGGGGTGTTGCTCACCACGGCGCGACCGGATTGCGTGAATTTCCTCGGTAACGGCGGGCGTACTGCCCACCAGCCGAATTCCCTTCAGCGTCGCGCCTTCCAGCCCCCCCAAGCGGCTGGCAGGGAAAATACCCAGGCCGCGCGCACCAAACACCGACATCAGCGCACTGTCCTCGAATTCGGCCACGACATTCGGCACGATGCCCGCGTCCTCGAACCAACGATCCAGTGTGGCACGCAACACGGAATGCCCGGTAGGCAGCAATACCGGCAAAGTGGCAAGCGATGCGGGAAACGTCAAATGACGGGCCGACCGGATAAGCGACACCGGCCCGAACCAATCGACCAGCGACTCGGACACACATGTGCTGCGCAACCGTAGATTCGGGTTGGGCGGCGCGGCCTGCCCGGCCAGCACGACATCCAGATGATGCAAGGCCAGTTCGGCGAGCAGTTGTTCAAATTCTCCTTCGTGGCACACCAGATGCAGGTTAGGCGTGCCCAGCAACGGTGCCATCAGGGTGTGGGCGGCCAGTTTGGAAATACCGTCTGAAAGCCCCACAGCCAGTCGGATCACCCGACGCGTGGCCGTGCGCTGGATATCGGCGGGCAGCGACTGCCCCAACTGGAAAATGGTCTCGGACCTGGCCAGCGCAACACGCCCCGCATCGGTTAGCGCCACCCCCCGGCCCGAAGGCTTGAGCAGCTGGTGCCCCAGCGATTTTTCAAGTTCACGGACCTGCGCCGATACGGTTTGAATGGCCACACCCAGACGTTCTGCCGCCCGGGAGAACCCCCCTTCCTTGGCGACCACCCAGAAATAATATAAATGTCGGTAATTAATCATAGGTGTTGATTGCCGGCGACGGCGGGACGATCGGGTTTTTCTTCAGGCAAGGATGTATCTTCGGTTTTTTCGAATAAAAAATCAATTTATTCCTTATTTATTCGAACTATAAACACGGGCACCATGGCGGCTCTTACTTCACCGGAACAACATCATGTCAACCTTAACGAGCTTACTGACAACCGACCTGGTCGGTA
>JBFWLP010000177.1:0-3522 GCA_050252075.1 Burkholderiaceae bacterium | reverse complement strand
GACGGCAACTCGTCGCTGCGCGCCCACGGATACGCCACGCCCAAGAGTGCGGCAAAAATCAGCGAGGCCATGGCGACGAGCCAGAACCAGGTGGTGGGTTCCGGTGCCGGCCGTTTGCGAGTGAGCAACAACCACGCGGTGATACTCGCATAGATCAGATAGCCCAGGCAGAGCAGGGCGGCGGGCACGACCCGCAGCAGCAGACTGACGGTATCGCCCACGGCGGGATCGGCGCCGACGCTCAGTGCAAGCAGAAGCAGGAACACGATGGGTGCCAGTGTGTCCGTAAGCGGCCGGGGGTAGATTTCGGTCGCCTGAAAGATGGGGATCACCTGGTACGAGATACCCACCACCAGCAATCCCACCCAGCCCGCAAGGCCCCAGACAGCATGCAGATCGGGCAGGTTCTGTAACCAGGCCACCGCCGAGGGACTGAAGGCCGACCACAGCCCCGCCCGCATTCCCGCCATGAAAAGACCCAGTACGATCGTGACGGCCAGCGCGGCGAGCGCAAGTCGCACGGCAGTCAGGATCTCTTTCGAGCCCGGCGAGCGGCGCTTGCGGTCGCGGATCAATCCAAGCACGGTCGCGGCCAGAAAAACCAGAAAGGCAGTGGCCAGCAGAATCACCGCCAGGGTGTGAAACAGCGGCCGGGCAATAAGAAAGCCCAGTGCCAATGAAAGCGTGCCCAGGCTGAGGCTGCCGTGCACGACCGGAGAAGTGATGTTTGGTCGCAACACCCCGATATGGGTGGCCACCGGGAGGATCTGCATCATGGCACCCAACATGGCGCTCGCCAGCACGCCAAGGGTGCAGAAGTGCGCAACAGCCAATATGACAGGGTTCCAGCGGCTGTGCGGCCCGCCGGTGAGCGCCACCCACGCAAGGCCCAGCGCCGCCAGCATGAGGAATACCGGCACGTTCAGGAAGAACCGCAACGCCACCGAAAGAGGCGGGGATCGGTCAAAAGCAAGGGCTCTTTGCATGGAAATCAAGTATAGTTGACCGTTGCCGTAGGACAATTTTGATATTTGTTAAGGTGTCAGCGCGGCAGCGGGTGCATAGTTTCTCGTGGCACCAACAGTGCATGCTTTTTAAGGACCTCTACCGTGTTGCATACTGCATTGGAAAGACTCAAAGTCAAAGGCAAATCCCTGTTGCCGATCGTGCAGGGCGGCATGGGAGTCGGTATCTCTGCGCACCGGCTTGCCGGAACCGTGGCCTCGCTGGGTGCGTTCGGCACCATCTCCAGCGTCGACCTCCGCCGCCATCATCCCGATCTCATGGAACGCACCGGTCGCTCACGCGACAAGGGGCTTATCAACGAAGTCAACCTCATTGCACTCGACCGGGAAATCAAAGCGGCGCGTGAGCTTTCTGGGGGCAACGGCGCCATTGCGGTCAATGTCATGAAGGCCGTCGAGGAATACCCCAGCTACATACGCCAATCGTGCGAAAGCGGGGCCGACGCCGTTGTGGTGGGCGCCGGTTTGCCGCTGGACCTGCCCGAGCTCACCAGCGACTACCCCAAGACTGCCATCATTCCCATTTTGTCCGACGTACGCGGCATTGCCGTCATCCTCAAAAAATGGATGCGCAAGAATCGCCTACCCGACGCCATCGTCATCGAGAATCCGCGTTTCGCGGGTGGTCACCTGGGCTCGCCCACGGCCGACCGTATCAATGACCCATCGTATGCCTTCCCCACCGTGCTCGAAGGCACGCAGGAGCTCTTCAAGCAGCTGGGCATCGAAAACGAGAACATCCCTCTCATTACTGCTGGTGGCATTCATAGCCACGAACAGTTCAAGGAACTCATTTCTTTGGGCGCCCGCGCGGTGCAAATGGGCACCCCCTTTGCGGTCAGCGAAGAGGGCGACGCCCACATCAATTTCAAACGGGTGCTTGCCGAAGCCAAGCCCGAAGACATCGTCACCTTCATGAGTGTGGCGGGTCTGCCCGCACGGGCCGTGCGCACGCCCTGGCTCGACAACTACCTCAAGAACGAGGAAAAGCTGCAGAACATTGCCAAGGTCAAACCCTGCACCGTGGCGTTCGACTGCCTGGCTCAATGTGGCCTGCGCGACGGCATTTCCAAGCAGGGCCAGTTTTGTATCGATACCCGCCTGGCCTACGCGCTCGCGGGCGACGTCAACCGCGGCCTGTTCTTCCGCGGCGCCGACAAGCTGCCGTTCGGTAACGCCATTCGCCCTGTACGAGAACTCATCGAGTACATGCTCACCGGCCTGCGCCCCGCCATCGAAGCGGTTACGAATCCCGGCGTGCGTCTGCAGCCGGAACCGATTCCGGCGTAACGCTCTTCAGGTAGTTTCTTGCGGGCAGGGGCGCTGAATCAGCGCCACCAGCGCGCCCGCGAACAGCAAGGCCGCCGACACCCCCAGGCCAACCGAAAGACTGCCCCATTTGTCACTGATCCAGCCGGCACCCACGGGGCCGATGGTCTGACCGATGGCGAACAGGCTGGTCACGACCGCGAGGCCGCTGCCCCAGGCAGCGCGTGGCAGGTTCGCCTTTACGAAGCTCGTTGCCGCTGCCGGCACCATGAACACGCTGGCACCCACCAATGCGGCGGAAATCCAGACGCCGATGATCGATGGCGCCAGCATCGGCAGGACAGCACCTGCGCCCAGTACGCTCATGGTTGCCGCCATGGGCACGCCGTCGGACCGGCCATTAAACACGCGTCGCCAGATGATGGGCGCCAGCAGGGTCATGACACCGAGCGCGCTCCACATGATTGATGTGACGGCGGCCATTGGCAGGCCGTGCACCGGATTCTGCCTGAGCCACGCGATGATGAAGGTGATGTAGGCGATATAGCCCAGACCAAACAGGAAGTAGCCGGTGAACTCCGGCACACAGGGTTGCCAGCGCCACGCCGCGTTCATGCCCGGCACGCCGGGCTCTGCTATTTGGCGAGCGGCGGCGATCGAGAAGAGGGAGAGCGGTACACAGGCTGCGCCAATGGCCACCCAGGCCCAGGGCCAGGCAGGGTTCCCGGCAAATTCGAACAGCCAGGGCAACGCCGCACCGGTGCTGAGCATGCCTATCCCACTGCCGCTGAAAAACACGACAATCGCACGGGTACCCAACACCCCCGCAAGCACACCCCCACAGATAAAGGCGCCCGCGGCACCCAGCCCTGCCAGAAAACGGTAGGCGGCCAGTAATGTGAAGTCGCGCGTGAGACCGGTCAGTATGAGCGCCAGGGTGGTGAGCACGACCCCTGCCGTAAACAGGCGCCGGTTGCCATAGCGGCCCACCAGACCGATGGTGGCGAGAGCCCCCAAAAGGTAACCCAAGGCGTTCGCGGTGTTCAGCCAGCCCGCCTGAGCGTAATTCAGGTTGAGGTCGGACTGCATGGCCGGGAGTATCAGTGCGTATGCGAAGCGGGCAAAGCCCACTGCCACGGCGGCGGCGCCTGAAAGCGCCCATGGGAGGACGGTGGGATTCATGCTGCTTCTGTGCTGCCTTGTCTCTTGATTCTGAATGTTCTTATAG
>JBFWLP010000176.1:0-3526 GCA_050252075.1 Burkholderiaceae bacterium | reverse complement strand
CCAGAACGGCTTCGAAGTGAAAGTGCACCAGTCTGGCGACATGGCCGGTGTGAAAATCGCGCATGGCGTGCCCATGCAACTGGCTTCATGTCACACCGCCCGTGTCGACGCCACCGGCCAGATCATCGAGGGCCACGTTCCTGCCAATGCCGTTCGCAAGATGCTGCTGGATCCCTCGGTCAAGGGGGTTGCGGCGCCGGGCATGCCGGTCAATTCACCCGGCATGGGCCCCATGGACGGCAACCTGATCACAGTGGATTTCCTGGGCCGGCCTTTTTCACGCGACTGAACGGGGCGCGCCCGCCGCCGGCCACGCCTGCCGGGCGCACCATGAAAAACCCCGATCGCCAGTGGCAGACCGGGGTTGAGCTGGCACTGTTCAGCCGCTTTATTCGGTTGTCTTGCCGTCAAAATGCTCTTCGGACTCGTCGGCTTTTGTCGGGTGAATCACGCCGTCGCGATGCTCGGGCGGGCCGTACAGGGTGTAAAGGCGCAGCGGCTCGTCGCCAGTGTTGATGACATTGTGGCGGGCACCGGCCGGCACGATAATGGCGTCGTCATCTTCAACGTCGTAGCTGTTGTCGTCGATCGTGACGCGACCCTTGCCTTCTTCGATGCGAAAGAACTGGTCATGTTCTTCATGAACCTCGGCACCGATTTCCTCGCCGGCTTGCAAGGTCATGAGCACCAGCTGCATGTGTTTGCCGGTGTACAGCACCTTGCGGAAGTTGTCGTTCTCGACGGTGAGTTTTTCAATGTTCTCTACAAAGCCTTTCACGCGAGTACTCCTCTTTAAGACAGGTTGTTCTGATATTACCACCGTGTCCCGCAGGCGGCTGCACGGTGGTGCACGCAATCAACGCATGACTGCAGGTGACCGATGAGACCCGTATTCACAGGTATTGTCATCATGCTGGTCATTGCGGCGATAGGCATCGCCAACGATTTCCGTAAAGCAAGCCGGATGCCTGCCGGCTTTTACATCGACACCACCGACCCGCAGCGTGTGCAGGCGGGCCGGGCGCTGTACCAAAGCCACTGTGCGGCGTGCCACGGCGCGAATCTGGAAGGGCAACCCAATTGGCGTGAACGGCGTGCCGACGGCCGCCTGCCCGCGCCGCCGCATGACCTCAGCGGTCACACCTGGCACCACCCCGATTCGCAGCTATTCGACATGACCCGCAATGGCCTGGTACCCGGGCGCACCGCGCCACAGGGCTACGAAAGCGACATGCCCGCCTACGCGGGCATATTGAGCGATGAAGACATCATTGCGGTGCTGGCGTACATAAAAAGCACCTGGCCTGAAGACATACGCGCATTGCACGACGAGGTGAATCGCAATCACTGGCAGGGTGGAGCGCGTTGAGGGGCGGGCTTGCTGCCTTCAGGGCTCGCGTGGCAGCACGCTCAAAACCCGAGTGATGAAGGTCTGGAATTCCTTCATGTAATTGCGCAGGAATTGCTGCGTCTTTTCGTCGGTCACCTCGCCGGCTTCGTTGATGAGACCCGGTCGAAACTGAATATAGGCCTCCACTGTGTTCAACAGTGGCGAGTTGCAGAAGCAGAGCACGTTGCGCAGCTGCGCCTGGGCCAGTGCCGTGCCGATTGCGCCCGGTGATGTGCCGATAATGGCTGACGGTTTGCGGGTGAACGAGTTGCGTCCCCAGGGGCGCGTGGCCCAGTCTATGGCGTTCTTCAGACCGCCTGGAATGCTGCGGTTGTATTCCGGGGTGACGAACAGAATGGCATCGACCTCGGCGATCGCTTCTTTGAAGGCGCGGGCAACGGGCGGGAAATCATCGTCGTAGTCCTGGCTGTACAGCGGAAGATCGCGGATGGGAATCTCCACCAGTTCCAGCCCCTCGGGCGCCAGGCCGACCAGGGCTTTCGCCAGCAGGCGGTTGATGGAGGTACTGGACAGGCTGCCTACGAAGTATCCGACTTTGTACTGGCTCATGTTCTTCTCCTTCAAAAAGGTGGACGCCACAAGCCACTATAGCGCCGTGGCCCCCGAAATGGGGGCACGGCGGCGCCGGCGAAGCAACTTACTGGGCCTTGATGCCGGCGTCCTTGATCACGCCCGCCCATTTCTGCATTTCCGACTGAATGAAGCGCTGGAACTCCTTCTGATCACCGGCTGTGATCTCCAGACCCATGCTCAGCATGCGCTGCTTGACCTCGGGCTGCTGCAGAATCTCGTTGATTTCCTTGTCGAGCCGGTCGATGCTCGCCTGGTCGGTGCCTGCCGGCACCATGAATCCGTACCAGCCCGAAGCCACCACGTTGGCCAGGCCCTGATCCTTCAGTGGCTTGGCGTCGGGGTAGATTGCGCTGGGCTGCTCCGACGCCACGCCCAGTACGCGCAGCTTGCCGGCTTCAATATGCGGCAACGCTGCGGTGATGGCGGTCAGCGTGGCATCGAGCCGGCCTGCAATCAGATCGGTGTAGGCCGCGACGTCGCCCTTGTACTGAACGACCACGCCCTTTACCCCTGCATCGCGCAGAAACAGCTCCTGTGAAAGGTGCGGCAAAGAGCCGTGGCCGGGCGACCCCATGGTCAGGCCTTCAGGCTTTTCGCTGCCGGCCCGGACGAGGTCCTGGACCGTCTTGTAGGGGCTGTCGGCATTGACGATCAGAAACAGGGGCGCGGCGGCGACCTTGGCCACGGGCAGGAGGTCCTTGTTGGGGTCGTAGCTCAGCTTGCCATTGAGCGCTTCGAGCGTGGAGTAGGGGGCTGCCGCAAACAACAAGGTGTAGCCGTCGGCCGGCGCCTTGGCTACATAATGGTTACCGATGGCGGTGCCGGCACCGACCTTGTTCTCGACGACCACCGACTGCCCCAGGCGTTTTCCAAGCTCTTCGCCGATCAGGCGGGCGGCCAGGTCATTGGGCCCGCCGGCGCCATAGGGCGACACGATCCTGAACGAACGGGAAGGCCAGTCGCCCTGTGCTCCGGCCGGGGCCGCTGCAAGCATCAGGCTCGCCGCACAGCCCAGCAGCAGGATTTTCATACGCGATTTCATAGCAGTCTCCTCTTGTGACACGCATTCTTTGATGAGCTTCCGAGGACGGCCAGGCGTTGGAGCAGGTTCGGCCGCGCTGCTGGGCGCTTTCCGGGGTCGCGTTCCTTCAGATGTTGACGCGCTTGCGCAGTCGATTGTCACGCTGTCGAACTTTGCAATGGACAATGCACGTCACCTGGAGTCCGTTGAAATCAACCCGCTGATGGTGCGTGAGCAAGGGCAGGGCGTCGTGGCGCTCGACACGGTGCTGATCACGCGCGAACCACAAACGCATGCCGATGGCGACGAGCTGCGCCGGCAGGTGTTGCAGACACTCCCCCTGTTCGAAATGGCACGCATGCGCGCTGCCAACACAGCCCGACGCCACCCGGAAGCGGGGTTTGCGGGCGACTCACCGGAATCCAGGCTGCGCTGGGTGAATCAGTTCACCCATACGCGCCGGCTGCGCTCACCAGAAGATCGTGAGGTGGTCACCCCCAACAACGACACCTTGTTCACCA
>JBFWLP010000175.1:0-3551 GCA_050252075.1 Burkholderiaceae bacterium | reverse complement strand
TGCGAATAATCGAAGATAAATGAGAACTCTTAGTGACAAGACGCATTAGGCGCGGCTATATATTTATATTTTGTTGACGATCGTCCAAAACTGACCCGTTTAGGGTAAGGAATTTCACTCAAATTTGACCCATGTGATTGAATGTTCTGCTCGATATCTGAGCAGGAGAAATAGGAGTGATCACAGTGGGCATGTTAGCCAAGATCAGGCGGATGCATATCCGCGACAAGCTCTCGATAAGGGAGATCGCGCGGCGGACGAATTTGTCGCGCAACACGGTTCGCAAATGGTTAAAAGAAAGCCAGATGAGCGAGCCACAATATCCGAAACGACAAGGCAAGAGTCTGGTTGATCCTTATGTGGATCAGCTCAAGCGCTGGCTGGTGGCAGACAGCCACAAGGCCAAGCGCGACCGACGCACGGCCAAGGCGATGTACAAGATGCTCAAGGAGCAAGGTTATGCTGGCAGTTATGTGCGGCTGGTGGTTCGCGTGCGACAGTTGCGCCAGGAGATTCTGGAGTCGCCCAACCGGGTGGCTTACGTGCCGCTGGTCTTCAAGCATGGCGAAGCGTTCCAGTTCGATTGGAGCGTTGAGTATGCCTGGGTGGGTGGTTTGCGTCGGCGCCTGGAAGTGGCGCATTGCAAGCTGGCGTCCTCAAGGGCATTCTGGCTGACGGCTTATCCGATGCAAAGCCATGAGATGCTGTTCGATGCGCACACGAGGGCTTTTACGGCATTTGGTGGCGTGCCACGTCGCGGCATTTACGACAACATGAAGACGGCGGTCGACAAAGTCGGGCGCGGCAAGGAGCGGCAGGTCAACGCCCGGTTCGAAGCCATGTGCGGACATTATCTGTTCGAGCCGGAATTCTGTACGGTTGCCGCTGGCTGGGAGAAAGGGCTCGTCGAGAAGAACGTTCAGGATCGTCGGCGGCAAATCTGGGTAGAGGTCAATGATCGGCGCTGGTCGACAATCTCGGAGCTCAACGAATTTCTTGGGCAAAGCTGCCGTCGTCATTGGGAAGAAGCGTTTCATCCGCAATGGCCGCAGATGACCATTGCCGATGTACTGCAAGATGAACAGCAACAGCTCATGCCCAAGCCCAAGCCGTTTGACGGATATGTGGAGCATCCTGTTCGGGTGTCGCCCACCAGCCTGATTCATTTCCAGCGCAACCGTTACAGCGTTCCCACGCCTTATGCACACCAGGTCGTCAGCCTGCACGTTTACCCGGAGAAGCTGGTTGTCGTTGCTGACGAAGCGGTCATTGCTGTTCACGAACGGCAGTTTGAACGCCATCAAACCTGCTACGAGTGGCAGCACTACATCCCGCTGATTGGCCACAAACCCGGTGCGCTCAGAAATGGCGCGCCCTTTACGGGCATGCCCAAGCCTTTGCTGGATTTGCAGCGGCATTTGTTACGTCATGCCGGTGGCGATCGGGCGATGGCGCAGATTCTGTCGGCCATCCCCATTCAGGGACTGGAAACGGTTCTGGTGGCCGTTGAACTGGCGCTGGAATCCGGTCGCCCCAGCGGGGAGCATGTCATGAACATTCTGGCGCGCTTGAAATCGGCACCCTCACAGGACAATATCCTCAATCCGCCTGTTCTCGTTTCGGAAGAACCGGCTGCGAATGTGTCGCGTTATGAACGTCTGAGAGCAAGCGATGTGGAGGTCAAACATGTCCCATGAGGTCATCTCGCATTTGAAATCCCTGAAGCTGCGCGGCATGGCGCAGAGTTGGCCGGAATTGGTTGCACAAGCCCGCATGTCTGGCTTTGAACCAGAACACTTCATGATGGAACTGATTCGCTCGGAATCCGCCGAGCGTAAGGTGCGTTCCATTGCTTACCAGATGACGGCGGCACGATTGCCTGCACATCGGGATTTCAACGGTTTCAATTTCGCCGAATCCAGGGTCGATGAATCACTGATCCGGAGTCTGCAGACCATGACATTTCTGGATGCTGCCCATAATCTGGTTTTTATCGGCGGCCCCGGAACGGGTAAAACCCATCTGGCTACCGCCTTGGCCGTTGATGGCATTAGCTTGCATGGCAGAAAGGTTCGGTTCTTCTCAACCGTGGAACTGGTCAATGCACTGGAACAGGAGAAACTCGCAGGCAAGCAGGGGCAAATCGCGCACCGGCTGATGTATGTCGACTTGGTGATCCTCGATGAATTGGGCTACCTGCCGTTTAGCCAGGCCGGTGGCGCTTTGCTGTTTCATCTGCTCTCGAAACTCTACGAGCACACCAGCGTGGCGATCACGACCAATCTGAGCTTCTCGGAATGGCCTGCCGTATTCGGCGACGCCAAAATGACCACCGCTTTGCTTGATCGCTTAACCCATCATTGCCACATCATCGAAACCGGCAATGAATCATGGCGATTCAAAAACAGCGAATCCAGCAGAAAACCCGCCACCAAAAAATCCCAAAAGAAAGGAGAACAAAACCCAGAAACAACCAACTTATCCACATCGGCGTAGTAAGCTACGCCTCGTACCGGCGGGTCAATTTCCAGTGAAATCCCCGGGTCAGTTTTAAGCAATCCTCAACAATACGGCTGATGACGTGGAGTAATAGGGACATGAATTAAAGTGTGTTCGCGTCATATTTCAATAATCGAATCGATTTTTTCTAATTTGGGAAACACCAATCATTGATATGGGAAAACTAAAAATCTCCATCCTCGCCGACGATACCGCCATCTCGGATGACTATCTGGCCGAACATGCCGTCTCCATTCTGATTGAGCTGCCGAACGGTCATCGCTGGCTGGCGGATACGGGCACGACCAACGTGTATATCGAAAACGCCAAGCGCATGAACGTGAATCTGGATGATCTGTCCGGGATCACGCTCTCGCACGGGCATGACGATCACACGGGCGGACTCGCATTTTATCCGCAACTGAAAGGCAACCCGCCGGTGTATGGCCACCCGTACATCTGGCACAAGGCGTATCAGGTCAGGCCCAATCAGCCCGTGCGCATCACGGGCATCCCTTATCTGGCCAGGCAGTATGCAGCGCCTTCATTTCATCCACTGAACAACACCGTAAAGCTGGACGAGCATTTTTACTTTTTCACCGATATTCCGCGCCCACCTGGCAGCTTTACGCCGATTGCGGGCAACTTCTTCAATGAAGACGGCACCGGCCCGGTGCCGCTGCTCGATGACGCGACCGTCGTCGTGCGCACGTCGCGCGGGCTGGTAGTAATTTCCGGCTGCGCGCATGCGGGTTATACGAATATTCTCAATGCCATTCACGAGGCATTCCCGGCGGACAAGCTGCTTGCCGTCATCGGCGGCCTGCACCTGATGAATGCCAGCGAGGCGGTGCTGGCCGAAGCAGTGGCCACCACGCGCAATATTATGGCAGATGACTTTTCCTTTTATGGGGGGCACTGCACCGGTGAAAAGGCAATTGCTTATTTCAGGAAGGCTTTTGGGGATGAAGCCGTGAAGCCGATGGGTTCCGGCAGGGCCATGGTGTTTTGATCACACCAGATTCAGGCTGCATTGCGCGAGATAAACATTT
>JBFWLP010000174.1:0-3578 GCA_050252075.1 Burkholderiaceae bacterium | reverse complement strand
GAGCAGAAGCTTTCTGCTCTTTGGCGCTGGGCGAGAGGGTGCGGATCTTCAGATCAGTCAGGAGTCCCATAGGTGTACCCCTGCAAAAATAAAACTGGGTACGACCAGTCTAGGGTACACCTTTGGGAACACGCAACATTGGGATTTACTGAAACTTGATGGAGCTTCATGGGTTTCTATGCTAACCGCATGATTTTATTGGGAATTTTTTGCAATCTGAACCCGTGCGGAACAAATCGTTGGTGCCGGGGCCGGAATCGAACCGGCACGCCTTGCGGCGGGGGATTTTGAGTCGGTGATTTACAGTGTTTCTACAGGGAAGTAAGGCGAATCCTAGCGTAGGTTGAAATAGGTAAAACCAGTTTCAAATCAGTAGGTTAGCGTATTTTACCTGAATTGGTGAAAACTGATCTCTGTACCTGTACTGTACCGAAATTCCGGTACAGTACAGAGCTTGGTTCGAGCCGGCAATTCGAGAGTCGATTGACTTATCTATGAAAATTGGAACTTAAGAATAGCGGCTTCGGCAGCATCAGAACCTTTGGGCGTAATAAAGGCTTGGCCGCCTTTGGTCCAGTCGATCATTCGTAAACGCTCCATCTCCCCCATCATTGTTCACGGCGCGCCTGTCGGGCATCGTATCGGTTCTGTATGATGATGGGAGAATCGAAGATGTCAACAAATCGAAGGCGAGGCCGTGCATGGTGGGAGGCCCACCTGAACGCGATTGCTGGAGAAGGCATTGGCACCAAAGCCTACGCGCAGCGTGAGGGGTTGCCGGTGTCAAGTTTGTATTATTGGCGCCGTCGCCTGAAGGTGCAGAGCATGGGCACTTTGTCGTCGCACCAGCCCGCACCCACTCCTGTTGTTCGACGGTTCGTGCCAGTGAGTCTGGGGAGTGCCTCCGGTGCTGACTACAGCTCCCTCGCGGATCGCTATGTGCTGACCCTGGGCAGCGGCCTGCGCCTTGAACTGCCCGGCTTGCCCAGCCCGCAGTGGCTGGTGCAGGTGCATCAGGCGCTGGCTGAGCGGGTGCGCTGATGCATCCGGGCGCCTCTATTGGGCAGGTCTACCTGTGCTGCGGGCCGGTAGACTTTCGCAAGCAGATCGACGGGTTGGCTGCCCTGGTGGAAAGTGAACTTGAGCTGGACGTCTTTGGCGATGCGCTATTCGTGTTCGTGAACCGTCAGCGCAACCGTCTCAAGATTCTGTATTGGCATCGCAACGGCTTTTGCCTGTGGCAAAAACGGCTGGAAAAAGAGCGCTTTGCCTGGCCGTCTGCGAGCTTGGGGGCAACGGTGACGCTCTCGCCCAAAGAGTTGGAGTGGCTCTTGGAGGGTTTTGATTTATGGGTAAATTACCCACACAAAACACTGAAATATCAATCGGTTATGTGAGATATGAGGTATAATATTGCATGTCTGATCGCCATGCAACGCTCCCTCCATCTCCGACAGAAATCGCATCCGAAATCGGCGCACTGCCGAGCTCGGTCGCGGCCTTCCAGGCGGCGTTACAAGCCGAGCGCGAGAAGGCGCTCGCCGAGCTTCGCTCTCATCTCACACACCAAATCGAAGCGCGGTTCCATGTGGAAAATGAAGCGTACCGCCAGGCGCTGGAGGCGGACTTCCAGAAGCGATTGCAGGAAGGCATTACGGCCGGAGTGGCCGCTGGCGTGGCCGAAGCGGTTCAGCGCATCCTCGAACAATGGCGCCTGGCCCGGCATAAGGTGTTTGGCCCCAGCAGCGAATCGCATCAAGGCGAGCTCTTCAACGAAGTGGAAGCCCTGGCCGATCAGGCCGCCGACACTCCCGACGAGCACGAGGGCGATTCTGCCCCTGCATCTTCGCGGGGCGCACGCCCCAAGCGCGGCCACCGCCGCGCGCTGCCGCCCGAACTGCCCCGAGTGGAGTTCCTGGTTGATGTCCCCGAAGAAGAACGCCAATGCGCCTGCGGCACGCCCCTGGTGCGCATCGGCGAAGACGTGAGCGAACAGCTGGACATCATTCCGATGCAGATCCGTGTCATCCGCACGGTGCGCCCGCGCTACGCCTGCCCCAAGGGCGATCAGGCACCGGTGCAGCAGCCCGCGCCCGCGCAGATCCTGCCGCGCAGCAACTTCAGCGCCGGGTTCCTGGCGATGATGGCGGTGGTGAAATATGTCGATGGCCTGCCTCTGGCACGCTTCGAGAAGGTGATGGCCCGCCACCACGTAGAGATTCCACGCCAGAGCATGGCACGAGCCATGATCCGGCTGGCCCAGGCCCTGCAGCCGTTGCACAATCTGGCCCGCGACACGCTGCTGGATGCGCCGCTCATCCACATGGACGAAACCACGGTGCAGGTCTTGAAAGAACCGGGGCGAAGTCCGACCTCCAAAAGTTATATGTGGGTGCAGCGCGGCGGGCCGCCGGGGCGCACGGTGGTGCTGTTCGATTACGAAACAAGCCGTTCGGGGCAGATACCGGTGCGCCTGCTCGAAGGCTGGCAGGGTTACCTGATGACTGACGGGTACGAAGGCTACGCGCCGGTGGCGCGCCTGCCCGGTGTGGAGCACCTGGCGTGCGCGGCGCACGCCCGGCGCAAGTTCGTGGAAGCCAAACGGGCCAGCCCCAAAGGCAAGAGTGCCCGCGCAGACCACGCGCTGGACTTGTTCGCCCGGCTGTACCGTATCGAGGCCAAGCTGAAAGAAGCGAGCGATGCGCAGCGCTTCGAGGCGCGCCAGACCCACAGCCTGCCGATCCTGCAAAAGCTGCGTGCATGGCTGGATGACACCCTGCCGGGGGTCACGCCCAAGAGCAAGCTGGGTGAAGCATTGGGGTATCTGCACAAGGTCTGGCCGCGCCTGATCCGCTATACCGAACGGGGTCACCTGCCCATCGACAACAATATCCTGGAAGGCACTGCGATCCGTCCCTTCGTTATTGGAAGAAAGGGCTGGCTGTTCTCTGACACACCGGCCGGTGCGCATACCAGCGCGGTACTGTACTCGTTGCTGGAGACGGCCAAGGCCAATGGCCGCGAGCCCTATGCGTGGCTGCGCTTTGTGCTGGAACGTTTGCCGTTGGCGAAAACGGTCGATGAACTGGAAGCCTTGTTGCCGTGGAATACCCATGACCAGGATTTAGCCATGAATCTGGCAGCTTCGGAATAATGGGGGAGATGGACCGCATACGTATTAAAAATTTATTCTGATAAATCAATGATTTGCATTATGTGGTTGATTTTTTCATAATGCTTCTAAAAATTGTCACTTGTGAAAATTTTCCAATATTCATGTTGGAATTAACTTATTGTTGCCAGGGTGGCTGATCTTGCATAGGCGCGCCGGGCTCATCAGCCTACGAGCTGCATATCTGCTTACGGATTGGAGAGCAAGTGTGGAAGCACCGCCGCCGGTAAACGAGCGGCGGCGGGCTGGCATGAACTGGGATGATTCGTGAGGCGGGATGAAATGGGCGGGCAGGGCTGAGGCACCATGCGTGGCGCCTGCCTTATGGCCGCCCACGATGGCGCGTCATGGCATCACAACATGATGCTTTCTTCATCCACCAACACGCCGACGATGCCCGATATGG
>JBFWLP010000173.1:0-3599 GCA_050252075.1 Burkholderiaceae bacterium | reverse complement strand
CGGCATGGGCAGATATACCTGTGCCGGGCAGTCGTTGAAACAAGCACGAAATCTCGTTGCAACACATGTAAAGTGCGCTGCTCAACGACCTTCACCCATACACGCAAGAATCAGGGGGCATCGCATATGAACATCGAGCGCAGGGATTTCATCAAGGGGTGCACAACGGCATGTGTTTTGCTGGTGCCGGGCATAGCCGGGGCGGCGGGAATGCTGCTTGATGGCCAGGCACCCATCCAGGGTGCAAGCCCGCACATCGAAAAATCAATCAAGGCGGGTTTTGGCGGCAGGTTTTCGGTACGTAGTCACCGTCAGTCAAACGGGCTTACCGTGGCCGAGATTCAACATTTTGGTAACCGGTATACCGTGGCCTCGGCCGACCTGATCGACTGGAAGATTGTGGGGTCAGCGTAAGAAAGCGGCTTTTTGTTAGCCGAATCAACCCGAATCACCGTCATAAGGAAGCGTGCCGTGTCCGACAAAATCAAGAGTATTCGTATACACCCCGGTATTGGTCTTGCCCGCATCGGGGACAGCGACGAGTTCTATATCGGCCCCGAAGCCCCCGGCTTGGTTGTCGACCCGGGTGGCAGTGGCGGCCCTGGCCCTGAAGGTGGCAGCTACCGTGACAGCAATGCACGCTTGAAGCGCCAGGCGCAGAGGTATCGGGTGTATGCCTACGACGCCGACGGCAAAGTTGTCGCCGAACTTACGTCCGGTTCGGGCATGGTCAAGTCCTTGCGCTGGCGGGTTCATGTACGGAACATGAAAGCGGCAAATTACGCATTTCAGGGGGCCTATCTGTTTGACCCCGACGCTTTGCGCAACCCTTCCATCCAGCCCGGCAAGAAGCCTGCCGAGCGTGACCAGTTGATCATCGACCCCGGTGTGCACACGATTGCGTCGGGTCAGACCGAGCCTGTGCTGATGAAGGGCGATGTGTTCACGGGCATTGAAAAAGGCACATTGCCCGGCGCCTTGCGGTTTGAGGGCTTTACCCCAAAAGACCCGTCGCAAGAGGTTGAGGTGACGTATACCGCTGCCAAAGACATCGAGCTGGGGCAGCTTCGGCTGGATGACCAGAACCGTTTGCTGTTCATTCCGGCGCCGGGCAAGGGTGATTCCGTCACGACGCCCAAGGTGATCATGTCGAACCCCAGCGAAGCCGTTGAGCCGCCGAATGGCCCGGAAAATGGCAAGAACCCGCTGACGAACCAGTTTGCGTATTTCAACATTCCGGGGTGGTGGGATGATACCTGCGGGGGTGAAATTGATGTCACCGTCACGCTTGATGACGGCAGGGTGTTAAGCACGCGCGATAACGTTACCGCTGAAGGCGACGATGGCACACGAAACCCCAAGGCCGGGGCCTGGATCATCACCGCGCCGCCCAAGTATGCGCCGCATATGTATCACGTGGTGTCCATTCTCGATCGCGTGTACGAAACCTTCCCCGAGGCGTATCCCCACGCCGGGAAGAAAACCAATTTCTACCGGGATATCTACCCCATCTTCTCGAACGCCGTTCATTATGGCTGGGTCAGCGCCGAAGCTGCCGGGGTCACGTCGGAAGCAAAGAATCGCGGCCATGGCCCGGAACAATCGGGCAATCTGGTCAGCCCCGGCTACCTCGCGTTGCTGAGCAATCCGGCCGAGAACATGAAGCCGGTCAGGCAAAACATCTATCGCCTCATGCGGCATGCCGCCGGAAATCGTGGGCGACTGGTTGATTCACTGATGCCGCCGCCACCCCAGCGCCCCACCAGCTGGAAGAATGAAGAGTTCAAACGCGACGAGGTCGACACCCTGATGCCCAAGCTGTGGGGAACGGGTGGCAAGCCGTTGCAGAACCAGCAGCTGGGCATTGATCTGCCCAACCAGTTCCTTAGCCTCACCGACTGGCAGTTGAAACACCTGAAGAATTGGGCCGACGGGGACTTTGAAGTCGGGGCCCTGGAACAACCGAAGCCGCTTGAAAAATTCTCGTTGGATGAGCAGCCGCACGCGCTGGACAGCGCAGCACTTGAGCCAACCATTGGCGGCGGGTTCCACCCGGGTATCGAATTTCCTTATCTCATCATTTATCGGGAATATTTCGCCGATGCGTTCCGGGTAAAGTGGACCCCAGTTTTCAGACACCGGTTTAAGCTAATGTCCCTGGAGGGCAATAGCATGACGGAAGGTAAGAAACGCAAGGTTCACAGTGCCGACTTCAAAGCCAAAGTGGCATTGGAAGCCGTACGCAACGAGATGACGATCAACGAGATCGCACAGAAGTTTGAGGTGCATCCGATGATGGTTCGGCAGTGGAAAAAGGAGTTCCTGGACAATGCAGGCAGCGTCTTTGCCAACAAGCGTGGCCCCAAGCCAGTCGAGCACGCCAAGGAGGACGCCTTGTATGGCGAGATTGGTCGGCTCAAGATGGAGCTGGACTGGCTTAAAAAAAAGTCCGGACTATGAGCCTGGAGACGAGAATGGGCTGGATTGATCCGTCGAATAGTCTCTCGCTGGTCAGGCAGTGCGCGCTGGCGGGTGTCTCCCGTGCAACCTGGTACAGCCACCAGAGCCTCAAACCCGCGAGTGGCAATGATTTGCAAGTGTGCCACCTGATTGATCAGGCGTACACGCAGCGTCCCTTTTATGGCAGCCGCCGCATGGTGCGCTGTCTGAAAGATCGTGGTTTGACGGTCAACCGCAAGCGGGTACAGCGCCTGATGGCGAGCATGGGGCTGGCTGGGATGGCTCCCGGGCCAAACACTAGCAGGAAGCAGCCGCAGAACAGGATCTACCCATACCTCTTGCGTGGTTTGCAGGTCGTCAGGCCGAACCAGGTGTGGAGCACGGACATCACGTACGTTCGACTGGCACGAGGGTTCGCCTATCTGGTGGCCATCATCGACTGGTACTCACGCAAGGTGCTCTCCTGGCGCATCAGTAACAGCATGGACTCTGCATTCTGCGTTGACTGCCTGGAAGATGCCCTGGCAACTCACGGCAAGCCTGAGATCTTCAACAGTGACCAGGGCTCCCAGTTCACGAGCACGGCATTCACCGACATCCTGAAGCGTGAAGAGATACGGATCAGTATGGATGGTCGTGGTCGTGCACTGGATAACATCTTCGTGGAACGGCTCTGGCGCAACGTGAAGTACGAAGACGTGTACCTCAGGGGCTACAGCAGCATGGCCGAGCTGACCGTAGGTCTGGCCGAGTACTTTGCGTTTTACAACACTGAACGACCCCATCAAGGGCTGGGCTACAAAAAGCCCGATGAGGTCTATGCCACCTGCGAAGGCGGTGGCGCGAGCATCCCGGATCACTTCAGAGACACGCGGGGTGAATCCCCCGTTTCGCTACGCTCCACGGGGGATTCACCCCGGGAGCAAACAGGGCAGCGCTGTACCGCTGCGGTTGAAGAAATGGACTTAGCTTAAACCGCAACAGATTCTGTCTTGACAATAGGGTCCACCTTACCGCTTGTGGCAACAAACGGCCTGCAAAGTCCAGGCCCGGCCCCTGTCGGTGTACGAGGAGGTGCTGTGATGGAACTGCATACGGTACTGGACAAGTTAAAACTGACATTGCTGGCCGAGCGTATC
>JBFWLP010000172.1:0-3616 GCA_050252075.1 Burkholderiaceae bacterium | reverse complement strand
ACATAGGCAACTCCGCGTTAAGTTCGTCGATCAGCGACGAGGTCGACAAGATGACCTGGGCGATACGCTGGGGAGCGGACACGGTGATGGATCTTTCCACCGGCAAGCACATCCATGAAACCCGTGAATGGCTGATACGCAACAGCCCCGTGCCCATTGGCACAGTCCCGATTTATCAGGCACTTGAAAAAGTAGACGGAAAAGCCCAGGAACTTACCTGGCCGATCTATCGCGACACCCTGATAGAGCAAGCCGAACAAGGCGTTGACTATTTCACCATTCACGCAGGTGTTCGACTGCAATATATTCCCCTGACTGCCGAACGCCTGACAGGTATTGTCAGCCGTGGCGGCTCAATTATGGCCAAGTGGTGCCTTGCCCACCACCAGGAAAGCTTTCTGTATACGCACTTCGAAGAGATCTGCGAAATCATGAAGGCCTATGATGTGGCCTTCAGCCTGGGCGATGGCCTGCGTCCAGGGTCGATCTATGATGCCAACGATGCGGCGCAACTGGGCGAACTGAAGACCCTGGGCGAGCTCACGCAAAAGGCGTGGAAACACGATGTGCAGGTCATGATTGAGGGCCCGGGCCATGTACCACTTCATCTGTTGCGTGAAAACATGGATCTTCAACTGGAGCAGTGCCACGAAGCGCCTTTTTACACCCTGGGTCCGCTGACCACCGATATCGCTCCGGGCTACGATCACATCACCAGCGCCATCGGCGCAGCCACTGTCGGCTGGTATGGCACGGCCATGCTTTGCTACGTAACACCCAAAGAACACCTGGGTTTACCCAATAAAGATGACGTGAAAACAGGCATCATCACGTATAAGCTGGCTGCCCATGCCGCCGACTTGGCAAAGGGCCATCCGGGCGCACAGATCAGGGACAACGCACTTTCAAAGGCCAGGTTCGAATTTCGCTGGACAGACCAGTTCAACCTGGGTCTGGATCCCGACAAAGCACGGGAATTTCATGATGAAACGCTGCCCAAAGAGTCAGCAAAAGTTGCCCACTTCTGCTCCATGTGCGGCCCCCAGTTTTGCTCTATGAAAATTTCGCAGGACGTGCGTGATTTCATAGACATAAACATAGGCGTTGAAAAATCCATCCATGAAGGCATGAAACAAAAGTCCACTGAATTTCTGTCAAATGGTGCAAATATTTACAAGGTACTATAAAGGCTGCTCGAAGTTGCCCTCAGCACTCCTTGGATTATTTGCGAAACGCCGTACGCACTGAAAACGTCATCCCTGCCACTGGGCACGGCATTTGGTAAACGTCTAATAAGATAGGCTGAGGACAATAACTGAGACATTTGAGAGGATTGAGACTGACGCGTTCGGATAATTTGTGTCAGCTTTGGTCTGTTGAGCGCTTTCCAGGCGCTGAGCGACAACGCACACCAGGAGAATGAAGTATGCAGTTCACACAACACGTCCCGTTGGCACCACTGATCGCCGGCCTTTTGATGGTTTCCCCTGCAGTGGGCCAGGTGGCCGACCAGATCTGGTCGGGCGGGCCGGTTGTGACGATAAACGATGCCCAGCCTGTGGCGCAGGCGGTGGCGGTGAAAGACGGGCGCATTCTGGCGGTGGGTAGCAGCGAAGAGCTGCAGAAGCATCGCGGTGACCAAACGCAGATGATGGACCTGAAAGGCCGGGCGATGCTGCCGGGCTTTGTCGATGCGCACGGCCATGCCTTCATGATCGGCATTCAGGCGATGTCGGCCAACTTGCTGTCGCCGCCCGATGGCAAGGTGAATGACATTTCCAGCCTTCAAAAAACGCTGCAAACCTGGTCGAAGCAGCATGCCGACATGCAAAAGAGCATCGGCATGATCATCGGTTTCGGCTACGACGACGCCCAGCTGAAAGAACAGCGGCACCCCACCCGTGAAGACCTGGATGCGGTGTCCAAAGAGCTGCCTATTCTTATCATTCACCAGTCCGGCCACCTGGGCGTCATGAACAGCAAGGCTTTGCAGGCCGCCGGTATTCAGCCAGGTACAGCCAATCCGGAAGGCGGTGTCATCCGGCGCGAGAAGGACGGCAAGACCCCGAACGGGGTACTGGAAGAGGCTGCCTTCTTTGGCGCGCTGGCGAGCCAGTTCAAGAAGATGACGGCGACCCAGGCGCAGGCGCTTTTCGTGGCGGGTACCGGCCTGTTGAGCCGCTACGGTTACACCACGGGGCAGGAGGGCCGCGCCACATCGGGCATCGTGCCGTTCATGCAGGCGGCGGCGAAGGCGGGTGACATTCCCATCGATGTCGTCACGTACGTTGACGTGCTGCAAGACCGCGATTTCATCGCGAAGAATGTCAGCCGTGACTACACCGACGGCTTTCGTGTTGGCGGTGCAAAACTGACGATCGACGGCTCGCCCCAGGGGTTCACGGCGTACCGCGACCGGCCCTATTACAAGCCGCCCGCAGGGTATCGGGCCGATTATCGCGGCTACTCGGCCGCGACGCCCGACCAGGTGTTCGACGCCGTGGACTGGGCCTTCGCGAATGGCGTCCAGATTCTCACCCACGCAAACGGCGAGGCCGCTTCCGACATGCTGCTGGCTGCCATCAAGACAGCGCGCGAAAAGCATGGCGTGAAAGATCGCCGTGCTGTCCTGATTCACGGGCAGTTTTTGCGCCGCGACCAGATTGCCACCATCGATGCCCTGGATGTCTTTCCTTCTTTGTTTCCGATGCACACGTTCTATTGGGGCGACTGGCACCGCGACCGCACGGTGGGCCCGGTGAATGCCGACAACATATCGCCTACCGGCTGGGTGCGCGAGCGCGGCATGATGTTCTCCACCCACCACGATGCGCCGGTGGCGTTCCCCGATTCCATGCGGGTGCTGTCGGCCACGGTCACGCGGCGTTCGCGCTCGGGCGACATACTCGGGCCCGACCAGCGTGTCGATGTCATGAGCGCCTTGAAGGCCATGACAATCTGGCCGGCCTACCAGCATTTCGAGGAAGACAGCAAGGGCTCGATCGAGCCTGGCAAACTGGCCGACTTCGTCATCCTGTCGGCCGACCCCACGGCGGTCGACCCGGAAACGCTCGACACGCTGAAGGTGATGCAGACCGTCAAGAAAGGCGAGGTCATTTACCGGCACGATGACGCCTCGGCGTCCGTGGGTTCAGCCGCCGAAAGCGCCGCCGCCGGCGACGTGTTGGCCCGGCTGCTGAACCATTGGCAGCATACCGAAGAACAGTCCGGCCACGGCGCCCATGGTCATGGCCCTGAGCTGCTGATGGGCGCTTTGCTGCAGGGACTGGACCCTTGAGCTTTCAAAAGATGTTTGTCGTGTGGCGTTGTTTGTTTGGTGTTTTAACGTTGTTGTTATTGTCCGTTGCGTCTGCGTCTGCAGCCGTGGCTGACTGGTCGGGCGATTGGGACAGTACGTGGCGTGACCGCACGGCGCGCATCAAGCTTGTGCAGTCAGGCGATGACGTCACGGGTCATTATCGTTTAAAAAGCGGGCAAATACAGGCCAAGGCCAGCGAACGTGTTCTGCGCGGGACCTGGACTGAGCGTGGTCGTCATGGCAGTTTTGTTGCCGTAATGGCCGCGGATGGTAAAACATTCACTGCTCGTTTCGGTA
>JBFWLP010000171.1:0-3688 GCA_050252075.1 Burkholderiaceae bacterium | reverse complement strand
TGCTCCAGCGTCGCAATGAACTGACTGGCCTGCAGCAGCGATTCGTGCGTGCCGGTATCGAGCCAGGCGTAACCGCGACCCATGATCTCGACGTTCAGCTTGCCCTGTTCCAGATACAGGCGGTTCAGGTCGGTGATCTCCAGCTCGCCGCGCGGCGAGGGCTTCAGATCGCGTGCCAGGTCGACGACCTGGTTGTCGTAGAAATACAGGCCCGTGACGGCATAGCTCGACTTTGGCCGGACGGGCTTTTCTTCCAGCGAAAGCACCTTCCCGCTGGCGTCGAACTCGGCCACGCCATAGCGTTCCGGGTCGTGCACATGGTAGGCGAACACACTGGCGCCTTCCGTGCGCGCCATGGCGCTGCCCAGCAGCTTGGCGAAGTCGTGCCCGTAGTAAATGTTGTCGCCCAGCACCAGCGAAGACGGTGAATTGCCCACGAAGTCGGCACCGATAATGAAGGCCTGTGCAAGGCCGTCGGGCGAGGGCTGCACGGCATACTGCAGATTCAGTCCCCACTGGCTGCCGTCGCCCAGCAGCTGTTCAAAGCGTGGCGTGTCCTGCGGTGTGGAGATCAGCAGAATGTCGCGAATGCCGGCCAGCATCAAAGTGGCCAGGGGGTAGTACACCATGGGCTTGTCGTACACAGGCAGCAGCTGTTTGCTGATCGCCAGGGTGGCCGGGTGCAGGCGCGTGCCGGAACCGCCGGCCAGAATGATGCCTTTACGTGGGGTCATGTTCGTCGTCGGATTAGCGATTAAGAATTTCGGCCAGCATGCGGTCGACCCCGCTCTGCCATTCGGGCAGGCGCAGATCAAACGCTTTGCGCAGCTTGTGCGTGTTCAACCGTGAATTGGCCGGGCGCTGGGCGGGGGTAGGGAACTCAGAAGTGGGCACTGCGTGGATCGCATCGCGCGCCACCTTCAGCGGTACACCCATGGAACGCGCCCGTTCGAGCACATGGCTGGCATAGCCATGCCATGTGGTTTCGCCTGCGGGGGCAGCGTGGTAGGTGCCAGCCAGTTCGGGCCGCGCCAGGGCGCTACGGATCGCATGGGCGGTGATATCGGCCAGCAGGTCGGCCCCGGTGGGCGCGCCATGCTGATCGTTGATCACCTTCAGGGCGTCGCGCTCCTGGGCCAGCTTGAGCATGGTGCGCGCAAAATTGCCCCCGCGCGCGGCATACACCCAGGAAGTGCGGAAAATGAGATGCCGGCAGCCGGAAGCGCGAATATTTTCTTCGCCGGCCAGCTTGCTGCGGCCATATTCATTCAAAGGGGAAACCGGATCGTTTTCGCGCCAGGCAGTGGAACCCGTGCCGTCGAATACGTAGTCGGTGGAGTAATGCACCAGCCAGGCCTTGAGGCCCGCGGCCACTTCGGCGAGCACCCCCGGCGTAACAGCGTTCACCACACTGGCGACTTGGGGCTCAGATTCCGCCTTGTCCACTGCCGTATAGGCGGCGGCATTGACGATCACATCGGGCGCCAGCGCGCGAACCGTGGCAGCCACATCAGACGGCCGGCGGAAATCGGCACAGGGCTGGTCGTTGGTGCCCAGCGCGATCAGCTCGCCCAGCGGCGCCAGGCTACGCTGCAGTTCCCAGCCCAGCTGGCCGTTCTTGCCAAACAGAAGAATCCTCATGGTGTGATCCGGTTCAGGTGGTGTACAGGTGCCATGGGGCGTGCGCCCGGCTGCATCTGGCAAGCCTGCCATTGTAACATCGGCGATAATCACCATTGACCGCTCAGCTCCCCGTTAGCCTTTACTGCATGAAGCCGCAACCCCATTACACCCCCACAGTTGCCGAACGCTACCCGCTTGCTCTGCTCGCAGGTCTAGTGGACTTCCTGCTGATTATCGGAGGTAGCTATGTGGCGCATTGGCTGCGATTCGATGATTGGTTCATGCTCGACCATTATCTGGTGGCCACTATGGTGGTGGCGGTGGTGCTGGTGGTCTGTCAGATCTTGCTCGGTACCTACCTATCGTGGCGGGGCAGGCACCTCTGGGCCCAACTGGGTCGAATGTTTGCAGGTTGGCTCGTGGCCCTGGCTGTATTGGCGAGCATTGCGGTGCTGTTAAAAGTGGCCGAAGACTACTCTCGCATTTGGCTAGTGAGTACGCTTGCGGTGGCGCTGGCCTTCGTCACGATATTCCGTGTATGCGTTTTCCTATTCTTGCGTAATCTTCGTATGCACGGCCGCAACCTGAAGCACGTCGCGGTGGTGGAGACCGAGAATGCAGCTGCGCCCGTGCGTGCCATACTGAGTGACCTACCTGAACACGGCTATAGGGTGTCGTGTTTCTTGCCGTTGCAGGAGAATGAAGATTGGTATGTCACTTTGCGGGCCGAGGTGGAGGAGCGCGGGGTTCATGAAGTTTGGCTGTGTCTGCCGCTGAATCAGGGGGAAGCCATAAAGCGCGTGATATACGCTTTGCGTCACCTCACGGTCGACGTGCGCTACGTACCAGATCTGGGTGACTTGCCCCTACTGAACCACCGGATTAGCAGTATTGGCGGCCTGTATGCCCTTGATATCTCTCGCAGCCCCATGGAAGGCCCGGCGCGGATCGTAAAACGGCTGGAAGACATTGTTCTCGGTAGTGTTATTGCCGTGCTGATGCTGCCCGTGTGTGTGGTTATCGCGATCGCTATCAAGCTCACCTCTAGCGGCCCCATAATATTCAAGCAGTACCGAATGGGTATCAACGGCAGGCGCTTCAAGGTGTATAAGTTTCGCTCTATGGAGGTCCACGAGGAAGGTGCTGGCGAAGTCACCCAGGCACGTTACGGCGATCCACGGATCACTCGGTTGGGCGCTTTCCTGCGTCGTACCAGCCTTGATGAACTCCCTCAGTTTTACAACGTGCTACAGGGGCGCATGTCGATCGTGGGCCCACGCCCGCACGCGTTGGCTCACAACGAGTATTACAAAGACATGGTGGAGTCGTACATGCAGCGGCACAAGGTTAAGCCGGGCATCACCGGGTGGGCACAGGTGAATGGGTTGCGCGGCGCTACCGACACGCTCGAAAAAATGGACAAGCGCGTGCAGTACGACCTCTGGTACATCAATAATTGGTCGCTGTGGCTGGACCTCAAGATCATTGCAATGACAGTGTGGAAGGGGTTCTTCAATGAGCAGCCCTGAGCCGGCGACAGCGTCTGGGGAAACGATCGGCAACCGTACAAGCAGCCAGCAGCCAGACCCATTGAACGTGCTGGTTGTCGTGCCAACCTACAATGGAGGGGAGCTCTGGGCCGAAGCAGCGGGTGCGCTGGCGCGGTCTCAGTCTGTCAGTCGCCACGACGTAAGAGTGAAAATCGTTGATTCGGCGTCGAGCGACAACTCTGCCGAGACCGCCTTGCGTCATGGCTTTCAGCTCGAAGCAATTTCTAGCGCCGACTTCGATCACGGGGGTACGCGAAACGCTGCCGTGCGAGGTGACTGCGCCGACATCTATATGTTCTTGACGCAAGACGCGGTTGTCGCATGCCCTACAGCCCTCGACACGCTCCTGGCCGCCTTTGTCGATCCTCAGGTCGCCGTGGCCTATGGTCGGCAATTGCCTCACCGCGGTGCCAACCCTATTGCCGCTCATGCTCGAACTTTCAACTACGGGCCGAAAAGTCGTGTTGCAGGGTTGGAGGACCGTGAAGAACTAGGTATCAAAACAGTTTTCGCGT
>JBFWLP010000170.1:0-3732 GCA_050252075.1 Burkholderiaceae bacterium | reverse complement strand
AGACGGCACAGCGTGCATCAAGCCAGCATCCTGCAATGCCCGCAGCAACACGCCCTCTACGATTTCAGTAGGTTCATATCCCGTGCTGCCCGTTATCAGCAGCGCCATCCGGGCTTCCGGCAGAACCAGAAAATCAGTTTGAAAAAACGCCGTGGCGCCGTTCTTTTGCCATGCCCGGAAGCCTGCAGCATCCATGCTGAGCTGTCGTACGGAATCCCAGCCCAGTCCCCAGAGCGATTCCGGTGATGGGTTGATGGTCGTATCGCCTGTCTGATCGCTGGTCACTTCCGCAATGCCGGCTTCCGACACGATACGTCGCCCCTCAAACTTACCTCTGTCGATCAACATCTGTGCTAGCTTCATCATGTCACCCGGCGTAGTGTACAAACCACCAGAGGCGTAGATTTGAGGATACATAAGGCCATACTGCTTGCCGTCGAGATACGGAAAGGCAAAATCACCGCCGTTCTCGGTCTCGACCAGGAAGCCTGATTGGCTCATACCTAGCGGCTCAAGGATGTGCTTACGGATAAATTCGGGATAGCTCAAGCCAGAGACGGCCAGAACCACCCGTTCGAACAGGGTGAAGCCGTCGTTGCAGTACACCGCCAATTGCCCCGGCGCATGCTTGAGATGGTAATGGGAAAATCCAGCTTCAGTGTCCTCGGCAAAGCCAGGTATTGGCACGAAGGAAAGTGCATTGCGGTCGTTCGAACCTGGCAGACCTGAGGTATGTGAGAGCAAGTGGCGAGAGGTGATTTCCGTGTAGCTCGGAGACAGCATGTAAAAGCCGGGCAGATATTGTGCAACTGGCCTGTCAAGATCCAGCACCCCCATATCCTGCAGAATCGCACCCGCCAGTCCCGCCAGAACCTTGCTAACGGAAGCAATGCTGAAGCGTGTGTCCACGGTTGTCGGACGCGCATCCTGAACGGCAGCTAGGCCGAAGGCTTCCTGCCATACGACATCACCCTCGTAGAGCAGTGCGATCGAAACTGTAGCAGCATTGGGGTTGCGGCGCATGTGTTCAGCAATACGGTCACGCCCCCAGTCGATGGTGGGCCCAAACCGGATGGCGTGATTTATGTCCGACCCGCAACCGGGCAGACAGCCGGCCAGAAGTGCTACGCCCGAGACTTGGAGAAAACGGCGTCTTGATTGCGTAACAGTATCGAACATCGTGTACATAGGGATCCTCGTGAGGTAAAGATAAGCGACACAAAAAATCTTTTAAAACTTGAGCACGCACTAGTTTACATATTCACATGCAAACTGGTGGGCGCACTATCGATCGATGCCACCCAAGCGACCGACTACGACCAGCCTCACAATCCGAGGTCTCCCTGTTACGTGTCGCGATGACCAAAACGCTGTAAGGCCTGTATTCCACGGGAAACCGCTTGCCCGGTGAGCAGAAACCAGAGACACACATAGCCGTAGACCAACAACAGGAATTCTGGACTGTTGTCAATGGCAATCACTGGAATCACCGGCGCCAGCGTCGCCTTGATCCACAGCGGCACCTGCAACAGCGTACCGCCCCACTGAATTTCGACTGGTATGACGAAGGCGATATAAAACATCAGTACGAAACTGGGCACATTCCGGTACACGCTGCTGACCAGACGACCCGGCACTTTCAAGAGCGGATGTCGAGCATGCCGGGCCACACCTGCCAGACAGCCAGTCAAGGTGCCGGCAACCATGGCAAGTGCCGCAATCAGAAGGTTGTAGCCATAGCCTTCCAACAGCAACTCATTGGCGATACTTTGCCAGAGTTCCAGTGCGAAGCCTTGCTGACCGCGAATTGAACTCTGGGTAACGAAAGGCGGGGCGAGACGGATGCCAACGGCGACATCGGTATCATCGCTCGGCACCGGACACGCCGCGCTAATCGGAAACGAGACGCCCGACAACAATGCCATCAACAGTATTACGGTCAGGCAACGGCAAACCCCAGCCTTGTTTGTCATAGCGCTTTCACGCTTTCCTGTCCTTGAGTCTGCCTGGATCGCTGAATACACTCATCCGAGTGTGCGATACCCGCTATATCGTATGGGACAACAGGGTCGTTGCGTTAGGCGCTATGTCTCAACAGACTACGCAATTCGTATCACGGCTCACGGTGGGAATGCCGTACATCGCTGGGGCGCTTGCCAAATCGCCGGTAAAACAATCGGCTGAAGCTGGCATGGTCCATAAAGCCACAACGCGCAGCAAGGTCGGCAATCCTGAGTTGCGCAGGAGCATTCTGCAGCAAAAGATAAGCGTTACGCAGCCGAAGATCACGAAGATATTGCGCAACGCTGAACCCTTGTGCCGCAAATGCACGATACAGGGTTGCACGTGAGCATCCCAACTGACGAGCAATGGCCGCTACATCCAGGTGATGATCATCCTGTTGCTGATGAATCAGACGCTGTGCAGCCTTGAACACACTGTCATGTTGCTTGTACGCAGATGTACCATGAGCGTTAAACGCCCCCGACGTCACGGTAATCGCCAGAGACTCCGAGGCCTCAAGCAAGGCCTCCTGTTCTGATACGCCCAAGCTGCTGTCAAGCGCCGAAAACTGAATCAGGTGGCTACGCAACAGGCCAGCCAAAGGCGAGCGATCCAAAGCGGCATTGATTTGTGTCGGGGCAGGCAACGTTCCCGCAAATGCTGATTCGAGCCTGACACGACAAATATTAAGCTCGATCATCGCGTGCCGACTCCACTGTACTGATGTCGTACATGTGCCATCAAGAAAAAAAGCTTGCCCGCTTCAATGCGCTGCGCCGTACCATCGTCATAACTGATCCCTGCCTGACCTTCCAGAACTAGCAACAGGGAGAGCTCATCGTGCTTGGCATGAGGTGAACGACGCGCTTCATAACCGTCTGCCCGGGCATAATGCATTTCACCCGCGACGTGCGCAAGCGACATCACCCTGACATTGAAGTCGTTCAACTGCTGCGCATTGGGGCGCAACCCGTCAAAACTGCGGAGCACTTCCTCGGTCCAGCAGGCATAGCGGTCACGGGGAGCCAGATCAAGCGTTGTGACCGTCTGAAAAACATGCTTGTCAGGGCGGCCTTTGGAAAAATGAAAGGGTCGCTGTGCAGGATTATCCATAAAACAGAACACGCCAGTTAACAGTGATATGGGAGCCTCTGATTCTACTCAAGCCGGGTCTGTTCGCAAACCCCGTTACATACTAGGGATGGTTATATGGACGCCTCCCGGAGAGTCAAGCGGATTTCAACGATTTGGCATAAAGGTGAGGATGCAGTCTTATATCCCCTGTTGGTGCGTAAGCGTCCGGCCGTGACCGTCTCGACACTCAACTGAGAATGTAAGAGTCTCCGTGTCCACGTTGTCATGGACACGTAGGTTTTTCTCTGTTGAGAACGGGAGAGAGGTGAGGAACTCAGTTGAGAGGATCGGTAGCGACCACGGCGGGGGCTTTGCCCTCGTCGGGCAAGGTCACGTTCCAGGGCAAGAGCTCGTCGATCCGATTGACCGGGTGATCAGCGATCACCGTGAACACGTGCCGCAGATACGCCTCGGGGTTAAGCCCATTGAGTTTTGCCGAGCCGAGAAGGCTGTACATCGTGGCGGCGCGTTCGCCGCCACGATCAGAGCCCGCAAAGAGGTAGTTGCGGCGCCCCACGGCTACTCCCCGAATGGCCCGTTCGGCGATGTTGTTGTCGATCTCGAGGCGGCCATCGTCGAGGAAGCGCGTGAGCG
>JBFWLP010000169.1:0-3893 GCA_050252075.1 Burkholderiaceae bacterium | reverse complement strand
CTCCAGTGGCGCTTTAAGCATTTGCTGGTTCTGCTGATAGCCCTGGTCGCGTTGCTCGACCAGACCAATGGAATGAGAGCCTGCGAAGGGATAACGAATCTTCACATCGTCACCCAACTTCGCTGGATCAATTGAAAGACTGGCGTGCCTATGAAGCACATAATCGTTGTCTACCTTCTGCACGGCGAAATCTGGCGTATGGCCAATAATTCGGCCGTCATACTCTTTGCCACTCTCCGGTCGCAACACCATCGCATCCGGTTGACCATGAATTTGCACTGCAGGACGATCATCGGCCACTCGCCCCTCAAAATGCCGCTCAATGAGGGGTGCAACTTGTAGCGCTTGAGGTTTTACTCCCGGCTCAGCGCGAAGTTCAGGCGATACATGGTTCTCAAACAACCGGTTTGCCAAATACAAATCTTCCCGGGCCAACCGTTCCAGCGCTTTCCGCAGTTCAGCGCCCTGCGGCCCATGAATGTCATTGATATCCCGCAACTCTTGAAGTTGGGCGGCGATCCTCTTGATTTCGTTGTCGTTCATCGTAGTGGCCTCATTTTCTGGAGAGATCAGCATCGACCTGATAGCGCAGGACCTGGAAGCTGAGGGGGTTGATTCGGGCGGACTTCTCAGACATGGCCAGATCGGCGTAGTAGTAGCCGATGGTGGCAATCAGATGCTCAGTACGCACAATGCTTGCGCTACTGACAGATTTTTCAGTGCGGGTGAAGCGGACTGTTGCTGTACGAGCTGCGTTCTGGTCCTGGCTAAAGTTATGAGCGAGGGTGATGGAGTGCACCTCCACTTCGATATACGAAGCCTGGCCGAGACGATTGATAATGCTGTGAGGATCCCGATCGGAGTATTTGCGAGCATGTTCTTCCTGGGGACCACCTTTTGCTGACATCAGTTGGCAAGCGTCGAATTTGGCTTGCACGGTGTACCAGTCGTAGCTCTCGCAATTCATGACGTAACGATTCAAATCGAACCGCTCCATCCTTTCGCCATAACTCGCCTCGGCTACCCCTAACCGACTCACATGCTCAATCTCACCGGTCGCATTATCGACACGCACCACATACATCTCGGGCGGGGCTTTCAAGGGGGTTAGGAAAACCACAGCAACGACCGCTAAGCAGGCCAGCAAGAGACTGACGCCGGCAATTCGCCAAGCTGTCCTTTTTGACCGACTGATCTCCATCATCAGATCACGCTCAAGGCCACGATCACGTTCTGCCAGTTCAACAGCTTCTGTCAGGTTCATCGCTGCGCTCCAGGTTGAGGCGGTGTCGCGTTGACAGGTACACGGGGGCTGTCAGGTGGCATTGGTGCTTGTGGTGGAACATAGGCGCAAGCTGACAGTAGCGTGGCCAGTGCGAACGCAAGCAGAAATCTCATGTGTGAACTCCAAGGGAAACAGGCCATGCCCCGGTTTGCGGGGTGGCCTCAGGAAACAAAATTTGTAGGAGAGGGTTAGGCTGGCTTACCGACGTCCGCTTATCGCTTGGCGAATCATGCGGCCAGGGGTCGAGAACTGCAGGCCAAAACCGCCTGAAAGTCCACTTGCAATGGTTGGAAGCTGAAGGAAGATGTAGACACTCGCACCAAAGACAAAAATGTAGGCGAATATAACTGCAGCCATCTGCACGTCGTTTCCATCAATCCAATTCGTTGATGCCTTTACAAGCGCTAGGTTAATTCCCATAACAACGCGGAAAAGAAGCGTGAACAGTAGGCCGAGGATGGTGTAGTTTATTAGTTGACTAACCCACCGGGAAAAGAGTTCTTTGGTGCTTTCAAAGAGGATGGCAGTGATGAAAATTGGACCGACGCATACTAATAGTGCCATACCTACCTTCACCGTGATTAGCACTAAACTGCTCATAACCGAGAGAATGGCAGCGCATCCGACCATTACCAGAATGGTAACAATTCGGTAAATTGATTCCCCAACCGCAAATAGTGAGAGACTGGCACCTAACTGTTTTGTTGGAATCAAAAGCGCTTCCAATATCTCTGAAACCACTCCATTGATCCCTGGTGAGCCGAATATAGCTGCTGAAAGATCGTCAGGTAATGACACGAGAACATTCACGATGTCTGTGGCATATACGCCGCCACTGAACACAATGCTGGATACGACTGATATCTTTCCTGCACGATGGATGAAATCTGTCGCTGGCTCGTCGATCACGCCTCTCATAATTGCCCATGCATACAAAACCACCCAGATCGATAAGCAAACGCCCACAACCGGATAAATGGCATCAGAAAGCTTGGAGACGGAGTCGGCAATGACTTCGACAAGAATTTGATCGACCTTTGAGAATAGCCATTCATCTATTCGTGTAATGTCGGGTTGGGAGGTCGGCATATGTATTCCTGACTCTTATTGCTGGGTAGCTGCACCCGCAGGTTTTAACGGTGCAGAGATCCAGCCGCTATAAAGTTGTTCAGCACGATGCCGGACCATTTCTTTTTCCATTTCAATCTGTCTGCGACCGGCTTCCGCACGTTGCTGTTCTATTGCAATATTGGATTGGGCAATCTGGATGCGGGCCTGTAGCTCTTGGATTGCTTTGGTGTCCTGGGTAGAGTTGATTTCGCGCTGCAAGGCATCGAGTTCGGCGTTACGGCGATTCAACGCTTCGTATGTACGCTGATTCAACGCCTGTTGACGCGCATCCAGAGTAACCATACGTTCTTGAAGGGCGGCACGTTCTTGAGGGATGTTCTGCGCCGGCGCGCGTACCTTCGACAGAATGGCATTGGTCGCTGCGTCCAGACTGGACATTTCACCCTCAAGTTGGCCCAGAAGGCCGCGAACGTCTTCGGGAAGGGCAGCGCGGATTCCCGGATCATTGAAGATGCTGCCGATGCTTCGGTTCCCCGTCATCGCCTCCATTTGTCTGGTGACGATATCGATCTGCTGCTTGGCCAGCGCAATTTGTTCAATGAACTTCACGATGGACGCGGCATCGATGACGGGGATCCCTTGTGCACGAACAGCCATAGGGACTGAAAGAGAGCAGGCAACGACAATGCCTGCGACGATTCGCATAAACGGTTTCATGGATGACTCCAGAGAGATGGCGAAGGTGCCGGATGGTAAAGATGCGAAACGGTGCCGTGGTGTTAAGGAGCACCGTATGGGTCAGGCATGATTGAGTGCGTGCCGTGCCCGTTCGATGTAGGTTGGCAACCACTTTTCGGGCTCGGGGCCAACCTCGGCCACAACACTTTCAGCAATGATGGCCAAGTCTTCACTGCCGCTGAAAACAAGTAGTTCGTCGTCGCAACCTGCGAGACTGATGTCGACCACGGTGACGCTCGACCCTTGCTTAACGACCATCTGCCTGCTGTGCTCGCCAAGACGCTTGATCAGATCGAACTCCGAACGAGACACACCCATTTGTCGATATTCCTCCCATTTCGCAGTGGGATTAGGCAGAAAGCATTTGGTTGCTGATTGGTCGATAAGGGAAACACCGGCAGGCACCTCCAGTAGTGCAGCGACTTCCTGAGTGGAAAATGCAAGTACCCCGTTTTTCTTCCGAATGGTACGGCTGTCGTCACGTAAGGAATCAGCGAAATGCGGATCACCCAAAAGGTGCTGCACCTCGTCTACCAGCTTAATCAGTCGTCGACCGTTCGTTAGCGTCTGGGCTCGATGCTCCAAATAGAGCGTGGCGGCTCCGCGAACCATGGGATCATCGAGCAGCTCAGTGAAATCGAAGCCAAGAATAAGTTGATCGTGGCTGCTTTCATCGCCCAGGTCCAATGTGTCTTCTTCGCCGTCGAATAGCCATCCGTACTCACCGCTGCCGCACCAAGCCAGCAGTCTTTCATGTACGCTTGTTCTTCCGGTTTTGGCGGTCAACGGAAGCAGGGTA
>JBFWLP010000168.1:0-3929 GCA_050252075.1 Burkholderiaceae bacterium | reverse complement strand
TGACTGTAACCGACCTTAGCACCCTTATCAGCCGTGCTGAACGGGTTCTTGCCCAACTGGAATCCTGGCTGCCGCCGGCAACCCCCGAGATCGACTGGTCTGCGCACGCGTTTCGCTGGCGCAAACGCGGGTCGCGCGGCTGGCTCGATGCCGTCAAGCATGTAT
This sequence comes from Burkholderiaceae bacterium, assembly GCA_050252075.1. GTDB lineage: Bacteria > Pseudomonadota > Gammaproteobacteria > Burkholderiales > Burkholderiaceae_B > JAAYGT01. The sequence goes on along the minus strand of JBFWLP010000168.1, from coordinate 3,764 downwards.
CCACCATTCACAAAGACGATCTGCAACATATTGAACGCCAGAAAGACATCATTGATCGCAATACCCGCCATTTTCTGTCGGGCAAGCCGGCGAACAACGTGCTCATGACGGGTGCACGGGGCACAGGAAAAAGCTCGCTGGTCAAAGCCATGCTGGCGGCCTATGGAAACCAGGGCTTGCGGCTTATCGAGGTCGACAAGGCCGATCTGGGCGACCTGGGCGATATCGTCGATCTGGTCGATGCACGCCCCGAACGCTTCATCATTTTCTGCGACGACCTGTCGTTCGAGGAAGGCGAGGCGGGATACAAAGCGCTGAAGTCGGTGCTAGACGGCTCGGTCAGCTCATCGGGCGACAATGTGCTTATCTATGCCACTTCGAACCGCCGCCACCTGATGCCCGAGTACATGAGCGAAAACCTGGCGGCCAAGCACCAATCGAACGGCGAGATCCACCCCGGCGAAACGGTCGAGGAAAAGATTTCATTGTCCGAGCGTTTCGGGCTGTGGCTGTCGTTCTATCCGTTCAAACAAGACGACTATCTGGATATCGTGTTTTATTGGCTCAACGACATGGGTTGCCCGGAAGAGACCATTCAGGCCAGCCGCGCCGAAGCGCTGCAATGGGCCCTGGAACGCGGTTCACGATCAGGGCGTGTGGCGCGCCAGTTCGCCCGCGACTGGGCGGCACGTCAGCTTTAACGTTTCCATTGCATGTCAGACGCCAAACCATTCATCGATGTAGCCGCCGGCCTTGTCTTGCGCCCCGACGGACGCCTGCTGCTGGGCCAGCGCCCTGCGGGAAAGCCTTGGGAAGGCTGGTGGGAGCTGCCGGGCGGCAAGCTGGAGCCCGGCGAAACGCCCCTGCAGGCGCTGGCGCGCGAACTGAAGGAAGAGCTGGATATTGACGTTACCCGGGCCACACCCTGGGTAACCTACATTCATGAATACCCGAAAACCATTGTGCGCCTGGCATTTTGCCGGGTCACTGAATGGCGCGGCGAGCCACGGGGCGTTGAAAACCAGGCACTGGCCTGGGTTGACCCTGCCGCACCGCTGGCCGTCGGGCCGGTTCTGCCGGCGACCGAGCCGCCGCTGCGATGGCTGCAGCTGCCCAAACGTTACCACCTGACCTCGGTGCAGCAAGCCGGCGGCCTGACGAAGTATTTGCCGAAGTTGCAAGCGGCACTGCTGGCGGGCCCAACGCTGGTGCAGTTTCGCGAACCGGGCTGGAACTCGTCCGAGGCCTACGAGGCTTTCCTGGCGGTGGTCGAGCATTGCCGCCGTGCCGGTGTGCGTTGCCTGGTGAACAGCGGCCACCCCGAGTCGTGGTGGCCAATGGCCGACGGCATTCATCTGCGTGCAAACGACGCCCGCCGCTGGGTGGCCGAAGAGCGCCCACGGCCGCTCCGCTCGCAGGGTCTGTGGCTGGGCGTGTCGGCACACAATGCCCAGGATATCCAGGCGGCTCAGGCACTTGATGCCGACTTTGTCGTTCTGGGCCACGTACTGCCCACGCCTTCCCACCCCGAGGCCCCCGCGCTAGGCTGGGATCAGTTCCGGCAGCTTGCCGGGCAAGCCGGCAGACCGGTGTTTGCCATCGGTGGCCAGTCAGCCGACACGCGTTGCCGGGCCGAAGATCACGGCGCACACGGCATTGCCGGCATACGCAACGTATAGCCGGACGCAGCCTGCAAGATTACGCCGGCCTCGCCATTTACTCTGACCCCAAATTTGCTCTGACCCCCAATTTGCTCTGACCCCAAATTTACTCTGACCCCAAAATTTCACCAAAATTTCAGGGTTTTCGGGGGTTTTGCATTTTATAGACGACTGGTCTACTATAGATTTTTATCTCAGCTGTTGACGGATCCGTCATGCCCAGAACTCCACGTCCGGAAGCGCGTGCAAACCGCGAAGACACCCGCCAGGCGCTTATACGCTATGGCACCGAGCTGCTGACCGGACAAGGGTTCGCAAGCACGGGCATCGACAAGCTGCTGCGCCATCTGGGCGTTCCCAAGGGGTCGTTCTATCACTATTTCCCCAGCAAGGAAGCATTTGGTCTGGCGGTGGTTGACAACTACCGGGAGTATTTTGCGCGCAAGCTGGACCACTGGCTCGGCAACGAGTCTTTGTCGCCGCTGGCCCGGTTGCAGGGGTTCATGGAAAGCGCAGCCCAGGGCATGGCCAGGCACGACTTCCGGCGCGGCTGTCTGGCCGGCAATCTGAGCCAGGAATTCGGCAACACCCATCCGGAGCTTGCCCGCCATCTGGACGAAACGTTCCGCGACTGGCAAACCCGGGTGGCGGCATGCCTGCACGAGGCGCAGCGCTGCGGCGAATTGCCCCATGACCGCAACACCGAGGCCTGGGCGGAGTATTTCTGGACCGGCTGGGAAGGCGCGGTAATGCGTGCCAAGCTCACCCGCAGCGACGCACCGCTGACTCTGTTTGCCACCCTGTATCTGCACAGCCTGAAAACGTCAGGCCAACTGATCTGATTTCTATCATCAATACACTGCCTATTTAGGAGCATCCATTATGTTTAATGCCATACTGATTGAAAAAGACGACGCCGGTTACCGCGCCGGCCTGAAGCAAGTGAACGAAGACCAGTTGCCCGAGGGCGACGTACTGGTGCGTGTGTCCCACTCCACCCTGAACTACAAAGACGGCCTGGCCATGACCGGCAAGTCGCCGGTGGTGCGCAAGTTTCCCATGGTGCCCGGCATCGATTTCGTGGGTACCGTGGAAGAAAGCAGCCATCCCGACTTCAAGGCGGGTGACGCCGTGGTGCTTAACGGCTGGGGTGTCGGGGAAACCCATTGGGGCGGTTTGGCCCAGAAAGCCCGCGTCCACGGCAAATGGCTTATTCGCCTGCCTCAGGGTATGGCTCCGGAACAAGCCATGGCCATTGGCACGGCCGGCTACACCGCCATGCTGTGCGTCATGGCGTTGCAGCGCCATGGCGTCACACCCGAATCAGGCGACATCCTGGTCACCGGTGCGGCAGGCGGCGTTGGTTCGGTCGCCGTCGCCCTGCTGTCATCGATGGGTTACAACGTACTGGCATCCACCGGCCGCCCCGAAGAAGCCGACTATCTGAAACAACTGGGGGCTGCCGATATTGTCGATCGCGCCACACTGAGCGAACCGGGCAAACCACTGGCCAAAGAGCGCTGGGCCGGTGCGGTGGACAGCGTTGGCAGCCACACGCTGGCCAATGTATGCGCGGGCACCAGATACCGGGGCGTTGTTGCCGCCTGCGGTTTGGCCCAGGGCATGGATTTCCCCGCCACGGTGGCACCGTTCATTTTGCGCGGCGTCACGTTGGCCGGCATTGACAGCGTCATGTGCCCGCTTGAAGAGCGTCAGGAAGCCTGGAACCGTTTGGCCAAAGAGCTCGACATGAGCAAACTGGCTGCCATTGGCTCGAAAACCATCGGCCTGAGCGATGCTGTCGCCACCGCGGGCGCCTTGCTCGAAGGCAAGGTGCGCGGCCGCATCGTGGTGGATGTGAATCGCTAGTTCAGATAATGCCGGCCTCACGCAACCGGGCTTGCTCGGTCTCACTCAGACCCAGCTCGCTCAGGTACACGTCGTGATTGTGCTGGCCGATATCCGGGCCCGTACGCCATACGGTGCCCGGCGTTCGGGACATGCGCGGAATGACGTTCTGCATCTGCACCTGCCCGAAATCCACGTCGGGAACAGGAATGATCATTTGCCGCTCCCGGAAATGAGGGTCCGCAAACACGTCGG
>JBFWLP010000167.1:0-3935 GCA_050252075.1 Burkholderiaceae bacterium | reverse complement strand
CATTGCTGAAGATACTCGACGGCCGACTGCTGCCGGATGACGGGGAAATCATGCGCATCGGCGGTTTGCGGGTGGCCACGGTCGAGCAGGAACCGGAGCTCGACGATACGGCCACCGTTTACGATTATCTGTGCGGCGACGTCGTCGCCTCGGAAGACTGGGAACGGCCTTCGCGGGCAAGTGCATTGATAGACCAGTTGGGGCTGGAGCCCAACGCTCCGATAGCCGGGCTCTCAGGAGGCATGAGAAAGCGAGTGGCACTGGCGTTCGCACTGGCCGACCAGCCCGACCTGCTATTGCTGGATGAGCCCACCAACCACCTGGATTTTGACGGCATTGTCTGGCTGGAACAGCTGCTGCTGAACGCGCGCTGCAGTATTGTGCTCATTACCCACGACCGGCGTTTTCTCGATACGATCGCAACGCGCATTATCGAGCTCGATCGCGGGAAGCTGTTCAGTTTTCCCGGCAACTTCTCCCAGTGGCAACAACGCAAGGCCGAAGCCCTTCAGGCGGAACAGCAACAGAACGCCCGGTTCGACAAGCTGCTCGCCCAGGAAGAGGTCTGGATACGTAAAGGCGTCGAGGCGCGCCGTACGCGGAACGAAGGACGGGTACGACGGCTGGAACAATTACGCCGGGAGCGCGAAGCACGGCGTGAACGCCAGGGCAAGGTCACTCTGGCGGTGGCCGAAGGCCAGCGCTCGGGAAAACTGGTCGCAGAGCTGCAAAATGTCAGCCACCGCTTCGGCGACAAGATCATCATTCGCAACCTGAATCTCACCATCATGCGCGGCGATCGCATCGGTCTGATCGGCCCCAACGGCGCCGGCAAAACCACATTGCTTCGGATCATTCTGGGAAAGCTGCAGCCTGAGCAAGGCAGTGTGCGTCTGGGCACCAACCTTACCGTCGGCTACTTTGACCAGATGCGCGCCCAGCTCGACGAAAGCGCAACGCTGGCGGACACCATCAGCCCGGGCAGCGAATGGGTGGAAATTGGCGACCAGCGCAAACATGTCATGAGCTATCTGGAAGACTTCCTTTTCCCACCGGCACGGGCCCATTCGCCGGTCAGCAGCCTGTCAGGCGGGGAGCGTGCCCGACTGGTTCTGGCGCGCATGTTCGCACGCCCCACCAACATTCTGGTGCTCGACGAACCCACGAACGACCTGGACATTGAAACCCTGGAATTGCTGGAAGAACTTTTGCAGGATTATGCCGGCACGGTCCTGCTTGTAAGCCATGACCGCGCCTTTCTGGACAATGTCGTTACCCAGACCCTGGCGGCCGAGGGCGATGGCGTATGGCAGGAGTACGTTGGCGGCTATGACGAATGGCTGAATCAGCGCCCTGCGCACGCAAACACTGCTCCGACCTTACCCACCGCATCACCGGAGCTTGCCGGCCAGAACGACAAATCACCCAAGACTCGCGAGAAACCCGCCCGAAAAGGACGCATCACCTCGTGGGAAGAAAAGGAACTGGACGATATCCCCAATGTCATAGCAGCAAAAGAGCAGGAACAAAAGGCACTGGCCGAGCAGCTCGCCGACGGATCACTGTACCGTGACAACCCCGACAAGGTGAACGATATCAACGCCCGCGTGGCGGAACTGGATCAGGAACTGGGGAAACTGTTTGAGCGCTGGGAAGCCCTTGAAGAAAAACGAGGGGCGGCAGACACCCCCTGACCCGGTTCCTGCCGCTCCTGGGCAACCGACGTTAGTCGTCCACGATCCACGATAATGATTCACCGGCAGCCAGCGGAACAACCGTGGCGTCGCCCATCGGCAGCTCGGCAGGGATCTCGTACGTAGCCTTGCGCAGCGTTAACGTGCCGCTGTTCAGTGGCAAGCCGTAGAACGTCGGGCCGTTGCGACTGGCAAATGCCTCGAGTGCATCAAGCCTGCCCACTGAATCGAAGGCGGTGGCATATAGCTCCATGGCATGCAGCGCTGTATAGCAACCGGCACACCCGCAGTCGTTTTCCTTGGTATGTTTGGCATGCGGCGCACTGTCTGTACCCAGAAAAAAGCGTGGATTACCACTGGTGGCGGCATCCAGAAGGGCCAGACGGTGCTTTTCCCGCTTCAATATGGGAAGGCAGTACCAGTGCGGCCGAACCCCACCTTTGAAAAGCGCATTGCGGTTATAGAGCAAATGGTGCGCAGTCAGCGTGGCCGCCGTGGGGCCGTCGGCCTCCTTCACGTAGTCAACCCCTTCAGCGGTCGTAAGGTGCTCAAAAACAACCTTCAACCCGGGAAATGCCCGACGCACGGGAATCATGACCTGCTCAATAAACAGTGCTTCGCGATCGAACACATCGACCGACGGATCGGTGACCTCGCCATGAACCAGCAACGGCATGCCGACCTCTTGCATGGCTTCCAGTACCGATGTGCATTTGCCCAGCAGGTTGGTGACGCCGGCATCGGAATTGGTGGTCGCTCCGGCAGGGTACAGTTTTACGCCATGCACCACACCAGACGCCTTCGCCAGGCGGATTTCCTGGGGCTGGGTGTTGTCGGTAAGGTACAACGTCATCAGGGGTTCAAACCCGTTTCTGGGAGCACCTGCGCGGTCAAGCGCCGCAAGAATACGATCGCGGTAATCCTGAGCCATGGCCAGTGTGGTCACAGGGGGCTTCAAGTTGGGCATGATAATCGCACGCCCGAACTGTTTGGCGGTGTGCATCACAACGGAATCGAGCACGGCGCCGTCACGCAAATGAAGATGCCAGTCGTCGGGACGAATGATGGTGAGAGTTGTCGTCATTCTGTTAACCTATTTTCATGAACAACACGATTGTAGCCGCTGGTAGAGTTCGCCAACGGGTATACAATACCCTGTCTTGCGGCCTTGCTCCGGTTCATGTAACCCGGCAAGCTGCCGGCATCGAAACACAACTCCAAGGAGCCTTCATCTTATGGCAACAACCGAAAAGCCTGCTCGTAAACCAAACGCCGCATTCATGAAACCGCTTACGCCCAGCCCTACGCTGGCGGCTGTTATCGGCTCCGAAGCAGTGCCTCGCACCGAGGTCACAAAGCGCATCTGGGACTACATCAAGAAACACAACCTTCAGGATCCGGCAAACCGTCGCAACATCAATGCCGACGCCAAGCTGCGCCCCTTGTTCGGGAAAGATCAGGTGTCGATGTTTGAGCTTACCAAACTGGTCAGCGCCCATCTGAAGTAAGCCCGCTTCAAGCTTGCCTGTCTACCAGGCAGCCATTAGAAAAAAGCCATCCGTCTGGATGGCTTTTTTCTAGAACTCGGCAACCGGTGCCTGGCCGGAAATCAAAGCCAGCCAGCCTTTCACCAGCCGATAGACAATCCATACAAGCGCAATGAGCCCGGTGAGCCAACCAATAAAAATAAAGGTCGCCAGGCCGCTAAGCACAATCCAGAGCAGACCCCACCAGAACGTGCGGATCAGCCAGTCGAAGTGGTTTGCATATAAGGTTCCCGCAGCGTCGGCACGTTTCAAATAGGCAATGACGATCGCCGCGATGGTCGCCACGCCGAACACCCCACCACTCAGCAGACCCAGCGCAAAAAGACCATAAATCAGATGCGTCAGGTTGCGCATCGACAAACCGTTGCCTTCGTTGGGCGGATACGCCTGTGACATACTAACCTCCGATAACGAATAAGATAATCTGATCGCTCATTGTACGCGCAAGGGCGTTGTTTCGAGTTTGCGTGGCGGATACAAGTATACGGTGGTGTGGACGTCTTCCCACAGGGGGCGATGCCGAGCGCTTGGGCTGTTTTGTGGTTGCCGAGGTACCGTGCTGCCTTGGGGCAGTTTTTGTGTTTTCCCAAAGGCAAAACCCCACCCGAGGTATTCGGGTGGGGTTTTGGGTGTAAGAGCCTGACGATGACCTACTTTCACAGATGTACATCCACTATCATCGGCGCAAAGGCGT
>JBFWLP010000166.1:0-3955 GCA_050252075.1 Burkholderiaceae bacterium | reverse complement strand
CGACACGCCTGTATATAGGCGTTGGAAATTGCATCGGGGTCGACGACGGCCCTGTCGAGCACAGGTACCAACCCCTGTTTGCCGCGCGCAGGGCTGGTCGTGGAGGCATGGGTTTCCAGCTTCCTGAAATAGGGGTGCACATCCTGATAAGACCACCCCTTTACGCCAAGGTTCTCCCACGAGTCAAACTCGGCAGGGTCCCCCCAGACATAAGCCATCCCGTTCAACGCGCTGGATCCACCCAACACCTTGCCCCTGGGCCAGTAAATTTTCTGTCCCTTCAGCGTCTCCTGAGGCTCGGTCTCGAAACGCCATGCATACTGATCGTTGGTGAGCAACTTGCCAACGCCCAACGGAACATGAATCCAGATATTCCTGTCTTTCCCGCCGCCTTCCAGCAGAAGCACGCGATGCTTGCCGCCCTCTGTCAGGCGATTGGCAACAACACAGCCTGCCGACCCCGCCCCAACAACGATATAGTCAAACTGTTCAGTAACGTTGCTCATGATTGCTTGGCACGATGTTTGAAAGAATCACGCCGGAAGCTGTAAAGCGCGTCGGGATCAACCTGTACATCAACAATTGCCGGGCGCCCACATGCCAAGGCAGCTTTCAACACTGCAGCAAGATCCTCCGGCTTGTCAACCCGGAATCCTTCCGCCCCCCACAACTGCGCCAGCTTGTCATAGGGCGGATTGGGAACATCGGCCCCAATGTAGCGGTTGTCGAAAAAGTCGCGTTGATATGCTTTCTCGGCTCCCCAGCAACCATTGTTCATGACCACGCAAACTGTGTTGATTCCATACTGAACCGCGGTACCGATTTCACTGGAAGTCATGCCAAAACCACCATCGCCCATCAAGCTGATGACCGTTCTGTCGGGACACGCCAGTTTTACACCCAGCCCGCAAGCATAGGAAAAGCCGACCAGACCAAAATCAAGAGGAGTGAACAGGGCCGGGGTTTGGCAATACCGCAGATTGTCGGTTGCCTGAAGGCACAGCGTACCGGCATCCATTGTGTACATTGCATCATCGGGAAACACATCGCGCATTACCTTGAACAAATACGCGGGTTGAATTTTCGGATGACAGGTATCCGCCGCTTTGTCGCGCTCCAGCAGCCATGCCGACCTGGCCTGAATGAAGGCGTCTGTCCAGGCAGTCACCTGTGCATCGGGACTATGGCCTTCCAGCGCTTGCAACAGTTGCCCGGTTACATGACGCGCACTACCCAGAACACCCAGAGTAACCGGAAAGAACCGTCCAATGGCCCCCGGATCTTCCTCGACCTGAATGATCTTCGCCGCCTTGTTGATGTTGTCGTACGAGTAGAACGTGGTGTTGAAGCCCAGCCGGGTACCCATGGCCAGGATGACATCGGCCGTTCGCGCCAGCTGGGAAGCCACCTGATTACCGCGCGGCCCAACCTGACCACCGTAAAGACGGTGTGTTTGCGGCACGGCGTCACCGTGCCCCGGCGACATTACCACGGGTACATTCAGGCGTTCGGCAAGCTGCAGCACCTCGGCATGGCAGCGGCTATTCTTCACGCCCCCCCCAGCGATGATTACCGGATTTCGCGCAGCCTTCAGCAAGGCTACCGCTTGATCGATGGTTTTCGCATCGGCGGCGAAGCCGCCTTCATGGCGGCGACCATCGACGGAAAAGGGCTCGGCAAACTCGGCTGCATCGGCCAAAAGATCACGCGGAAGGTTCAACACCACGGGCCCCTTCCGAGGCGACGTTGCGGCACGAAAGGCTTCACCGACCATCTCGGGAATACGCCCGGTTTGGGTAACCGTCCAGGTTTTTTTGGTCACCGGCTTGAACAGTGCCTGCTGGTCAACCTCCTGGAACGCATCGCGATAGATATGTGCCGATGACAACGAGCCGGCCAGCGCCACAACAGGAGAAAACGCAGCACTCGCCTGTGCAAGACCGGTGACCAGGTTGGTCGCTCCCGGGCCGTTTTGACCGGCCAGAAAAACGCCCGGTCGCCCCGAAGCCCGGGCGAAGCCGTCGGCCATATGAACACCCGTGCGTTCATCGCGTACACCAATAAATTGAATGGCCGGCGAATCATAGAGCGCGTCGAAAATCTCCATACCCGCAGATCCGATCAACCCGAAAACATGGGTCACTTTCTCTGCTTTTAATGACTCTACGATTGCTTGTCCACCTGTCATAGTCACCATAATCCGTCCTCTCCTTACAATTTTCTAAATGTCGACATAATAGCCCTAAAAAGGCTGGATATTACCTTGTCTTGATTACCGCCCGTATTACTTAGCCTTCACCGGGTAACCCGCCTGGCTGGATAAAAACACCTCAAGCGCGGCGCTGCGGTTACTAAGCGCCAGTTCTCGATGCAACTTCGCTGCCTGATCGCCATCACCCCGAACTAAGGCCTCGACCAGATTTTCCCAACATTTCAGCGAGGCACGACGCCGTTCCTCGAACAACAAGCCCATGCGAACGTACCGACCTATGCGCAAAGCAAAGTCATTGATGTAATAAGCCAGTACGTCGTTACGGGAAAATTTCATGATCGTTTCAATCATCTCGCCGCTAAGCGCTGTATACCGGTTTGCGTCGCCAACACTGGCTTTCATTTTCTTGAGCAGACCGCGCAACACTTCCGCCTCTTTCGGGCCAATGTACGCCGCGGCAAGGCCCGAACCTGTCGCCAACAGCGACGCACGCACCTCGAACAGGTCGTCCAGTTCTTTGGTGGAGAGTTGCGTCACATGCGCCCCACGCTGGGGGCGGATACGTACCAACCCTCGTTGTTCCAGCAGCCGCAGCGCTTCGCGAATCGTCGAGCGGCTGACCTGAAACGAGTCAGCCAGATCTGTCTCAAGCAACCTTTCACCCGGACCAAACGCCCCATCAATGATGGACTGTGCGATCTGATCGGAAATTTGAAGCGGCAGCGTTTTCAGCGGGCGCTGAGGCGCAAAAGAGGAACTCATGAATTACAGTCCGGTTCGGGCCAACATAGCTGCAGTGTGACGCTCTCCTCGCATAGTCTCGGGTGCAAACAGATCATTCAGCTCATCAAGGACATACCCTGGAACTGCCAAATCGGCCGCACGAACATTCTGCCGAAGTCTTTCCGGACTTCGGGTTCCTGGAATGGCAAATGGAACCTCCGGATTGGAGAGAACCCACGCCAAAGCAAGTTGTGCAGTGGTTACACCCAACCCTTCCGCGATTGACGTCAAGCGCTGCGTCACAGACAAATTGGCTTGTAAATTAGTTTGATCAAAGCGCGGAATCTTACTACGCATATCATTTTGAGCAAACCCTCCGGAGGCCGGCAATTGCCCGCCGAGCAGCCCACGCCCCAAAGGGCTGTAAGCACAAAATGCAACCCCAAGCTCTGAACAAGCAGACAGGATATCATCTTCGGGGAAACGGCACGCCAGCGAATACTCCGTTTGCAAGAACGAGATCGGATGCACCGCATGTGCTCTGCGCAACGTTAGCGGGTTAACCTCGGACAAGCCAATCGTGCGCACTTTGCCCTGTTTAACCAATTGAGACAAGGCGCCCACAGAATCTTCAATAGGAACCGATGGGTCAACACGATGCAGATAATATATGTCAATCGTGTCAACGTTCAGACGCTTGAGGCTCGCCTCGCAAGCCTGCGTAAGATAGTCGGGCGATCCATTGTTTGTGGCTGCGCCATTCGAATCGCGGGTGGCGCCACCCTTGGTCGCCAAAACTATCTTTTCCCTGACGGGCCCCAACGCTTCAGCCAATAATTTTTCATTTTCCCCCGCACCATAAACATCGGCGGTGTCAAAAAGGGTAATACCAAGGTAATCCCCCCGCAAAAGCGGTGCGTTCAGAAGTAGAATTTTCTCATTGAGGAGTTCTACAAGATGAAGCGGTCGAGATTCACAGACAGTCAGATCATGGAAGCGCTTAAGCGGGTGGAAGCCGGC
>JBFWLP010000165.1:0-3993 GCA_050252075.1 Burkholderiaceae bacterium | reverse complement strand
CATGAGTGACGCCTGGATCAAGCGTGCAATGGTTCCTGCGCCCAGCGCGTTCATGCGCTCGGGCCGGTTAATGGTGATCCATGCTATGTGGCTGTCGATGCGGACATCGATATCGTTCTGATTGTCCATGGTGGCTTTTTGGCGTAGTGTCAGCGAAGCGAAAATCTTAGCATTCGCTCCGCTGCAAGCCCAGCCAGGGCTATCAGTGCAATACCTTGCTCAGGAAACGCTCAAGCCGGGGATGATCGGGTTGATCGAAGAAAGAAGCCGGGTCTTTTTCAACCAGCACACTTCCTTCTTCCATAAACAAAACCCTGGAAGCCACTTGCCGGGCAAACCCCATTTCGTGGCTGACGCACACCATTGTCATGCCGGACTCGGCCAGCTCGACCATGCAGTCAAGGACTTCGCTGACCATTTCGGGATCCAGGGCAGACGTAGGCTCGTCAAACAACACGATTTCCGGCTGCATGCACAGCGCACGGGCGATCGCTACGCGCTGCTGCTGACCGCCCGAAAGCTGGCTGGGATAGTGGTCTTTCCGGTCGGCGACACCCACCCGTTCCAGGTATTTCAGGGCAGTTTCCCTGGCAGCCTGTTTACTGATGCCGTCCACCCACATGGGGGCCAGTGTGCAATTGTCGATCGCTGACAGATGGGGAAACAGGTTGAAATGCTGAAACACCATGCCCACTTTCTTGCGGGCCTGATTCAATGAGGCCTTATCGTTCAACGAAATGCCGTTGATATTTATGTTGCCTTTCTGAAAGGTTTCCAGACCATTGATGCAGCGTATCAGCGTCGATTTCCCCGAGCCGGATGGGCCGCAAATCACAACACGTTCGCCTTGCTTTATCGATAGGGAAATATCCTTCAGAACCTGAAAATTATCGAACCATTTGTTCAAGTGTTTGATTTCAACCATTGTCTCCATGCCGCTTCCTTTCTGATTCTTTTGGCGAAACGCCCTCGTGTAACAAGAAGGGCTAACTGCTACGCAGTATCTTGCCAAAAAATGCCTTGCTTCGCTCGTGCCGGGGAGCCGTGAATATCATTTCAGGTGCCGCCGCCTCCAGCACTTGCCCCTGATCCATAAATATCACTTCATTGGCCACTTCGCGGGCAAAGCCCATTTCGTGACTCACGACAACCATCGTCATGCCATTACGAGCCAGTTCCTGCATGACAGCCAGTACCTCACCCACAATCTCGGGGTCGAGCGCCGATGTGGGCTCGTCGAACAACATAAGCTGCGGGCGCATGATCAACGCACGGACAATGGCGATGCGCTGCTGTTGACCTCCCGACAGTTCCCTGGGATAAGCATTGGCTTTATGCCTGAGCTGCACCTTTTCGAGCAAGTCATAGGCGTGCTCACGGATTTCCTCTTCGGGTGCCAGTTTGCGTAACAGCGGCATCAGCATCATGTTACGCAACACCGTCATGTTGGGGAAAAGTGTGTAATCCTGAAACACCATTCCGATCCGGTGCCGCAGCAGGGACCAGTTTTTACCGCTGACGGCATCAAACACCGTGCCATTGAATGTGATGCTTCCCTGATAGGGGCGTTCCAAACCGTTCAGGCAGCGTATCAGGGTACTTTTCCCCGACCCGCTGGGGCCGACGACCACCAACACCTCACCTTTGCGCACATCCAGATCCACCCCTTTGAGCACATCTGTAGTGCCATACCGCATCCGCAAGCCACGCACAGACAGTAAAGCGTCGGGTTCCATCGTCATGCCTGTGCCAGCTCCGTCATTTCGTTCACCAACTGGCCACGCCTTTGTTCTACGGCCTGCTTGCGTGCCTCGTTAAGCCTGCGGTCATTTTCCAGGGCTTCCTTCAGACGGCCCAAGGTCTTGGCCACGGAACCGGCAGCAGGCCCCCCCGCTTGACGCTTTTCCACACTTGCCTGGGGATCCAGGCAGCCATTCACCAGGCCCTCGGCCAAATCGGGCGGGCACCCTATCTGGTCGGTGTACGCCTTCTCAACCATGGCGGCGGTGATCTGGTCCGCCGATAATTTTTTATCCATGGCTTCTCGTACGACGGCACCCACCACATGGTGCGATTCCCTGAACGAAATTCCGGCCTCCTTCACCAGCATGTCGGCCAGATCAGTTGCCGAGCAGAAGTTCTGTCTTGCCCGCTGCAGCATGGATTCCTGAAGCGGCCGGGCGCTGGAGAGCACAAGGTTCAACAAGACCAGTCCGTCAAGGCACTCGCGGATCATCTCGCCGAAACCGGCAATGCTCTCCCGGTTTGCGTCACCGGTATGGGAAAAGTTCGTGCCTTTCAACCCGGCAACCGCCCCCGTGAACAAACCGATGATCTTGCCCGAGCGACCCTTGAGATACTCCAGAACCACCGGATTTTTCTTCTGGGGCATAATGCTGGACGTTCCCGCCACACTGTCGGGGAAATCAATGAGCCTGAACTCGTCGGTTCCCCACACAAAATAATCCTGGGCGATTCTGCTCCAGGTTGTCGCCAGCAATGTTAGCGCGGCCATCGTTTCAAACATGAAGTCGCGTGAAGCTACCGCGTCGAGTGTGTTGTCAATAACGCCATCGAAGCCCAGCAACCTTGCGGTTTCATCGCGATCAATCGTGAAGGGCGTACCCGCCAGCGCACCTGCACCCAGGGGGCTCTTGTTGATTCGGGCATAGGCCTGCGCCAATCGGCTGCTGTCGCGTTCCAGCGTCTGTGCCACGCCTGCCAGGTAAAAACCGTAAGTGATAGGTTGCGCCGGCTGCAAATGCGTATAGCCGGGCATGACTACCTCTTTGTAGGCGTCGGCGCGATCCAGCGCTGTTTCGCGCACCCTGATCAGCACATCCAGCAACTGAATGACCCGGTCACGGGCCACCAGCCGGTCGATCGTGGCAAGAATGTCATTGCGACTACGTGCCGTGTGTAATCGCCCCCCGACATCCGGCCCGGTTTTACCGATCAGATGCGCCTCGTAGTTGAAGTAAGCGTCTTCCCGCTGCGGATCCAGCTCAATCTGTCCGGGGCCTTGCCGGACCATATCCAGCATGGCCACTGCCAGCGCGCTCGCGGCGCCCGCCGGAATCAGGCCTTGCTTGTAAAGCATCAGCAAATGGGCCTCATTCACCTCGGTCAGATAAGGAAAGACATCGGCAAAATTGCTCAGCCTGGGCTCGTAGATCAGGCTGCATACCTCTTGTGCCGTACGCTCCGTCAACCGGCGGCTTACCTTGGACTCACTTTTCAACGCTTCTTGCATAACTCCAATCCTTATATAACCCCAAAGCCCATATCACATTGATGACGGCTGCAACTTCACTTTTGTGGCGTTCAACCGACGCTCCAGATATCTGCTCAACCACGTCAGCAGCGAACAAATAACGAAATAGACAAGCAAAACGACCGCATACACGGTAAACGCCGGGCTTTCGCCGCCCATGACGGTTTCACGTTCGACAATAATCTGGCTGACTTTCAAGAACTCGCTGACTCCAACCAGCGCTCCCAGTGAGGTCGCCTGCACCAGCAGGGTCAGCAAGCCGGTGAAAGGCGGCACAATGGCCCGCAGCGCCTGGGGACCAATCACATAGCGATAGATTTCATAAGTACTCATGCCCAGAGCCCAGGCACTGCGCCACTGGTGGCTGGGTATGGAAAGAATGCCGCCACGCACGATTTCAATACCATTTGCGCTGCCCCAAAGCGTCAACCCAACCGTGACGGCCCAGAAAGGACTCAGGTGAATATCGAATAACGGAAGCACAAAATAAATGCAGAAAATATTCACGACCAGAGGAATGGCGCGAAAGAATTCAACATACAGCCAGATCAACAGACGCAGGGTTTTGTTTTTCAGTGATGCCAACACCCCGAGCACGGCGGCAATGACTGTCGAAAAAAGCAGCGTCGCCACCGCAATTGCGAGCGTCATCGCCAGCCCTTTCAAGATGAAAGTCTGGTTTTCTTTCAAAATATCCATGATTTCTTAAGCCCGAAATG
>JBFWLP010000164.1:0-3999 GCA_050252075.1 Burkholderiaceae bacterium | reverse complement strand
CAGCCACAGGGGATCTGGGCAAGAAAGTGGTGGCCATGGACCCGATCCATTGCCAGCGCCACGGGCTGCAGAACATGGCCGAGGTTGAGCGTAGCCGCTGGGCCGAGCTGACAAACGAAGCCCTGGCCCGTGCCGAGCTGGATTTTCGGGTGGATCACCGCAGTTTTAAGGCCCAGGGCATTGCGCTGGAGCCGACCCAACACCTGGGGCCGGGCGCCTCGGCCATGGCCCGTGACGGGTTGAGCGTTGAGCGTGCGCGCATCGAGGCCGAGGCGGCGGCAGACAATGCCCGGCGCATCCTGGCGCGACCGGAGATCGTGCTTGACCAGGTGAGTGCGGAGAAGTCGGTGTTTAGCCATCAAGACGTGGCGCGTGCGCTTCACCGTTATGTGCCCGATGATCAGTTTCAGGCGGTGTATGCCCGTGCCCTGGCCAGTCCTGAGCTGGTGACGTTGGCCGAGGGCAAGTACGCCACGCGCTCGATGATCGAGCTTGAGGCAAGGATGGCTCGCACAGCAGACACGCTGAAGACAGATCGTAGTTGCCGCACCAACCCGGAGGTAACCCGGGCGATCCTGGCGCAAGGTCGGGTACGACTGTCGGCAGAACAGCAGGCCGCTGTGCTGCAGATTACTGGCTCAGAGCGGTTGGCCGTCACGGTGGGTTTTGCGGGGGCTGGCAAGTCCACCATGATGCACGCGGCACGGCAGGCGTGGGAGCGGGTCGGGTATCGGGTGCACGGTGTCGCGCTGGCCGGGAAGGCAGCCGAGGCGCTGGAGGAGTCCAGCGGGATCGTTTCGCTCACGATTGCCAGCCGTCTTTTGGCCTGGGAGACGGGGCGGGAGACGTTAAGCCGGGGCGATGTCCTGGTGGTCGATGAGGCGGGGATGGTGGATAGCCCGACCTTGGCGAAGGTGCTGGATCATGTCGAGCGGGCCGGGGCCAAGGTGGTACTGGTAGGTGACCCCGAGCAGTTGCAGCCGATTGGGCCGGGTGCGGCGTTTCGAGCGGTGGTAGAACGCTGCGGGGACGTAGCACACCTGACTGGGGTCAGGCGGCAACATGCGCCATGGCAGCGGGAGGCTAGCCGCCAGTTTGGCCAAGGCCAGGCCGGGGTTGCGCTGGCCGAGTATGACCGCCACGGCCATATCCACATGAAGGCGGGTCAAGCTGAAGTCGTCGCGGCGATCAGTCGCGCCTACCTCGAAGATCTGGCCGCGAATCCGCAAGGCAGCCGGTTGGTCCTGGCGCATCGCAACCAGGACGTGCAGGCACTGAACGCTGCGATCCGGGACGCTCGCAAGGTTGCCGGGCACCTGGATGCCGGCATCGCGTACCAGACGGCACAGGGTCTGCGCGAGTTTGCGCCTGGGGATCGGCTGCTGTTCCGGGAAAACCATCGCGGCCTGGGCGTGAAAAACGGCCAGATTGGCACGGTGATGAATGCGGAAGAGGGCCGGCTCACGGTGCAGGTGGATGACAAGGCAGGGGTCATCGAGCTGGACACGCGCCATTACACGGCGTTCGAGCATGGCTATGCCGCCACGATTCACAAGTCGCAGGGGGCTACCGTGGATCGCGTGTGGGTGGCCGCCTCGCCCACGATGGACCGGCACCTTGCCTACGTGGCCATGACGCGGCATCGGGACGCGGTGACGCTCTACGGGGCCGTGGAAGAGTTCTCGGGCAAGGGTGATTCCGAGCAAGCCAAGGCGGCGATGCTGCGCAGCCTTGGCCAAGGCCGTGAGAAGGCCACGACGCTGGATTATCGGGATGCCTACGCGGGTCGGCGCGGTCTGGACCCGATTGTGGTGCCACAGGATGTGCAAAAGGTGGTGCAAGCCGGGCGGGAGCGCGAGGCGGGCGGTGAGCACCCGGTGCACGAGGCGCTTCGGGGGATGAGTCGCGACGAGTTGTTGATGGATCGCATGCGCAACAGTCCGCGGCTGGACTATGAGCGTGAACAGTTTGTGGCGGGCGATGCCGAGGTAGCGCGGTTGGCCCGTGGGCAGCAACTGGCCCGCGAGCGTGATGCGTTGGGCAGTCAGCGCGACCAGGTAGCGCAGCGGCTCAGGCAGCTGGAGAGTGCGGGCTGGTTACGCAAGCTGAGTCATGGCCAGGAGCGCAAGCAATTGCGTGGTGAAGTGGTCCGCCTGGATCGCCAGATCGAGGTGCAAGGGGAGGGTTTGCAAGCGCTGGGTCTGGATCGCACGGCGAGCGCCACTGAGTTGGGGCGTCGATTGCGTGAAGCACAGGACGTGGCCAAAGCGAGGTTGACGCGAGATGAGGCGCAGCGTCAGCGCCGGCGTGAGGCGGTGGCTCTGGAGTTGAAACGTCGCGAGGGGGGGCGTAGCCGCGCCATGAAGGCCAGGCCGGGCAAGGAGAGAAAGGCCGAGCGGCAAAAGTAATTTGAATATTCAAAAAGTATTGTTTATGTGTTGCCAAAAAAACATTCATTCAATACAATTTAAAAATTGTTTGAATATTTAAAAGGGTGAATAAATGATAGTTGTAGTAGGCAACACGAAAGGCGGTGTCGGAAAAACGACTTTGGCGGTTCAGTTGACTATTGCACGGGCTTTGTCTGGCCGTGATGTATGGCTGATCGACGGCGACCGACAAGGTACGGCAACGGCAGCTATTGCGGTGAGGGCCGAGGCAGGGCGACAGCCTGGCATTGCCTGCGCACAGTACCCGGACGGCCCGACGCTACGTGCCCAGGTTCAGCAGCAAGCTGCCAAATGGGATGACATCATCATTGACGTAGGGGGCCGGGATTCAA
This sequence comes from Burkholderiaceae bacterium, assembly GCA_050252075.1. Classification (GTDB taxonomy): domain Bacteria; phylum Pseudomonadota; class Gammaproteobacteria; order Burkholderiales; family Burkholderiaceae_B; genus JAAYGT01. Next base: position 1,217 of record JBFWLP010000164.1, on the reverse strand, counting down.
CGGCGTTGAGGGCTGCTTTGGTGCTGGCTGATGTGCTGCTCGTGCCTTTTGCACCCCGTTCTTACGATGTGTGGGCGCTTGATGACATGGCCGCCCTGGTGAATGAAGCCCGCAGTGTGCGCGATGGCCTGCGCTGCTATGCCGTGTTGAATCAGGCCGACCCAGGCGAGAACTCGATCGATAACAGCGAAGCGGCGGCAGCGGTGGCCGACGTGTCGCAGTTCGATTATCTGCCTTCCACCATCCGGCGCCGTAAGGCTTTCAGCAACGCCAGTGGGGCCGGGTTGGCCGTAGCAGAAATGACGCCACGCGATTCCAAGGCCGTGACAGAAATGAAAATTTTGATTGAATCTATTTTTAATACTAATTGAATATTCAAAACAATACTAAGGAATATGCAATGGTAATTCAGAAGAAAGCCGCTTCTGTAGCGGAAAAATCAGCGGCAGCAGATGCCTTTGTGAGTGGCGCACCGGACGCGGCAACGCTCCCCCCTGCGGTCTATGAGAAGGGGTTGCCCAAGGGTAATAAGCGCCAGATCAGCATCACCATTGCGCCTGATCTGCTGCGTCGCCTGGACGAAAAGGCCGAAGCTATGGGCACTGGCCGGTCGGCATTTATCAGCATGGCCATTTTCCGTGCGTTGGAGGATTGAAGGCATGAGCCAGAGCACGACGGTGCTGTACCGCGTTCCGACTCCGTACAGCATGGGGGATGCCACGATTGAGGTCTACGGTGATCCGGAAAACGGGTGGTACGAATGGCGCGTGGTTGATGCCGGCGGAAACGCCCTGCAAGACAGCAAGTGCCAGGGCTACGGCTCGGCGGAAATTGCGCTGCGTGATGCCCTTATCGAGACAAGCAAAGAGTAGGCGTAGAGAGCGCCGAGGCCATGAGGCACATGGCTTGTTGGTGTTTCATCGTGGTTGCGAGGACGGAAAATCCCGCCCCTGCCCCCCAGTCGTGACGGCATGATGGAGGCGTCTTTGTTACGCCCTGTGAGGCCATCATGCACGTCCAATTGTCCATTGAGCTGTTCGGCATCTCGCCCGAGACTCTGATCCACATTGCGTTAGTGGGGCTGGCCTGGTGGTCCAGCACGCGGCGGCGTCCATGAGGTTACCTATAACGGGTGTTATGTCTGGTAGGCAGGAATGACTGTAGAAGCACCAAAGATATATACTTAATAAAAATCAGATAAATTTTAGGTTTTTATC
>JBFWLP010000163.1:0-4018 GCA_050252075.1 Burkholderiaceae bacterium | reverse complement strand
GCGCGCGGCCCGGTTGCGCTGCAAACCCTGCTTCTGGGCGCGCTTTTCATACTGGCCACATTCATTGTTTTCGGGGCACTGGCCTGGCTGGCCGGTTCGCTGGGCACGCGCATGCAGGGCACGAAAAAAACCCGGCAGTGGCTCAATCGCCTTGCCGGGGTGGTTTTCATCGGCCTGGCCGTGCGGCTGGCACTTGCCGACCGCTAGGCAAAGCCGCGTCAGGCAACGCGCTGAAACCGGTATATGCCGTCGTCACCCATGCGGCGACTGACCTTGCCGTCGAAATAAAGCGCATGCAGGTGTGCCAGGGCCTCGCCCATGGCGAATGTCATCTGGTGCATATCCAGTTGCCTGCGAAACAGCACCGGCACGATGTCAAACGTGCTCATGGGCTGCGCACAGGCGGCCAGAACTTCTTCAAGGCGCTCGGCATGGTGCTCATGTTGCTGACGAACCCGCTCGTGCATACCGCGAAAAGGTTTGCCGTGCGACGGCAGTACCAGGGTGTCTTCGTGCAGGTTGTCGTAGGCGCGCAGGGAATTCAGGTACAGAGGCAAAGGGTTGCCTTCGGGCTCGTACGCAAATACGCTGACATTGGTGGAAATGCGCGGCAACAGCATGTCGCCGGAAATCAGAACCTGCACGGTATCGCAATATAACGACGCATGCTCGGGCGCATGGCCGTAGCCCACAATAACCCGCCACTCGCGACCACCTATGGTGATGGACTGGCCGTCCAGCATGCGGGTAAATTTGCGTGGCACATCGGGAACCAGATTGGGGTAATAATTTGCCCGCTCCCGGATGTGCTCCAGGGTTTCCTGATCGCGCATACCATGACGCGCATAGTGCTCAACCGCCGACGGCCCGTTCGGCCCCCCCAGCGCCTGCTGCTCGTCCAGTTTCAGCGACCACAGCCGGGCGACGGCATAATCGGTCATGGTGATCCACAACGGCGCGTTCCAGCGCTCGCACAACCAGTGCGCCAACCCCATGTGATCCGGATGCATATGCGTCACGATGACACGCAGAACGGGCAACCCATCGAGCTCATTTTCAAACACTTGCTCCCACTGGGCTTTTACCTCGTCGCGCGCGACGCCGCAGTCGACGATGGTCCAGCCTTCCTGACCGTCGATTTCGTCTTTCAGCAACCACAAATTGATGTGGTCCAGCACAAACGGCAGGGGCATGCGCAGCCAGCGCACGCCGTCGGCAACCACCATGGCCGTACCCGGCTGCGGCAGGGTATCGCCCCACGGATAGGTGAGACGCTGTTCATTCGGATTCATTCTGTCTCCATCAAATTTACTTAAGCAAGGTCAAGTGTATTATGGCATCATAATTGACGTTAACGTAAACTGCATTTTCTTTTCATGACCGAACCCACGTGGACCATTTCCCAGCTGGCGCAGGAGTTTGGCATTACACCCCGTACCCTGCGCTTTTACGAAGATCACGGCATTGTCAGCCCCGGTCGCGAGGGCAGGAACCGGGTGTATACCGCCCGCGACCGCACCCGGCTGAAGCTGGCACTGCGCGGCAAGCGTCTGGGTTTGCAGCTCAGTGAAATCCTCAACCTGATCAACATGTATGACACGCCGGGCGACTCCTCGGCGCAACTGAAGCACTACATCGACATTCTGGAACGCCACCGCGCCCAGCTGGAACAACAGCAGCGCGATCTGCGCGAAACGCTGCAGGAAATTGAAGTCCAACTCAGTCACTGCCATGAACTGCTGGAACAACAACACCCTTGATGCACGATCCGGAAATACCTCCGGGAAAAACCTTATACTTTACGTTTACGTAAACGTAATATAGTAATATCTTACGACCACGATCCTGATCCGTCTTGCCCATGGAGACTCTTATGAACCTACCCGGCTTAAACTTTGATCTCGGCGCCGATCTCGACATGCTGCGCGATGCCGTCCACGATTTTGCGCAGGCGGAAATCGCCCCGCGGGCGACGGAAATCGACCGCACCGACCAGTTCCCCATGGATTTATGGCAAAAATTCGGCGGGCTCGGGTTGCTGGGCATGACAGTCAGCGAGGAATTCGGCGGCAGCGGCATGGGCTACCTGGCCCACATGATCGCCATGGAAGAAATTTCCCGGGCCAGCGCATCTGTGGGGCTTTCCTACGGCGCCCACTCCAACCTTTGTGTGAACCAGATTCACCGCAACGGCACCCAGGCCCAGAAAGAAAAGTACCTGCCCAAACTGGTATCGGGCGAGCACGTGGGCGCCCTGGCCATGAGCGAGCCGGGGGCCGGCTCCGACGTGGTCAGCATGAAGCTGCGGGCCGAGAAAAAGGGCGACCGCTACGTACTCAATGGCAACAAAATGTGGATCACCAACGGGCCCGACGCCGACACACTGGTGGTCTACGCCAAAACCGATCCCCAGGCGCACCAGCGCGGCATCACCGCCTTCATTATCGAGAAAGGCTTCAAAGGTTTTTCGGTGGCTCAAAAGCTCGACAAGCTGGGCATGCGTGGCAGCCACACGGGCGAACTGGTGTTCCAGGACTGCGAGGTTCCCGAACAGAATATCCTGGGCCAGCTGAACGGGGGCGTAAAAGTGCTCATGAGCGGGCTGGACTACGAACGCGCGGTGCTGGCGGGCGGCCCCCTGGGCATCATGCAGGCCGTCATGGACGTCGTTACACCCTATGTGCACGACCGCAAGCAATTTGGCCAGCCCATTGGCGAGTTCCAGCTCATACAGGGCAAAATGGCCGATCTGTACACCACATTGCAGGCCAGCCGGGCGTTTTGCTACACGGTGGGCAAGAACCTGGACAAGCTGGGCAGCGAACATGTGCGGCAAGTACGCAAAGACTGTGCCGCCGTCATTCTGTACTGCGCCGAGAAAGCCACCTGGATGGCCGGCGAAGGCGTGCAGATCCTGGGCGGTAACGGCTACATCAATGAGTATCCCACCGGCCGCCTGTGGCGCGATGCCAAACTGTATGAAATAGGCGCCGGCACCAGCGAGATCCGTCGCATGCTGATCGGCCGCGAACTGTTCAACGAAACCGCATAAATAACGGGCAATGTCACAGAAAACGGTGTTCTTCGGCGATCACCAGCACATCGAGCCCGTGGCAAGGCGTGCCATGTCACCGCTCGATGTGGCGCAGGCTGTTCTGCACGGGTTCAATCGCCACTACGCCCTGTTTCGATACGGTGCGCAACGTGCCAAGTCGCTGTTCGAGTCGGGCAACTGGCACGGCATACAGCAACTGGCACGCGAACGCATTGAATATTATGACACCCGGGTGCGCGAATGCACCGCCGTACTCGATGCCGCCCTGAAGGGCAGCACGGCCACCCGGCAGGCCGACACGGCAACCAGCCTGACGGCGGAACAGGAACAGTTCTGGCTGGATGTCAAAAGCCACTATGTGCGTCTTCTGGCAGATCACCGCCAGCCCGAGTGTGCCGAGACCTTCTTCAATTCGGTATCGTGCCGCATTCTGCACCGGGACTATTTCCACAACGACTTCCTTTTCGTACGGCCGGCGATCGCCACCGACTACCTCGACAGCCGCCCGCCGTCGTATCGCGTGTACTACCCCGCCACGGAAGGGATACAACGGTCGCTGTGCAAACTGCTGGCCGACTTTGGCCTGGCCGCCCCGTTTGCGGATCTGCCGGCCCAGTCGCGCACGCTGGCACGTCGTGCCATCCATGTGCTGCGGGGCATGCTCGGCAAAGAGGTAGGCCGGCGTATCGCGCCCGACTGCCAGGTCCACGTGCTGAACTCGCTGTTCTTCCGCAATAAAGGCGCGTATGTCGTGGGCCGGCTGATCAACCATGGCACGACCTACCCGTTTGCCATTGCCCTGCTGCGTACACCCTCGGGCCACATTACCCTGGATGCCTTGCTGCACAACACCGACGACCTGAGCACATTGTTCAGCTTCACCCGCGCCTAGTTCCTGGTCGACATGGAGACCCCGTCGGCCTACGTGCATTTTCTGAAGTCGCTCATGCCCCGCAAGCCCGT
>JBFWLP010000162.1:0-4053 GCA_050252075.1 Burkholderiaceae bacterium | reverse complement strand
GAGCTTGTCGATAATGGTTTGCGGTGTGCCTGCCGGTGCCAGCAGCCCCCACCAGGTGCCCACGTTGTAGTCAGGGACGCCCGCTTCGGACAGTGTGGGCACGTCGGGGAGTACCGCACTGCGCGTGTTGGGTGTGACGCCCAGCGCCCTTACCTTGCCGGCCTGAATCAACGGAACCGTGGGACCCATCGAGGCGAAGTACATATCGACGTGACCTGCGAGCAGTGCCGTGTTCGCATCGGCATCACCGCGAAAGGGAATGTGATGCAGCTCGGTGCCCGTGCGTTGCTGAAAGAGCACCCCGGCAAGGTGCGGCGGCGCCCCAACGCCCGACGAGGCAAATGTCAGACTGCCCGGCTTGGCTTTGGCCAGTTCGATCAACTCCTGGACCGAGTTGGCCTTGACCGACGGATTGACGGCCAGTACGTAGGAGCCAATGGCGGCGACGCTGATCGGCGCGAAGTCGGTCACGATGTCGTAAGGCAGCGATTTGCGGACGCTCGGGGCCAGGGTGTGCGCGCCGGCCGCCATGAACAGCGTGTAGCCATCGGGTGCCGCTTTTGCCGCGGCGGCGGCACCGATGGTGCCTGCGGCGCCGGAGACGTTTTCAACCACCACCTGCTGGCCAAGATCTTTGGCCATTTCGGCACCGATGCTGCGGGCTACGGAGTCGTTGGCGCCGCCGGGCGGATAGCCCACGATGATCTTGATGGGCTTGCTGGGGTAGGCATCGGCTGCTACGGCGGTTGCCGACAGCGTCAGGGACGTCAGGCCTAGGCAGGCCGTCAGGGCGAGTTGTGTAAGTTTCATGGGCTTTCTCCTTGCAGTGAATGCTGCGTGTGGTCACGATGCCGGTTTACGCGTCATCGTTCTTGCGTTGCCAGATCAGGCCTTGTTGCACGTATTCCGCCGAATCCCGCTCCGGCTGCATGGCTGCCAGCATCATGGCAAATGCGACGTAATAAGCCGATGTGAACGAAACATCAGTCAGTTCCCGGGGCGACAGGCACTGTTTCAATGCATTGAACGTGTCGTCGCTTACCGAAGAAGGTGTGGTGAACTCAAGGACATAGCGGGCGATCGCCGCATCGGTGCGGTCGAATGTTTCTGGCACGCCGCCCTGGCGCAGGGTGTCGATTTCTTCGGCAAGAATGCCCGCCTGCAGGGCTAACGGTACATGGTGCATCATGGCGTAGTCGTAACCTCGCCCGGTCAGGACAATGACAATCTCGCGCTGCCGGGCCGTCAGGCTGGAGTGGTAGCGTACGTAATCTCCCACGTCGGCAAAGCGTTTCAGGGCCTCGGGTGCATGACCCATGGAGCGCAGTGCGTTCGATGCTTTGCCGCGGCTTTTTTCAACATGGGCCAATGCGGCGCCGAACTCGGGGTCGTCGTGTTCATTCAAATCAGGCAAGCGGGCCATGGGTTCTCCGTAAGTAACAGTGTCGTTGCAGATAAAAAGTCGTTCGGTTCAGGCGGCGCCGTCGCGAATCAGCAGGGTGGTGGCGCACATGGCCGCCCGCGGCACCAGGGTTCGCAAGTCGCAATACTCTTTTCTTGTGTGCACATGGCCTCCCACCGGCCCGGTGGCGCATAGCGTGGGGGCGCCGGCAGCCGCCGTCAGGCCGCTGTCGGCCGAGCCGCCGGTGGATTCCCCTTTCACAGACAGCCCCAATTGCTCGGCCGCACGCGCGTAGTCATTCAGCAGCAAACGGCTTTCATCGGTTTGGAACAGGGGAAGAAAGCGTCCCTCGTGGGTGATGCGCCCGCACGTGCAGGCGGGTGAGTCCTCTTCGATGATGCTCGTCAGCCGTTTGTACAGATTCTCTTCGTCGATGCCCTTGGGAAAACGTACATCGAGCTTGCCGCGTGCGAAGGGAGCCACCGTGTTTACCGCTTCGCCGCCCTCGATCAGCCCGACGTTGGTGGTAACGCCGGCGGAATAATCGGTCAAGGCATGCAGTGCGATCACTTTGCGGGACAGTGCCTCAATGGCACTTGCGCCTTTTTCATGGGCAACACCTGCGTGGGCGGCCACGCCGCTGATTTCGAAATCCAGAAAAAACGCCCCTTTGCGTTCCACAACCACGTTGCCGGTGGGTCGGCCCGGCTCGGCATTCAGCACGGTGCCGGCGCCCTGTGCCATTTGCACCGTCAGATGGCGTGAGGCCGGCGAGGCAATTTCCTCGTCGCCGGTAAACAATACGCGAACGGGCCCGGTGTTGCCGCCGCATTCGGCGAATGCCCGGGCCACGAAGGCGTTCATTACCAGGCCGCCTTTCATGTCGGCCACGCCGGGTCCGTAGGCAATACCGTCTTCAACGCGGTAGGGCCATTGGGCCAGGGTGCCGGCAGGGAAAACGGTGTCCATGTGCCCCAGAAGCAGTGAATGCGGGGCGTCCGGGCCACCGCTTCCCGCCACTTCGGCCACCAGGCAATTGCCGTACTCCGTCTGGGGATGTAGCGTGACCGGAATACCGGCCTTTTCGAAGAAAGCGCGGAAAACCTCGCAAACCTGATCGACGCCGGCCTTGTTGTAACTGCCGCTCTCGATATTCACCACCGTTTCCAGCAGTGCGAACATTTCCTGCTCATGTGCGCGGAGCCAGTCGACGATTTTGGCTTGCTGCGAGTTTGACTCCATGGCGTTGTGTCCTTTGTTGGGGAATAGGGCAAAGTATGGATATGATGAATAATTATCTTCATATTGTCTATAAAAATGCAACACATATTGCATTTTGGTTGTGACAGAATACGATGCACTGCCATTGACGACACACGCGCCACCCAAGGGATTGCCCAATGAAGCTGTTCGACCGGATCGCCAACTATCCGAAAAAACTGACCAAGCACGAAAAAAAGCTGACGGATTACATTCTGGCGGGCTACCCACAGCATTTGCTGGAATCGGCCACATCGATAGCCAACAAGCTGGGTATCAGTGCCTCGACGGTCGTGCGTTTTTTCTCGAAGCTGAACTACAGTTCGCTGACCGAGGTACAGGACGAGGCCAGGCTGGAACTGGCGTCCAAGCTTACCTCACCCTTGCAGCGTGCCTCGCTGGCGGCCAGAAACGCGCATTCCATTCCCGATATTGTCGAGCGTACGTTTGCCCTGGACAGGGACAACATCAGCGCGACCAGCCAGTCGATTGACATGCGCTCTTTCGAAGCGGTGGTAGACGCCCTGGCAAGCCACGACACCCGCCGCATCTATATCGCCGGTGCGAAGAACAGCCTGGCGATCGTGCATTACCTGCACACCCATCTGAATATGTGTCTTCCCAATGTTCATGCCCTGACGACCGAAGCCACCTATCCCGACCAGCTGTTGTGGGCCGACAGCACCGACCTGGTGCTGGCCGTCACCATTCGGCGCTACTCGCGTTCCGTGGTGCAGGCCGTACGCTACTTCGACGCGCTGGGTGCCAAAGTGGCCTGCATCACCGACAGCCCGCTGTCACCCATTGCAAACCTGTCCGACCACCGTTTGCTGGTGCATACGTCCAGCCTCTCGCCGTTCGACTCCTATACGGCCGCCTTCAGTTTGTGCAATGCCCTGGTGGCTGCAGTGTCGCGGCGGCGCCAGAAAGAGGTCACCAAGAGCCTGGTTCGGGGTGACAAGCTCTGGCGCCAGTTCGGCGTGTTTGTTGCCGACGATGGCGCCAAAGAAAATTAATGCAAAGCTAATTGCATTAATTAAATGGCGTTGATTTTTTCATTGCAAAAAAACAAAAGCTATGGTTTTATACCTTCCTGACAGTAGTGAATGACAGGTGCCGTGTGGCACGTTTATCAACGAAAACAGGAGTACGCCATGAAATTAGCGCAGAAGCTTTTCAGTGGAGTTGTTGCGGCAACCGTTGCCTTATTTTCCGCCGGCGCTGCCGCCAGCACGTGGCCCGAGCGTCCTATCCGGCTCGTCGTTCCCTTTGCGCCCGGTGGCGGCACCGACATCTTCACGCGTGTGATGGCGCCGCGTTTGTCCGAGGTTCTGGGCCAGCAAATTGTGGTGGACAACAAACCGGGCGGCTCCAGCATTATCGGCAGCCAG
>JBFWLP010000161.1:0-4197 GCA_050252075.1 Burkholderiaceae bacterium | reverse complement strand
CAATACGGGCGACGGCCCACATGATCATGAACGTGGGAAGAAAGGTATGGGCAACGGAATGGATGAGCGACAGCTCGTAAATTTCGATCGGTTGCTTGAGGCTCTGCCAGCCATGCTGCACCAGGAAATGCACCGTGGCATAGATCGCTGAGGAAGTCATCGCGTAGGCCACCAGCCGGGTCGAGCCAATGCGCTTGAGAATCTCGCCCGAGCAGATGAGATAGATCGCATAGGTAAATGCCGACCCCAGTACGAAGGTGGCGCCCAGCAGCACGTTTCCGCCGGTGAACGAGAGATCGTGCACGAACACAAACAATACGCCCAGGTACGAAAGGCCCATGGCCAGCCATTGCGCCCCGCTGATGCGCCGCTTCAGGTACAGCGCCGAAATCATCAGCACGAACGTGGGCGACAAAAACAGGATCAGCCGCTCCAGGCCCGCCGAGATGTACTGCAAGCCCAGAAAGTCGAGGTAGCTCGACAGGTAATAGCCGATGAAGCCCAGCCCCAGAATGGTGAGAGAATCGCGGCGACTGAGCGGCGCCAGCCTGCCGGTACGCACACGCCACGCCTGCATGGCCGCCACCGCCGCAAAGAACGGCAGCGCGAACAGCATGCGAAAGCCCATCACGGTCAGGGCATCAACGCCGTAACGGTAGGTGAGTTTGGCAACAATCGCCTTGGCCGAGAACAACACGGCCCCTACCACTGCCAATGCGAAGCCCGCCCAGTAGCCCCCGCCCCCACCTGCCGCCTTGCGCAAATCCGCCAACGTACCCATCAGGCGCACCCCGCCTGATCAGCGTTCTGCCGAATGCTTGAGCGATTGGACTGGGGTTTGAGGCATGACGGGACACCCTGAAGAGGTGCAGCGGTGAAGACAGTTTCTCGAGGAAGACGCATGGGGACCAACTTGAACGCAGGTGCCGGCACAATGCTCGGGCCAGGACAGCATCATACCGCCAGAATCCCGCCGCCCACAGCCGCAAGCAGCACGACCAGCGCCGGCGGCACACGGCCGAAAACCAGGAGCGCGAATGCGGCGAGCACCAGGCCAAAGTCGGCGCGCCCCTGCACGGCGGTGGTCCAGACCGGGTCATATAGCGCCGCCAGCAGCAGCCCCACGACACCCGCGTTCACGCCCGCCATGATTCGCTGAACGCCGGGGCGATGACGCAACGCCTCCCAGAATGGCAAGGCCGCGATCAGCACCAGCGCTCCAGGCACGAAGATCACGACCAAAAGCACCATGCCGCCCCACCAGCCGGTCATCGGACCTTCTGCGACCGCACCGATATAGGCCGCGAACGTGAACAGGGGCCCGGGCACCGCCTGGGCGGCCCCATACCCCGCCAGGAACTCGGCTTCAGTGACGAACCCGCCCGGCACCACGCCTGCCTGCAACAGCGGCAGCACGACGTGGCCACCCCCAAACACCAAGGCACCGGCGCGATACACCTCCTCGACCAACGAAGCCGCGCTCTAACCGGTCGCGGTCGCCCAGACGGGCAGGCCGATCAGCAAGACGACTAAGAGAACGAAAGCGGCGACGCCCAGCTTCGGCGACACAGGCCACCGTGGCACGGCGCCCGCTTGAATGGGACGCAGCGGCACATGCCACCAACCTACAAAGCCCGCCAATATTAGTGCAGCCACCTGCCCCGCCACGCCCGGCACAGCCAAACCGAGCAGCGCCACACCCACTGCAACGAACGCCCGCAAGCGATCAGGACAGAGCGACTTCGCCATGCCCCACACGGCCTGCACCACGATGGCCACGGCCGCGAGCTTCAGGCCGTGAACCCAGCCAGAGGCGGCCAGCTCTGCATAGCCTGTAATGCCATACGCAAACAGAATCAGGACGCCTGCCGACGGCAGTGTGAACCCCGCCCATGCCGCGAACATGCCGGGCCACCCTGCCCGACCCAACCCCAGCGCCATACCCACCTGGCTACTCGCCGGACCGGGCAGAAATTGGCACAACGCCACAAGATCGGCATAGCTGTGATCGTCGAGCCAGCGCCGGCGCTCAACGAATTCTTTGCGGAAGTACCCCAGATGCGCAATGGGCCCGCCGAATGATGTCAGGCCCAATACCAGGAACGCGAGGAAAACCTCGCTGATGGTGCCGCGCGAATTGCCGGCGTGCGGCGGTTGGAAATCGGATGTGGGTGGCATGGAGAACGCTGGAGTGGGTCAACGTTCTCTATACCATGTCAGACTCACCGGCGGTGGTGGTGGCGGCTTCCCCGGCCGCCATGACTATAGCTGTGTCGGCTTTTGTTGCCATGCACGTAGCGGCTTTTGTTGCCATGCACGTAGCGGCTTTTATTGCCATGCACGTGGCGACGCGAGCGACGATCGTCTTCAGTAAGAATGTTCCCGAGCAGGCCGCCCGCCGCAGCTCCACCCAGCGCATACCAGGGGTTGCCCTGCGAAACGACTGCACCCGCCGCGGCGCCCAGCCCGGCACCGACCATCGTGTTGTTCTGCCGGCGGTCGTGGGTCGCACAGCCCGCCAGGGCCAGTGCGGTAAGACCGATCAACGCGAGTTTGGTATAGCGATGCTTCAACATGACAGTGCTCCTGAGCTTGAGATCTGGTTGATGAGCACAGCTTAAGAAGCATTGGGGTGGTAATCCAGCCAGAACAGCCTTTCTGCAAGGCGTTGAAATAACTGACTGCTGAAGGGGGTAATTTCGTAACAGGTGTGTAGTGGATTGACATGAGAGCGTGACAGAGTCGCCACACGGGCGAAACTGCAGGATCATGTCCCGCGCGGCATGGGGCGCACCTTTTTGCGGGCTAGTTAGCGGTAGCAGCCAAACGCAACGGGGCGGCCGTAGCTTCCTCCCCCCTATTCGCACGCGTCTTACCGCCCATGCTGAGCCGCGCCCACAGCCTGTCGTGCAGCGGCATGAGCGTCACGTTGCAAATAGGTTCCACCACCGCGGCCAGTCCGCCTACGGCTAGCGAACCGGTGAAGGCGTAGGTCACGGCGAACGCGACACCCATGTGAAGCAATACTTGGCTGGTCTTGTAAGCAACGAAACGCATGATCAACTCCTGAATCGATGAGAAATTTTAATGAGAACTATTATCGATTGCGAGTTGAATGTTTAAAACGGGTCGATAGATTTTCTCTATCGCCACCAAGACAGTCAACGCCGCGGCGCTGTTCAGCTTGCTGTTAGAATTGGCCTGGGTGTTGCACAACGAGGTGCGGCAGGAAAGCAGCGAAGGTCGGGCCGCCTCGCTGCGCCTTCTGTGATCGACTACATGTTCAATCTAACCATTGAATGGATTGCTGCGTCCATTTTTGCCATTGCCCTGGTTCATACCTTCGCCACCAAGCAGTTCGAGCGCCTCTCTGGCCGGTTCCCCAAACACTCCGGACTCTTTCACCTGCTGGGTGAAGTCGAGGTTGTATTCGGGTTCTGGGCGATCGTGCTTATCGTCGTGATGGCAATGTCTACCGGCGGAAGTGCGGCTTTGGATTATGCCGAATCACGTAATTACACCGAGCCGCTGTTTGTGTTCGTGGTCATGGTGATTGCTGCATCCAAGCCTGTATTGTCCACCGTCATCTCCGCCGTCAAGGTGGTCGCCCGATGGGCGCCACTGCCGACTCCCATCGCAACGGCGTGGCTGGGTCTGGCCTTCGTACCGCTTTTAGGCTCTCTCATCACAGAGCCGGCTGCAATGACAATTGCAGCATTGATGCTATCGCTGCAAATCTTTCGACGTAACGTGCCCGAAGGCCTGAAATATCTGGCATTGGGGGTGCTCTTTGTCAACGTGTCCATTGGCGGCACCCTGACGTCTTACGCTGCGCCCCCTGTACTGATGGTGGCTGCCACCTGGCAATGGGACAGCATGTTCATGCTGTCAACATTCGGGTGGAAGGCCGCCATAGCCGTTCTCATCAATGCCAGTATTGCGACTTATTTGTTGAAGGATCACCTTTACCCTACCCTGCCCACAAATGAAGAAGGCTCAGATGATGCGCGTGTTCCGCTGCCAGTGGCCATTGTGCACATCGTTTTTCTGGCTGGCGTGGTTATCTACGCACACCACCCCGTCATATTTCTGGGCATATTTCTGATGTTTCTTGGCTTCACCCAAGCGTATGAGAAGCACCAAAGCCGGCTCATTCTCAAGGAAGCCCTGCTGGTCGGTTTTTTCCTGGCAGGCCTG
>JBFWLP010000160.1:0-4235 GCA_050252075.1 Burkholderiaceae bacterium | reverse complement strand
AATGTATCGCTGAATGTCTCGGGGTGCTGCTCCACCAGCTTTACAAAACGCGCGCGCCACACCGTGTGATTAATGGTCCGCCAGATGGGTTCCACCAGGAAATCTTCGGCCTCGAACGGTTCAAGCACGGCACCCAGGCTCTCGAGCACGCCTAGCGATGCGTCGAAGTTCTCTTTCACGTCGGCGGCCAGCGGCCGCCCGGCCGGGGCGTAGCAGTAACGAACCCGTTTTCCGTGCAGCGTACCCTGGTGCAGCGAAGCGGCCGCGTAGTCAACCGGCTGAAGCCCGATAGACCAGGGATCCTGCGCATACGCGCCGGACATTACCTGCATCATCAGGCCGGTGTCCGCCACGGTACGTGTCGTGGGGGTAACGTAGGTTTGGTTGCCGAACAGATCCTGCGCCTGGCTGTGAGGAATAACGCCGTTGGTTTGCTTGATACCCACCACCCCGTTACAAGCGGCAGGAATGCGGGTGGAGCCGCCGCCATCGGTGGCAACGGCCAACGGTGTAATTCCAGCGGCAGTGGCCACAGCCGCACCGCCGCTGGAGCCTCCCGACGCCCGCTGCGCATGCCACGCATTACGGGTATCGCCAAACAAGGGCGAGCGCGTGAACGGTTGCGAGCCGAATTCCGGCGTTGTGGTTTTACCCACAAGAATGGCGCCCGCCGCCTTCAGGCGAGCCACCGACACGGCGTCTTCGGCCGGCACATGGTCTTTGTGCAATACCGTACCGAAAGTGGTGCGCACGCCGGCAGTGTTCACAATGTCTTTGACGGTAAAGGGCACACCATGCAAAGCCCCCAGCGCCTCGCCCTGCATCACGGCGCGTTCGGCACGCCTGGCCTGCTCAAGAGCCTGATCGGCACACACCGTGATAAAACAGTTCAGCGTAGGCTGCAGCGCCGCCGCCCGATCCAGACTGGCTTGCACGACCTCTACGGGTGAAAGCTTCTTGTGGCGTATCAGCGCCACCAGTTCCGTGGCGGACAGCGTATGTACTTCGCTCATGATGACCCTTCCGGTGTGAAAAACGTAGTGTACTAACCCCGACGACCAGACGGCACGGACAGGCCGGCCAGAAGGTCGCCCCAGCGATCAAAGGCGTGATGACACGGATACCGGGAAGGAGCATTGCCGCCGTAGCCCGCGGTATGCCAGACAAAACGCACGCCCGCCCGTTGTGCACACTCGGCATCCACCTCGGTATCGCCGAAGTAAAGACACTGCGCCGGGCTGACTCCCAGCAGACGGATGGTTTCCAGCAAGGGCACCGGCGATGGCTTGGCCTGCGGCCAGGTGTCCATTCCGCTGATGGCATCGAAATAATCATGGATACCGAAATGCCGCGTTACCGATATTGCGCCGGCATGAACTTTGTTGGTGCAGATCGCCAGGCCAAAACGGTCGCGGCAGGCCTGCAACACGTCTAGAACACCGGGATACAGCTTCGTGGACTGATGGCCAAACATCGTTGCCGTGCGCTGGTAGCATTCAACCCAGGGGGTGACGTCGGCCGGGGCGCGCCATCCCATATCGCCGGCGATGGTTTGCATGATGCCGGCGGTCGTGCCATGCAGGTTGCCGGTGCGATAGTTTTCCGGCAGCGCACCCACGCCCAGCTCGGCAAAAGTGTGCCGCATGCGATACATGATGTCATCGGCACTGTCGATGAGCGTTCCGTCCAGGTCAAACACCAGGGCTCGCACATCGCCCAGATAGTCCGGCTCGACCGGCAATTCCTTCGTTGTCACAAAAACTTCCTTAAAATAGTAGACCCAATGGTCAGTAGTAACACAACAAAAAGGTTTTTTTATGAATTTCGTATCACGCAAGGGCAAGTCATTGCTTGCCGCCGCCTTGCTTTCCACGGCAACGCTGGCTCACGCCGCCTACCCCGAGCGCCCGATCACATTGATCGTTCCTTTTCCTCCCGGCCAGGCAACCGATATTTTCGCGCGTATCGTCGCCGAAGAGTTGGCCGCTCAGGTCGGTCAGCCGGTCGTCGTTGAAAACAAGGCCGGCGCCGGCAGCAACATTGGCATGCAATTCGTGGCACGCGCCAAACCCGACGGCTACACGCTGGCGGTGGGCGGCAGCGCCGGTGCCGTGAACCAGACACTTTACGCCGATCCCGGTTATTCGCTGACCAAGGATTTGCGCCCGGTGGGTGGTATTTTCACCGTGCCGCTCATCTTCCTGGCCAATAACCAGGCAGGCATCACCTCGTTGGCCCAAATGGTCGAGAAAGCCAAAGCCAAGCCCGACGAGCTGGCCTACGCCAGTGCCGGCATCGGGGGTACCCAGCACCTTTCCGCCGAAATGTTCAAGGCTACGGCCAACATCAATATGCGCCACATTCCCTACAAGGGCAGCGGCCCGGCGCAGGCCGACTTTCTGGGCAATCACGTACCGCTGATGGTCGACTCTGTAACCGCCGCCCTGGGCAATATCGAAGCGAAGAAGGCGATTCCGCTGGCCGTCACGACGGCGCAGCGCGTACCGCAACTACCCGACGTACCCACCGTGGCTGAATTGGGCTACCCGGGCTACGAGGCTGTGGGCTGGGCAACCGTTCTGGCTCCCGCCCAGACACCCGACGACGTGGTGAAGTTTCTGAACGAGAAAATAACGTCGATTCTGAACTCGCCCAAGATGCAAGATGCGCTGAAGTCGCGCGGTGCACAGCCGCTGGTGTACACACCCGAACAGGGACGCCAGTTCCTTGACAACGAAGTGGCCAAGTGGGCCAAAGCCGTCAAGCAATCAGGCGCCTCGGCCAACTAGCCAGGTAACGGCTAGCGCAAGCCAGACCGAATATGGGCCGCGATCTGACCCAGCAACCGGGTCAGATCGGCCTGAACGGTCACAAAATCATTCGTGGGTTCACGGGTGATTTCATTCATGTAAACCGGTCGCCGAATTTCAATCTGCAAGCTATAGCGCTTTCGGGCCGGTTGGCCAATTTGCGCAATAAGCTGCACCCCTTTGTAAGGGTCATTAAGGGCCACCGAGTACCCCTGGTCCTTCAGAAAACGCGCGATCACGTCGATAATGCCCGGCTCGCAGGTGGTGCCGTCGCGATCGCCCAGCACAAAATCGGCCAAAGGCCTGGAACTTGCAATACCCAGACGCTCGTAGACATCGTTGGGCATGGAATGCAGATTCAAATGCCACAGACACCCGAACTGCTCGTAGCGCTCTTTTACTGCCTGCGCCAGGGCATCGTGATACGGATGATAATAGGCATTCAGCCGATGCTGCACTTCATCCACCGACAGCTTGCGATCGTAGATGGGGGTGTTCGCGTCCAGGCGGGTCCAGACCAGCCCTTTGCCCAGGCGGGTTTTTTCACCGGGCGCCAGGGCTACCGGCCACTCGCCTTGCAAGGCATCGGGGTCCAGATCGTCGAGCGTGCGGTTCGGATCAATATAGGCACGCGGAAAACCGGCCTGAATGAGGGTGGCGCCAACATCGGGCGCCGCCTGCCACAAGCGTTCCACGTGGGTATCCTCGCCCTGGCGCAGCAGGGCGTGGGGCACGGCATAGCCGAAATCGGCCGGATAATACGTGCCGCTATGCGGGGAGTCACACACCAGCGGTAGAGCCGCAACCGTAGGGTCGCGGCGCACCACGGGTGCCACCGTGGGTAGGGGAAAACGCATTAGTCAGCCTGAATGTTTGCCGCTTTTGCAACCTTGGCATAACGCACCAGCGTTGCCTTGATTTGCTCGGTGAACTCTTCGGGGCTGTTGACCATTACCGAACCGCCCGCGCTGGCGGCCTTTTCCTGAAATTCGGGGTTGGTCGCCACTTTCTTGATGGCGGCATTCAGCCGGTCGATGATTTCCTTCGGGGTGCCTTTGGGTGCAACCAGGCCAAACCAGCCGCCGGTGCCCATGTCGGGAAATCCAAGCTCACCATAGGTGGGCACATCGGGCAGAACCGGCGAACGCTCGGCACCCAGCAGCGCCAGGGGGCGCAAACGCCCCTCGACCAGATGCGGCAAGGTCGACGACAGATTGTCCGTCAGCGAATCGACCTGACCGGCGATGGCATCGTTAATGGCGGGGCCCGATCCGCGATAGGGTACATGCAGCAGCTCGATGTCCGCCAGCATCATGAAGTTGGCAATATTGGCATGGCCCAGCGAACCTACACCCGGCGATGCAAACGAATATTTACCCGGCTCGGCTTTAGCCAGAGCAATGAATTCTTTCATATCTTTGGCGG
>JBFWLP010000159.1:0-4276 GCA_050252075.1 Burkholderiaceae bacterium | reverse complement strand
AAGCAAAAGGGCCCGTTGTGTTGCAGGCACACCTATTCAGAAGAACGACGGCAGGCGCGCGTTAGCGGGGAACCCGCCACGAAAAAGCGCGCCGGTTGGCGCGCTGCAACAATTTCGACTTGCCGCCTAAAGGCTTACACGTGCTTGAAATCGGGCTTGCGTTTTTCAACGAACGCCTTCATTCCTTCTTTCTGGTCTTGGGTGGCGAACAGGGCGTGGAAATTACGCCGCTCGAACATGAGGGTATCGTTCAGGTTACCTTCGTAGGCCATATTGATGCACTCTTTGGCCATGATGACCGATGGCAGCGACATGGAGGCAATGACGGTTGCCGCCTCGATGGCCTCGTCGAGCACGCGGTCAAGCGGCACCACGCGTGACACCAGCCCGGCGCGCTCGGCCTCGGCGGCATCCATCATGCGGGCGGTCAGCACCAGATCCATGGCTTTGGACTTGCTGATGGCGCGCGGCAGACGCTGCGTACCGCCATACCCCGGAATAACGCCCAGCTTGATCTCGGGCTGGCCGAACTTGGCGTTGTCGGCAGCGATAATAAAATCGCACACCATGGCCAGCTCGCAGCCGCCCCCCAGCGCATAGCCGGCGACGGCCGCAATGATAGGCTTGCGGATGCGACGCAGGGAATCCCAGTTGCCGCCCAGGTAATCGTTCTTGTACACATGCATGTAATCCCAGCCCGACATGGCGGTGATATCGGCACCTGCGGCAAAGGCTTTCTCGCTGCCGGTCAGCACCATGGCACCAATACCTTCATCGGTATCGAACGCGCGCAACTTTTCGGCCAGCTCGTCCATCAATTCGTTGCTTAAGGCGTTCAGGGCTTTCGGACGATCCAGTGTAAGAATGGCAACGCGTCCGCGTACCTCGGTCTTTACCATTGGTGTGCTCATGGGGTCTCCTTGGAATTGAAATGCAAAGTACTATTGAACTATGAATAAAGCGCAAACAAACCTACTTTATACCGTAATGCCGGTCGATCCGTCCGGCCATCGTCTGGAAGTCACCCTGACAGTGCCGCACCCCAACCCAGAAGGGCAGGAGTTCGACCTGCCCGCCTGGATTCCCGGCAGCTATCTCATTCGCGACTTTTCCCGCCAGATCGAACGCATTCAGGCGCGCGCCGGCAAGCGCGATGCAGCAATCCAGAAGCTGGATAATCACCGTTGGCGCTGCGCCCCCGTGGCAGGCCCGCTCACCCTGACCTACTGCGTCTATGCCTACGACCTGTCGGTGCGTGGGGCTCATGTCGATGAATCTCATGCCTTTTTCAACGGCACCAGCGTTTTTCTGCGCCCTTCCGGGCACGAACACCTGCCATGCCTGGTCAAGCTTCTGGCGCCGCCGCACACCCGGCAATGGAAGGTGTACACCAGCCTGCCCGAAGCCGTCGGCCACCCCGACGCTGCCCGGCGCCACGGCTTCGGCATGTACCGCGCCCCCGATTACGACGCCCTGATCGACCATCCCGTGGAAATGGGCACCCCCCAGGTGGTGCAATTCAAGGCCCATGGCGCGGTTCACGAAATGGTGTTTACCGGCGTAGCCCCCAATCTTGACCTGGCACGTATTGCCGCCGACACCCAGAGAATCTGCGAGGCCCAAATCGCGTTCTTTGATCCCGGACACCACCGGGCGCCGTTCCTTGACAGCAGCGACCGCTATGTTTTTTTAACCATGCTCACCGGCGACGGCTACGGCGGCCTGGAGCATCGGGCCGGCACCGCCCTGCTCGCCACCCGTCACCACCTTCCCGTACAGGGGGTACCCGATGCCGGCGAGGGGTATTGCGGCTTTCTGGGGCTGGTCAGCCACGAATACTTTCATACCTGGCATGTAAAACGCATCAAGCCGGCAGCATTCGTTCCCTACGACCTGGCCCGTGAGAACCATACACGTCTGCTCTGGGTCTTTGAGGGGTTTACCTCGTACTACGACGATTTGATGCTGCTGCGATCGGGCGTCATTTCCGAAGAGCAGTACCTGAAACTGCTGGGTAAAACCATTGCCGCCGTACACCGGGCGCCGGGTCGCCACAAGCAAAGCATTGCGCAAAGCTCTTTTGATGCCTGGACACGGTATTACAAACAAGACGAAAACTCTCCCAACGCGCTGGTCAGTTACTACACCAAGGGCGCGTTGGCGGCACTGGGGCTGGACCTGCTCATTCGCGATCGCACCCAGGGCGCAGCTTCGCTCGACGACGTCATGCGGTTGCTCTGGAGCCGCTTCGGCCAGGGGTTTTACCGTGAAGACCCGCAGGGCATCGCGGAAGACGCCATGCCCGATCTCATCCATGAAGCGACCGGCGTGGATGTGCGCCATTTCATTGACCGCTACGTTGAAGGTTGCGACGACATTCCCCTGGAACCGCTTCTGGCCACCGAAGGCTTGACCCTGCAGTGGAAGCCTGCCGGCCCGGGGCCATCACTGAATGTGCGCCTGCGCTCAGACCACGGCGAAACAGTAATCGCAACGGCGTACGAAGGCGGAGCCGCCCATTTGCATGGGCTGTCAGCCGGTGACATGCTGGTGGCCGTCAACGGCTTACGGGTCACCGACGCCGCCAGTGTGGATCGACTGCTTGGCGCGTACCAACCTGGCCAGACCGTGGATGTCCATGTGTTCCGGCGCGACGAACTGCGTGCATTCCGGGTAACCCTGCAGGCCGCCCCCGTGACCGAGTGCACGATCAAACGCGCATAGATCCCACGCCCGCTCAGGCGCGCGTAAGGCACGCGCGCAACGGCGCCTCAAGACACGCCTGTATGGCCTTGGCGGCGGTCACGCCATCGGCCATTGCCGTGACCACACACGGGTGCTGGCGCGACGCAACCTCGCCTATGGCATAAACGCCCGGACAACTGGTTTGCGCCGTGGCCGGGTCGGTGGCAATGAACCCGTGCTCCGTAGGTGTCAGCGCCAGCGCATCGGCAAACCCGGCATAAGGCTCCCAGCCGTAGAAAACCAGCACCACGTCAAACGGCTCGCCGTTGACCCGGCCGTTTTCGGGATCCACACGGTAGCTGCCGCAAGACACATTATCCGGCGGCATGCGCCGCACGAACTGGGCCTGCGCCCTGACATGGCGGGCAAACACGCGAACCGACGCCGCACCACGGTCGAGCGCGTAAAGAGCGTTCTCGAAGGCATTGTCTCCGCCGCCCAGAACGGCTACACGCTTGCCATGGAAGTCGTACGAGGCGATGTGATCGCCCGGCCCCTCAAGCACCGGAACCACGCAAGGCTGCGACAAACCCAGCCCGCGCGGCCGCACACCGCTCGCGATAACAAGATAGGGCGCAGTGAATACCTGCCCGGCCGGATCGGCAAGCACATGAAACCCCGACGGCCCACGCTCGATCGTGCGAACAAAACACGATAGCTGCACATGCACACCCGCCTCGCGCAGGCTGACGGCCAGATTCTCGGCCACCTGCGCCCCTGTCAGCCCCGGCAAGGACACATTCCAGTCGTCGCGAAACGGGTTGCGGCGGCACAGCCCGCCGACGGCATCGGAGGCTTCGAGAACCCGGGCGGAAAACCCCAGGCGGGCCAGCCACGCCGCGCAGGAGGATCCTGCGGGACCGGCTCCGATGATGATGGCGTCGGCATGCGATGGCCTGTTGCTTGACGATGGTTGGTTCACGGCTGGGCCCATTCTTAATCCCTTTCTGTCCTTTCACCGCGACGTTGTGACGGGCGAAGACCGAAAGCACTACAATTTCGGCAATTCTACTCGTTCCCACCATCATGGCCACCCGACGCATATTCTTTCACCAGCTTGCACTTGACGCGCGCATAGGAATTCTTGAGCACGAGCTTCGTGCCACCCAGCCACTGCACATCGACGCCGAATTCGATGTCGATATTCATGAAGCCGTTGACGACAACAAGCTTCAAAGCGTGCTCGACTACCGGTTGCTGCGCAAGGCAATCGTTGACGAATGCACCCGCGAGCACGTGCATTTGCTTGAAACACTGAGCGAGCGCCTGGCAGACCGGATCTTTCACGATTTTTCCGAAGTGCGCCTTGTTAAAATCCGGGTAAGCAAACCGCTCGCCTTTTCCGACTGCGCCGCTGTAGGCATTGAAGTGCAGCGCAGCCGCTAATTATTTCCCCCATCATGCACGTTGACACCACCCCCATCACTGTTCACACCGATCCCGCGGCCGGCCCCGAACCCGCCGTCAATGCCGACCCGAAGGCACTACAACGCCAGCGGGTGAACGAGAACAAGCTGGAAAAACGGCTGCT
>JBFWLP010000158.1:0-4444 GCA_050252075.1 Burkholderiaceae bacterium | reverse complement strand
CCATGGTGGGTTACGGGCTGCCCGACACCTTGTCGATCACCGTGGAACAGCTCGCATTTCATACGGCGGCGGTCGTACGCTCGACAGAGCGGGCCTGCGTCATTATGGATATGCCGTTCGGCGGCTACCAGGAGTCGCCCCAACAAGCATTTCGTAACTGCGCCAGGGCCCTGGCGGACAGCGGAGCCGACGGTGTAAAGATGGAAGGCGGGGCCGCACTGGCGCCCACCACCGAATTCCTGGTTCAACGCGGCATACCGGTACTGGCTCATGTCGGCCTGATGCCGCAGTATGTGAACACGATGGGCGGTTTCAAGGCCCAGGGCATGACGCCCGAAGCCGCCGAACGCATAGTGAATGATGCGAAAGCCCACGAACGTGCCGGTGCCTTCGCCGTAGTTCTGGAAGGCCTGGCCGAGCCGGTGGCAAGGCGCATCACCCAGGAATTGTCCATACCGACCATCGGTATCGGCGCCTCGCCCGATTGCGACGGACAGATTCTGGTGACCGAGGATATTCTGGGTTTATCGGGCGGGCGTCTGCCGAAATTTGCAAGAACATTTGCCGATGCCGGCGCGCTGATCAGTGCCGCCGTGCTGGATTACTCCAGCCAGGTGCGCAACGGTACGTTTCCCACACTGGACCAGTGCTTCGGCGTGAAAAAGCAATAAAACCGCGCCATGGCAGCACCCGGTGCAGCCATGACCGTGACGGCTTGTCATTCGCGAGACCCAACGGATCGCCGGCGGGCACGCCGCGTTTTTCAATGCCTGCTCCCTCGACCGAAATACGCATAATGTATATTATGTAAAGTTAATAATTAGTACGCTCACACACGTGCCATCATGACCAACCCGGCCAGTGCCAGGTAGGGACCAAAACTGAAACCCTCGTGAGCCCCCAGGCGCCCGCTGAAACGCAGCATAAGCCCGATGGCCAATGCCGTCAGCGACGACACCAGAAGGAGCCCGGGTAAAGCCGTCCAGCCCAGCCAGGCTCCCAGGGCCGCAAGCAACTTGAAATCACCGTTGCCCATACCGACACGGCCGGTGAAAACCGCCATGGCCCGGCAACAGGCCCACAGCAGCAGATAGCCCGCCGCCGCGCCGATCACGGCATCGGCCAGCGGAGAGAATCCGCCGCCTACATTCACCAGCAACCCCGCCCACAGTAATGACAAGGTCAGCAAGTCCGGCAGCAAGCCTGTTTGCCAGTCGATCCAGGCCAGTGCAATAAGTACCAGCGTAAACAATGTGGCGGCCCAGGCCGCCGGAACCGGACCCAGCGCAAGGTGCCAGCCCATGGCAACCACGGGCGCACTTACGACCAGCCCCCACGCACTCGCCTTGTCATGGCCATGGGCTGCCGGTTCGGGAAGATCGAGAATGGTGCGCGGAAGCGCCACAGCGAGCCGCGCGAGCACTGCTGCTGTCACCAACGCAAACAGAACGATCGCCGCCAGTGCAAAGCGGCCGTCAATCGGCCAGGGTGCCCAGAAGGACCCGTAACCGGCCATGACCTATTGCGTTGCCGGCGTGTCGGCCGACGGCAGGGTTACAAAACCATTGGCCGGCAGCGGGGCCAGCGACGAGACGGCGATCGATTCCCGGGTACCCTGTTGCAACAGGGTGACCGACTGTCCGCTGACGTTGGCCAGCACTACACCCGGAGCAATCGTGTCCCCCACCCGGAACGCCTGGGCGGGCGCGCCATTAATGCCGAGCAAGGCCGATCCGTGCCCGTCGCTGGACGCGATGACGCCCTGCACCGTCACGGCAATACGCAACGGGGCGCCGCCGAACCACTGCGCCAACGCCTGAACATCGGGTGTGCGGGCCGGTTGTGCCTGCAGGGCGGGCGGCAGCGGCCTGGGTTCCGGAGCCATAAAAACCGCACCCGCCACGCCAAGGCCCGCCGCCAGGGCCAGAAGGGCCAGAGCCTGCAGAACAGCGGGGCCTCGCAGGGCAAAAAAGGAAAGCAAGGCATTCATTTGCGGTTTCCTTGGGGATGGCCCCCAGTGGCGGGCCGGTTTCAAAGAGTCACGCCATTATAATGATCCGTAACACCTAACCCAACGAGTATGCATCCGATGACGCCCTTCTCTTCACCGACCTCTGGTTTGCAACGCGGTTTCTCGCTGATTGAAATTATGGTGGTCGTGGTGATCATGGGTGTGCTGGCCGCGCTCGTGGTGCCCAATCTTATCGACCGGCCCGATCAGGCGCGCGCCATTGCCGCGCGGCAAGACATCGGCAGCATCATGCAGGCACTGAAGCTGTATCGCCTGGATTACGGCCGTTACCCCGATACCTCGCAAGGCCTGCAGGCCCTGGTTACGCCTTCTCCAACCACGTCGTCAGCAGCTCGCGGGTACCTCGACCGCCTGCCCGTTGATCCCTGGGGCGCTCCTTATCATTATCTGAACCCGGGTGTGCACGGCGAGATCGACGTTTTCTCGCTCGGCGCCGACGGGCAGGCCGGCGGCGAGGGCCGCGATGCCGACATTGGCTCCTGGGCGCGCTGAATCCATGCGACAGCACGGGTACACCTTGCTGGAAGTGCTGATCGTTCTGGCCATTATCGGCATTGCCACCGCCACGATCAGTGTTCAGGCCTTCCGGCCTTCCGAAAGGCAGGCGCTCGAAACCGATGCACGGCGGCTGACCCAATGGTTTGCCATGGCGCACGACCAGGCACGCCACTTCGGCCAAACCGTGTACTGGTCCTATCACGATGCGGGCTACCGTTTTGTCGCGGCACCGGATAAGCTTGCGGTGGCCCTGCCGCTACCCGCCACGCAAACCGGGCCCCAGCCCGCACTTTTCCAGGCACATTCCTGGGCATCGGCATCTCCGGTCAAGGTTCGGTTGTATCCGGCGGGCGACACGCCTTTCACTGGGGAGTGGTTTTCCGGACCCACGGCCGTCGAACTGCACAGTGGCGACCGTGTTGTGCGCATTGTCCGTTCGGGTGCCGGCCAGTATCGGGTGGCGCCATGAGGCGCCGTGACCTTGGTCAGGAGGGATTCACCCTGATCGAAGTATTGATCGCGCTGGCCATTGTCAGTATTGCCCTGGCGGCCGCCCTGCGCGCCCTGGGTGTCAGTGCGACCGGTGCTGAACGCCTGCAGCAGCACGCGCTGGCCTTGCAGGCCGCCGGTAATCGCCTGGCCGAACTACGTCTGACCCGGGCTTTCCCGCCTGTGGGCCGCTCCAGTACGCTGTGCCCGCAGGGGCCTCTGGCCCTGCGATGCGATCAGGTGGTGACGGCCACCGTCAATCAGAATTTTCGCCAAGTACTGATACAGGCGCGGCTGCCCGACGGCGCGTTGGTGGCTGAGTTATCCGGCATGTTGTCACCCTTGCCATGACTACCCGCACTGGCCCGCAACGAGGGTTCACTTTGCTTGAAGTGCTGATCGCCCTAGCGCTGATGGGGCTGCTCAGCCTGATTGCCTGGCAGGCGCTGGATGTCACCGGACGCTCCAGCCGGGAGCTGTCCCGACACACCGATGCCACGCTTGCCCTGGTTCAAGGCCTGGATCAACTGGGTGATGATCTTCAACACCACGCCGGCACCGTGGCCGATGTGACATGGTCGGAGGGTAGCCTGTCGTTTGTGCGCCTGGCCAACGACGGGCAATGGCAACGGGTCGTATGGCTGGTCCGCGAAGGCGCCCTGCTTCGCGGCCTGTCGCCCGCCTCGGCCCGGCTTCCGCTGCCTGCGATCAGCATCTTCGACACCGTCGTCGCCGCGCCCATCAGCCGCTTTGACGTTCGTGCCTGGGTCGACCGGCGCGGCTGGGTTGCCCTGAATGACGCTTTGTCCGCCGAGCTGCCAAAGGGCGTGGAAATCACGCTGGAGCTACCCGGCAACCCGACGCCGGCCAGGTACCGCAAAGTGGTGATCTTGCCATGACAGACGCAGACTGCTGCCGCCGCCCCATGACGCATCGGGGCATAAGGCAACGGGGCATGGCGGTGATCGGTGCCCTGGTGGTGGTGGCGGCCGTATCGGTAATCACCAGTTCGCTCATGGAACGCCAGTCGCGGTTGGCGCAGACCCTTGCCGGGGAACGCGACCGCGTTCAGGCACAGTGGCTGTTGCGCGCCGGGCTCGACTGGGCACGCGTAGTGTTGTTTGATGATGCCCGGCAAAATGCGATCACGCGCGGCAATGGTTTGTGGACCCGACCGGTCCATCATCTGGAAATCCCACTGCCCGGTGGCAGGACAGCCTACTTTTCAGGCTATATTCAAGACGAGCAGAGTAAATATAATGTGACCCGCCTGGCGTTGAACGGTCAGGTACAGGCGCAAGAACTGAATACCTTGAAGAAACTGATGCGGTCGCTTCAGTTGCCGGAGAACCTCGCACCCTTGATTGCCGACCATATCGCACAAACACAGCAAACACCGCTGGGCAATCCCGCCCTGGTGCCCCT
>JBFWLP010000157.1:0-4531 GCA_050252075.1 Burkholderiaceae bacterium | reverse complement strand
CCGGCGAGGTCGAGGCCGGGCGGTGGCGTTTCAAGGATCTGATTACCGCGGGGGCAAGTACCTTGCTTCAAACCGATGCCACCGTATGCGGGGGTATCACCGAATGGCGCCGTATTGCCGCCACGGCGGCGAGCTACGGGCTGATGGTCGACCCGCATGCCTGGCACGATGTCCATGTGCATCTGGTAGCCGCAACACCCAACACCACCTATGTGGAATGGATGCCCGACGATCACATCGTCAACTTCCGTCGCCTGATCGACCGCCAGTTGAAAGCCGACAACGGCGATCTGCTGCTACCCACCGAACCCGGCCTGGGCTTCGGCTTCGACCCCGACGCCATTACCCGTTACGGCGTCACCTACCCCGGACAAGACGGCCCCTGGGCTATCATTCGCTAATCCGCGAATTTGGGGTCAGAGCAATATTGGGGTCAGAGCAAAATGCAGGGTCAGAGTAATTCAGTGCCAGGGTTGTTGATTTCCGATCTGATCGATACGCGTGCAGGTGAGCGTATCGATGCTCTGGCCCGGCAAGCCGGCGTCAGCCTGCGCCGCTACACCCCCTCGCGGTTGCCGTCATCGCTGAACGATGTACATGCCGCTTTTTTCTCGCGCGAGTTATACGAGGGCAGTTCCCTGCGTCAGCCGGGGCCGCTGTCCAACGCTTTTTTCAGCCTGGTCGATGCCGCACCCAACCTGCAGTGGCTGCACGTATGTTCGTCGGGAACCGACCTTCCCCAGTACCAGCCGTCACTGCAGCGCGGTGTTCACGTTACCTCGTCACGCGGCAGCACCGCCGTCCCCATTGCGCAAACGGTACTGGCGGCGGTTCTGGCGCATTCACGCGGGTTCGGGCACTGGCTGGCGGCCCAGCAGCAGCGTCGCTGGGCACCATTGCGTGGCCAGGACATGCCCGATGATGTCTCCACACAGCGAGTGGTTGTCATTGGGGCTGGTGCTATTGGCAGTGAAATCGGGCGGCTGCTCAAAGCCGTCGGGTTTCACACGACGGCCGTACGCCGGCAAGCCGTGGTGTCGGATCATTTCGATGAAACGGTGGCCATGAGTGAGCTGGATACCGTGCTGCCGTCGTGCCACTGGCTGGTGCTTGCGTTGCCTTTAACGTCCGATACGCACGGGCTGATCAATGCCCGCCGTCTGGCGCTGCTGCCGGCCCATGCCGGTGTCGTCAATGTGGCGCGCGGCGAGTTGCTGGACGAAACGGCACTGGTGCAGGCGTTAAGCCAGGGAAAACTGCGCGCCGCCTACCTGGACACGTTTCTGGAAGAGCCCCTGCCGCCGGCATCGCCCCTTTGGTCCATGCCCAATGTATGGATTTCGCCGCATAACAGCGCCGCCTCGAAGGGGCACTACGAACGCGTGACTACCTGTTTTCTGGATGAATTGCCGGCTTGGCTGGCCCGGCACGCGTAACGTCGACCGGGTCAAAGTGTGTCGTGACATCGAGCACGGGCTCGTTGTCCATGACCCGCCGCCGCGCTTCCACGGCAATGTCGTGGCCTTGCGCAATAGTCAGGCGGCCATCCATTTCCAGGTCGACTTCCACCCAGATCATGTCGCCCATCTTGCGGGTACGCAGCGCGTGTATGCCTTGAACGCCCGGAGTGCCCAGGATGTGGTCGCGAATTCGCTGTTCGGTACCGGCGTCGACGGCGGAGTCCATCAGTTCGTTGAACGCCCCGAAGAAGAACTTCCAGCCCATATGAAGAATCAGCAAGCCGACCAGCAAGGCCGCCAGCGGGTCGGCCAGATGAAAGCCTGCCAGGTTGGCACCGATTCCAACGACCACCACCAGTGACGACAAGGCGTCGGACCGCGAATGCCAGGCGTTGGCGATCAGCATGGTAGAACGCACACGTTCACCCACCCGCAGTAAATAGCGGAACAGCCCTTCCTTGGCTAGCAAGGTCAGAAAGGCGACGACAAGCGCCGCCGAATGAACTTCGGGAATGGCATCCGGTGTTTGCAGCGCCGCCGCGCTGCGCCACAGCATGCCGATGCCCACCGCAATCAGCAAAGCCCCCACTGTCATGGAGGCCGCTGTTTCAAAGCGCCGGTGCCCGTATGGGTGCCCGTCGTCGGGCGCTTTCAGGCTGTGTTTGTTCGCCACCAGGACAACGCCGTCGGACAGCAGGTCGGACAGCGAGTGGATCGAGTCGGCGACAAGTGCCTGCGACTGGGCGAACACGCCGATAATGAACTGCACCACGGACAGGACAAGATTGACCGCAACGCTGACCAGGGTGCTGACGTGGCCGGCGCGCTGGCGCTCGACATCGGTGCTGTTCATGACTAGCTGATGCGCATGCCCGGTTGTGCGCCGGGCCACGGCTGCAGCACATAGATGCCGGCGTCGACCGAGCTGTCGGCATGGCTGGCCGCCAGCACCATGCCTTCGGAAACACCGAAGCGCATTTTGCGCGGCGCCAGATTGGCCACTACGACCGTGAGTTTGCCGACCAGGTCGTCGGGGGTGTAGCACGCCTTGATACCTGAAAAGACCTGGCGCAACCGGCCTTCGCCGACGTCGAGCGACAGGCGCAGCAATTTGTCCGAACCGTCCACCGGCTCACAAGCCATGATTTTGGCGATACGCAGGTCGACCTTGGCAAAATCCTTGATGTCGATGGTGTCGGCCACCGCTTCGCCCCCCGGGGTGGGCAATGCCTGTGCCGGTGGTTCGAAAAGGTCGTCCAGCATGGCCGGCTCGACCCGTTGCATAAGGTGTTTGAAAGGTGCTACGCGTTGCGGCAGTGCCGACGCGTCGGCCCAGCGGTAGGGCGCGTTGTCGCCGAAAAGTTCCGTGGCAACACGGCCGGCCAGTGTAGGCAACACCGGAGACAGCATGACGGTCAATGCCTTGAAGCCGGCCAGTGCCCGCGAGCAGATGTCTTGCAAGGCGGCCTTCTGTTCGGCGGGGGCATTGGCAAAACCCTTGGCCATCACCCAGGGCTGGGCGGCGTCGAAGGCCTGGTTGATCTGGTCGGCATGCGCCATGATGGCCCGAATGGCCCGGCCGTACTCGCGATTTTCCAGATCGACGCGTACGGCGTCGGCCACACCGGCCAGCTCGCCGGCCAGTGCGTCGGCGTCTGTGCTATAGGCCAGTTCCCCGTCAAAGTACTTGCTGATGAAATTGGCGGCGCGGCTGGCGATGTTGACGTATTTGCCCACCAGGTCACTGTTCACGCGGGCGATGAAGTCGTCGGGATTGAAATCGACGTCTTCCACGCGTGAATTCAGTTTTGCGGCCATGTAGTAGCGCAGCCACTCGGGATTCATGCCAATTTCCAGATACCGCAGCGGAGAAATACCCGTGCCGCGGCTTTTTGACATTTTTTCGCCGCTCACGGTAATGAAGCCGTGAACGTGCAGGAAATCGGGGATTTTTCGTCCGGAAAACTTAAGCATGGCCGGCCAGAACAGCGCGTGGAAATACACGATATCCTTGCCGATGAAGTGCACCTGCTCGGTGGCGTTGTCGGGCTGCATCAGGGCGTCGTAGTCCAGGCCGGCCTTGGCGCAATATGCTTTGAGCGACGCCAGGTATCCCACGGGGGCGTCCAGCCAGACATAAAAGAATTTGCCGGGCGCGTCGGGAATGGGAATGCCGAAATAGGGCTCGTCGCGCGAAATGTCCCAGTCTGCCAGGTTGGTTTCGCTGTTCTCGGTGCCGTCGCCCAGCCACTCGCGGGTTTTTGCCAGCACTTCGGGCTGCAGGCGTCGTGTGCCCTGGGCAGTGGTGCCGGTGGTCCATTCCTGAAGGAAAGTGACGCAGCGGGGGTCGGACAGCCTGAAAAAGAAGTGTTCCGAGGTTTTCAGAACCGGCGTGGCTTTTGTAAGGGTGGAGTACGGGTTGATCAGATCGGTAGGTGAATACACGGCGCCGCAGGCTTCGCAGGAGTCGCCGTACTGGTCGGCGGCGTGGCACTTGGGGCATTCGCCTTTGATGTAGCGATCGGGCAGGAACATGCCCTTGACCGGGTCGTAGAACTGTTCAATAGTGCGGGTTTCAATGAAATCGGCCGCTTTCAGCTTGCGGTAGATATCCTGGGAAAGCTCGACATTTTCCGCCGAGTCGGTGCTGTGCCAGTGATCGAACGCGATGTGAAAACCGTTCAGATATTGCGGGCGTTCCCCCGCGTAGCGGGCGACCAGTGCCTGGGGCGTAATGCCTTCGCTTTCCGCCTTGAGCATGATGGGGGCGCCGTGGGCGTCGTCGGCACCCACAAAGTGCACGGTGTGGCCCGACATTCGCATTGTGCGCACCCAGATATCGGCCTGTATGTATTCCATAATGTGACCAATATGGAATGAACCGTTGGCGTAGGGCAAAGCAGTAGTAACAAATAGCGTGCGCGACATGGTGGAACAATGAGAAGTGTTGGGGGAGTTTCAGCCGGCGAACCGTGCGGCTCAAAGGGAGATTTTAGGTCTTTCCGCCGGGTTGTGCTTGAATGGGTTACGGGGCGCCCTTGAAATGGCAACGCGCCGGTGAAGACCGGCGC
>JBFWLP010000156.1:0-4645 GCA_050252075.1 Burkholderiaceae bacterium | reverse complement strand
ATTTCAAATGAATGTAAAAATAATTACTTCTAATATCCAATGAAACACAACTGATACCTTAGAAATATTTGAAAACATTATGTTTTTATTGCATGACATGATCTTGAATTTCAAGCTTTCCCACAACAAATCACATAAAAACCCAATTTTCCATGCTTTTTCTGCACATTAATGGTAAAAAGCCAAGCCCCGGCTTGTACGTATACGAATCTTTCAAGAATTGCCGGATACTGACCATATAGTTCAACTTGTTACATGGGTGGGCGAAAGGGTAATGGCAATGAGCGACGATGATCTGCACGACAACGAGGAATCCTTCGATGCCCTTAACGACCCTGATGACCGTGGTCTAAGATGGGTGGGTTATTGCGAATACCTGGTGGGCGTTGCCCACGAAACCACCACCCCCGACGACTTTCTGGTGTTCCTGCTGTACGAGCATGTGCACCAAAACGGCGGGCCTACCTGGCTGGTGAATGCGGGCAAAAGTAACACCGCCGGCACAAACGCCGCTACAGCCCCGTCGGCCCAATATGGTCGCCGGGCATGACGGTAGGCGTGGCGAACGTTTGAAATACTACCCAGCAGGTGTGGTCACACCAATCACGTCACAAGACACCGACGTTGCCAAAACGGCGAATACGCCCAGCGCGGTTGCGCGCGGTAGTAGAAATTTCGCCGTTCCACGTACGTTTGCCAAAGGTTCTGCTGTTGCTCGGCATACTGCCAAATGAATGCATTGCCGATACCCAATTCGGCAGCGTTTTGCGGGTTATCGGCCAAGGCGTAATGAATCATGTGGCCGGCGTGGCTGCCCGTTCTGAGCGCTTTATCAATGCCCTGCGATGACAGCGGGTCGTAGGCTTGCGCCGCGTCGCCCACCGCCATCCAGGCATCCCCGCAAAAAGCGTGCAAGCGATGGCTGTTGGCCGCCGCACCGCGGATTGACCCGCACGGGCGGTATCCCCTGGTTCTAAGCAGCGAGCCAATATGCTCAGCGTTCTCCAGCAGGTGGCGGAAGCCATCCTGGCGCGCCGCCACTCTCGCTTCCGGCAAGTCTTTGTCGGAATGGAAAACCACCAGTCGCCGGGTCGTGGCGCCTTCGGCACCCGGCAGGCGGTTGCTGTACCACCAGCCGTGTGGCCCAGCTTCAATACGGGTATACCGGTCATCATCCTGGTCGTCGGTAGCAAACCATTGCGCGTAAGCGAAGAGATTGTCCGCCGTATCGACGGCATGAATACCAAGCGCCCTGGCAACAACCGCCGGCCTGCCGGACCCATCCACCAGATAACGCGCGCGATGCATTGGGGTGCCGTCCGACGCACGCCAGCTCAGTTGCCAGTGGGCTGGGCCATCGACGACCCTGCAACAGGATTCAAAGTGCACGCCCCTAAGCAAGGTAACGCCGGCAGCGACGGCCTGCGAACGCAGAGCCTCATCGAAGGCCACGCGATCAACACACAGGCCGAAACCGGTTTGCGTGAAGAAAAAATCGGTGATTTCAGGCTGGGGGCTTGCCCACACTGAAACATTGCCGGCCGTTCGAAAGAGCCCGCACGGGTTCTGCTCGACGCTGTCAGAACCCAGGAAATGCCTGACCAGACCCACGCACACCGGCGGCAGCGATTCGCCCAGTTTGGCGCGCGGGGCCGTTTGACCGTCTACCAGCAGCACCCGCCGGCCGAACCTGGCCAGCGTGATCGCGGTGGCCGACCCCGCCGGCCCCGCGCCGATGATTACGACGTCCCAAACGGTCTCTGTGCCGTCTTCACGCAACGCCGACAACGGGTCAGCTTCCCTTGGCAGGAGGCCGATTCAACACCGGGTCACGCTCGTGCTCCACGAACACCACCGACCCGTTATCTTTCAAAAAGTCACCCTGTGCCGTTTTGACCGGTAGCACCATGCCAAGCTTCGGCCAGGCATAGGCCATCTGCTCGTAGCCGTCGGTGGACGATAGCGGTTCGCCATCGGCATCGTACCCACGGAACCATTCTTTATAGGTTCTGGTTTTTGCGTTGGCATCGTATTCGA
Organism: Burkholderiaceae bacterium; assembly: GCA_050252075.1. Taxonomy (GTDB): domain Bacteria; phylum Pseudomonadota; class Gammaproteobacteria; order Burkholderiales; family Burkholderiaceae_B; genus JAAYGT01. Next base: position 2,608 of record JBFWLP010000156.1, on the reverse strand, counting down.
AGACGATTTCCGGGCGCTGTGTTGGCCACCATGCTTCGTTGCACGACCAGAAATCGCCCTGCCAGGGGCTGGACATGAAGGCGGCAAGCGCACCGGGTTCAACATCTTTGCCTACCCGGAACGCATCGGCGAAATATTCCCGGTAGATGATGAGATAGGGGAATTCGATGCCCGGATGGAACCCGCCGCCAATGGTCGGCTCAAGCGCTGCACTGTCCAACGCGTGCGGCTGCTCATCCAACGACAACTTTTCAAGAGGTTTCGGTGGTTCCAGTGCCCCGACCTCAAAGTCCCCGTCGGCCCAGTTCTTCAGATGCTTCAACTGCCAGTCGGTGAGGCTCAAAAACTGGTTGGGCAGGGCAATACCCAGCTGCTTGTTTTGCAAAGGCTTGCCGCCCGTTCCCCACAGCTTGGGCATCAGGGTGTCGACTTCGTTGCGTTTGAACTCTTCATTCTTCCAGCTGGTGGGGCGCTGGGGCGGCGGCGGCATCAGTGAATCGACCAGTCGTCCCCGGTTTCCGGCGGCATGCCGCATGAGGCGATAGATGTTCTGCCTGACCGGCTGCATGTTCTGGGCCGGATTGCTCAGTAAGGCCAGGTATCCGGGGCTGACCAAATTGCCCGATTGTTCCGGACCATGGCCACGGTTCTTCACTTGCGACGTGACCCCGGCGGCTTCGGCGCTAACCCAGCCATAATGAACGGCGTTCGAGAAGATGGGATAGATATCCCGGTAGAAATTGGTTTTCTTCCCGGCATGGGGATACGCCTCGGGGAAGGTCTCGTACACGCGATCGAGAATCGACACGACGTGATACATGTGCGGTGCATACTTGGGCGGTGCCGTGATGATCCAGGCCCCGGCGTTGGGGTTTCGTGCTCCCTCGTCAGCTTCGGCCGTGACGTTATCGCGCGTGCTTAACACCGTGCCGTCATTGAGCGTGACGGTGACGTCGATTTCACCCCCGCAAGTATCGTCCCACCACCCCGGAATGTTGAAATAGGCAAACTGGTTTGTCAGCGGGTTCTTGCCGTTTTCAGGGCCATTCGGCGGCTCGACGGTGTCACTGGGGTTCGACAGAACAACCTTGGGCGTCGTGACCGAATCACCCTTGCCCGGTGCCGGTATGAACAGCAAACGATTCTGGTCATCCAGCCGAAGCTGCCCCAGTTCGATGTCTTTGGCGGCGGTGTACGTTACCTCGACCTCTTGCGATGGGTCTTTCGGGGTAAACCCCTCAAACCGCAAGGCGCCGGGCAATGTGCCTTTTTCAATACCGGTGAACACATCACCCTTCATTACCACCGGTTCGGTCTGACCCGACGCAATCGTGTGCACACCGGGGTCGATGATCAACTGATCGCGCTCATGGGGCTTCTTCCCCGGCTGAATGGAAGGGTTGCGCAAGGCGTCGGGGTCGAACAGATAGGCACCCTGGAATGCGTAATTTGCCGCCTTCATGTTCCTGACATGAACCCGCCAGCGCAACGACTTGACCATGCCCGAGCCGGACGTAAGTTCAGCGACAACTTTACCATCGGCGTCGTAGGCATACACCCGATACCGCTGCGCCTGGCGCTTCAATCGTGCATTGCTGTCACGGTAGCTGCCGCCCTGGGGGCCGGGGCCGCCGCTGCCACCCGGGTCGACAACCACGCCAGGGGCCTCGAGGCCGATATAAAACTCGTCGCTATCACCGATACGGGCAAGGCCAATACCGGGGTGTATGCGAATACTCTTGATCTTTTGGGACACGGTTCGCTTCCTTTTGACGGTGATTCGGGTTGATTCGGCCAACAAAAAGCCGCTTTCTTACGCTGACCCCACAATCTTCCAGTCGATCAGGTCGGCCGAAGCCACGGTATACCGGTTCCCAAAATGCTGGATCTCGGCCACGGTAAACCCGTTTGACACACGGTGACTGCGCACCGAAAACCCACCGCCGAAGCCCGCCTTGATTGATTTTTCAATAGGCGGGCTTGCCCCCTGGATGGATGCCTGGCCGTCAAGCAGCGTTCCCGCCGCACCGGCTATGCCCGGCACCAGCAAAACAGATGCCGTTGTGCACCCCTTGAGAAAGCCCCTTCGCTCGATATTCATATGCCATGCCCCTGGTTCTAAAGTGTATGGATGAAGGTCGTTGAGCAGGGAACCGTACATGTGTTGCAACGAGATTTCGTGCTTGTTTCAACGACTGCCGGGCATAGGTATATCAGCCCATGCCAGGCGCTTCAAGTCTGCGGCACGACAGCCGGCTTGTCAAACGTTCGTAAGCGGCGACCGATTTCGCTTTTGCCATCGCCGCATCCACCTTGCCCTTCGACAACTCTTTAGGCCCCAATCATCCGTGTTTATGCGGGTTACGCGGATTCTTCAGATGGTATGGACGTCTCCACCCTTACCGCCATTGTTGGCATGAGATCTGATTGGGGTCTCGCAGCAACGGCATCAATGTGCCACAGTGGAAGTTCGTTAACACCACATGAACTGGAGACCCCGCCATGGAATCTACCGTAAATCTGCCTGTCGTGGGAATGGATATCGCTAAGAATGTATTTCAGCTGCACGTTGTCGATACAAAGACGGGTGAAGTACAACGCCACAAGC
>JBFWLP010000155.1:0-4664 GCA_050252075.1 Burkholderiaceae bacterium | reverse complement strand
ACGTCGCGCAGCCGTTCTGAAGTCAGTTACATCAACATCAAGTTCACTCTGGATCGCGACCCCGATGCCGCCGCGGCCGACGTGCGCGATAAAGTGTCACGTGCCCGGCGATTTCTGCCCGACGAAGTTGACGAACCCGTCATCAGCAAGGTCGAGGCCGACTCCACGCCCATTGTCTATATTGGCGTGAGTGCAGGAAACCTATCCACCATCCAGGCCTCCGATTACGTAAACCGGTACATTAAAACCCGTTTGTCGGTATTGCCCGGCGCTGCCGAGGTGCGCATTTTTGGCGAGCGCCTGCCGTCCATGCGCATTTATATCGACCGTGACAAACTGGCCGGATTCGGCCTGACAGTGCAGGACGTCGAGGCGGCGCTGCGCGACCAGAACGTGCTGATTCCCGCGGGGCGCATCGAGTCCAGCATGCGCGAATTCACGGTGGTGTCGTCCACCGATTTGCAGACGGCCGAACAATTCCGCAATGTCGTGGTGGCGACTGTGAAGGGGTACCAGGTGCGGCTGGGCGAAATTGCCGATGTGGGCATTGGTCCGGCCAACGAACGCATCATGGCGCGCTTCAACGGCGAGCCCAGCCTGACTATCGGTATTACCAAGCAGTCCACTGCCAACCCGCTCGATTTGTCCAAGGCCGCGCGCGCCGAAGTGGCGTTGATCAACGAAAACCTGCCCGACGGCATGCAGCTGAACGTGGCCTATGACAGTTCGGTGTTCATTCAGGAGTCCATCGATTCGGTGTACGCCACCGTGGCTGAAGCTATTATCCTGGTGGTGCTGGTCATATTCTTTTTCCTGCGTAGCGTGCGGGCCAGCATCATTCCCATCGTCACCATACCGGTTTCGCTCATTGGTGCGTTTGGCATCATGTATCTGTTCGGCTTCTCGATCAACACGCTTACCTTGCTGGCCATGGTGCTGGCCATCGGCCTGGTTGTCGATGACGCCATTGTGGTGCTGGAAAACATTTACCGGCACATTGAAGAAGGGAAAGGGCGGCTCGAGGCCTCGTTTCTGGGGGCCAAGGAAATCGGGTTCGCCGTCATTGCCATGACCCTCACCCTGGTGACGGTGTATGCGCCGCTGGCCTTTGCCACCGGACGAACCGGCCGCCTGTTTATCGAGTTTGCGCTCACCCTGGCCGGCGCGGTGCTGGTGTCCGGATTCGTGGCGCTCACCTTGACGCCCATGATGTGCTCCACGCTGCTGCGGCACCAGAAAAGCCATGGAAAGGTGTACACCCTGATTGAAAACTGGCTGATCGCCCTGACGAACGGGTATCGGCGCGTGCTGGCGCTTGCCTTGCGCATGCGCTTTGTGGTGCTGCTGGTGGGGGCGCTGGTGGCGGGCGGCAGTGTGGTGTTGTTTGGTGTGATCAAAAGCGAACTGGCGCCCATCGAGGATCGCGGCGTGGTGTTTGGCGTGCTTACGGCGCCCGAAGGCGCCACGCTGGATTACACCCTGCAAAGCGTACAGAAAATCGAGGAAATGTACGCCAACATTACCGAAGCTACCGGTAACCAGGCCTTCATCGGCTTTCCCACCATTACCGATGCGTTTGCTATTTTGCGCCTGAAGCCCTGGGACGAGCGCGAACGCAAACAGCAAAGCATTGCCGCCGAACTGCAGCCCAAATTTGCGGCGCTGCCCGGTGTGCGCGCCTTTCCCACCAACCCCCCCTCGCTGGGGCAGCGCGCCACCTCGAAGCCCGTTGAGTTCGTCATTATGAGCCAGGCGCCTTACCCCGAAATTGCGCGGCTGGTGGATGACTACATGGACAAGCTGAAAGATTATCCGGGCTTGCAGAACGTTGACACCGATTTACGCCTGAATACACCCGAGCTGCGCGTGGTGGTCGACCGGGACAAACTGGCCGACGTGGGTGTCGACGTTGAAACCGTGGGCCGCACACTGGAAACCATGCTGGGAGGGCGCAACGTTACACGCTACCAGGACCAGGGCGAGCAGTACGACGTCATTGTGCAGGTGAAAAAAGAAGACCGCGCCGACCCCACCGATATTTCCGACATCTTCATTCGCACCGCCGACGGCGGCATGGTTCAGTTGTCGAATTTCCTGACCGTGCGCGAAAGCGTGTCGCCCCAGTCGCTCAACCACTTCAACCGCCTGCGTGCCGTGAAAGTGCAGGCATCGGTGGCGCCCGGCTATGCCCTGGGTGAAGTGCTGGAACACATGACCCAGGTGGCGCGCGATACCTTGCCCGCCACCGTACAAACCGACCTGGACGGCCAGTCGCGCGAATTTCGCGACTCGTCGGGCGGCATTTACCTGGTGTTCATGATGGCGCTGGCCTTCATTTACCTGGTGCTGGCCGCCCAGTTTGAAAGCTGGCGCAACCCGCTCATTATCATGTTCTCGGTGCCGCTTTCCATGACCGGCGCCTTGCTAGCCCTGTGGCTGACCGGAGGAACCTTGTCCATTTACAGCCAGATCGGCCTGATCACGCTGGTAGGCCTGATCACAAAGCACGGCATTCTGATTGTGGAGTTTGCCAACCAGTTGCGCGATGAAGGCAAGGAAATGATCGAAGCCGTCATCGAGGCCAGCGTGCTGCGGCTGCGCCCCATTCTCATGACCACGGGCGCCATGGTGTTGGGGGTATTGCCCTTGGCCTATGCCAGCGGTGCCGGTGCCGAGTCGCGCCAGCAAATCGGCTGGGTGCTGGTGGGTGGCCTGAGCCTGGGCACCTTGTTAACCTTGTTTGTGGTGCCGGTGGCCTACAGCCTGATCGCCGGGCGGCGAAAGATAACGGCCGATGCCGCAAAGGTTGCCGTTGCACACTAAGGGCCGGTTTGCGCGTGCAGTAAACTAGCAGCGTTGTTGTTTTTACCTGCAAGGACCACCATGCGCCAGATTGTGCTTGATACCGAAACGACCGGGCTGGATCCCGCCCAGGGCCACCGGGTGGTAGAGCTGGCCTGTGTTGAGCTGGCCAACCGCAGCCTGACCGGCAGCCATCTGCATTTGTACCTGAACCCCGATCGCGACAGCGACCCCGAAGCCTTGCAGGTGCACGGGCTGACCACCGAATTTCTGGCCGAGCACCCCCGGTTCCAGGAAATTGTTCACCGGTTCATTGATTACATCAAAGACGCCGAGCTGATCATTCATAACGCCGCCTTCGACGTGAAGTTTCTGAACGCCGAGCTGTCGCGTGCGGGGCACCCCCCCATTGAACAGCTGTGCGGCAAGATCACCGATTCCTTGCTGCATGCGCGCGAGCTGCATCCGGGCAAGCGCAACTCGCTCGATGCCCTTTGCGAACGCTACGGCATATCGAACGCCCATCGCACCCTGCACGGCGCCTTGCTTGATTCGGAATTGCTGGCCGAAGTGTGGCTGGCCATGACCCGCGGCCAGGAAGGCCTGATGATCGACTTCGAAGAAAGCGATCATGCCCAGGAAGGCCAGGGGCTGCGTTTGGCGCGGTTTGACGCGTCGTCGCTGCCGGTGGTGCAAGCCCAGGACGACGAGCTGGCACAGCACGAGGCGTATCTTGATGCCCTGGACAAGGCATCGGGCAAGCCCTGCGTGTGGCGACAAACGACCGAAAATTCTTGTGTATAATTGCGGTCTCCCGGGCGGTTAGCTCAGTGGTAGAGCACTGCCTTCACACGGCAGGGGTCACTGGTTCGAACCCAGTACCGCCCACCATCATATCCCCTTATAGATCAGTCATTTGGGCAGGGAGCCTGCGGTGAAGAGCGTGACGAATTATTCCGTTCGCCGCCGTGCCCTCCGCGTAGACCCGGCCGATTCGAGGTCAGGGTTTTGTTCCCCCAAATAGGCATCTACCCTTAATGATCATTCTCAAGAACGTGACTTTGCGTCGCGGCAGCAAAGTATTGCTCGACAAGGCGTCCGTCACGCTCAACCCCGGCGAAAAAGTGGGGTTGGTCGGCCGTAACGGCGCCGGAAAATCATCGTTATTTGCGGTGCTTAATGGTACCTTGCACGAAGATGGCGGCGAGTTTTCCATTCCCGCCCACTGGCGCATGTCGCAAGTTGCGCAGGACATGCCCGAGACGTCACAACGCGCCACGGACTTCGTTGTAGATGGCGACATTCATTTGCTTGCGGCGCAAACCGAAGTGACCAACGCCGAAAAGAGCGATGATGGCATGCGCATGGCGGATGCGTATATGGCACTGCACGACGCCGGCGCACACGATGCTGCTTCTCGGGCGCAGGCTTTGATCTTGGGTCTCGGTTTTAGCGTGGCCGAGCTTGACAAGCCCGTGAACAGCTTTTCAGGTGGATGGCGCATGCGCCTGCAATTGGCGCGCGCCCTAATGTGCCCCTCCGATTTGCTCTTGCTTGACGAGCCGACCAATCACCTGGATCTGGATGCGCTGGTATGGCTCGAGGCATGGTTGAAGAACTATGCAGGCACGATTGTAGTGATAAGTCACGACAGGGAGTTCCTGGATGCCGTCACCAATGTGACGATGCATATCGATCAGGCCAAGCTGGTGCGCTACGGTGGAAATTACAGCAAATTTGAAGATATGCGGGCCGAGCAAATGGTGTTGCAGCAGGCAGCGCACGCCAAACAGCAGGAAAAGGTCGCGCACCTTCAAAAGTTTATTGACCGCTTCAAGGCGAAAGCCAGCAAGGCGAAGCAG
>JBFWLP010000154.1:0-4722 GCA_050252075.1 Burkholderiaceae bacterium | reverse complement strand
TGCTGTTGCTTTTTGCATAGCAATGGTATAGACTTTCCAGAACCATACAGGTAGTAACGCTCATTAACAATCAGCAGTGATAAATACAGTGCCCGCCCCGCAATGCCGTGATGGCAGCCGGAGGCAGGATTGCACTGCCACCCTGGCACCCGCATAAGCATCAATTTGGAATGATGATTGCGAAGGTGTCAATGCATCCTGGTGGGAGTAAATAGGATGAAAAGCAGTAGGCCGCAGAGGTCGAATTGTCTGGCACGTTTTCGCTGCTGCGAATGCTTTCCGAGCCTTTCAAGCTGTCTTCCGCATCCGGATGGATGTGGACGCCGGAATGCACGTGAGTGCACCCATTCTGTTGAGCGTGGCGCGTAACGCCCAACTGACAGCAGCAACAGACTGCAGCCAACATCAAACTGACGTACCGGCATTCCGGGTACAGCGTTAGTTCTAGGCGTTGGTGATCAAAGCACCCTGCCCCCGTCGCGGCATCTCGGAGGGCAGGCAAGGAGGCTTCTAGCGAGGCCGCTTTGGTACGCGCGCTTCTTCAACAGCACGCGTACTTAAGCGAGATTCACCACACATACAACCCTTTATCCGTAAGAATGGCTGCTGTTCCTTCGTTATCTTGTTACCGGGTAAATCCCATCTGGAGACCGTTATGACAAGCACTTTTATAAGCCGTTATGCCAACTGGACCACACTCTGGCTTGTTTCAGTCCTGGTACTTAAATGCACCTGGATCATCGGTAGCGGCTTGGTGTGGCTTGCTGCAAAGAGTTTCTTCATTCTTTTCTCAATCGTCGGTGCAATGTTCCTAAACACCCCCACCGTGCGAGATATTGACAGACATTGAACGGGGTACTTGATGAGCACATTGTTTCCAGTGTCTTTCCAGTTGGGTGACTCGACTCGTATCTACTCGCCCGACGAACAATCACAACCCGCGAATACCGTCACTTGGAAGCGAGTTCTGCTCAACGGGCACGGCAAGGCCATTGTTCGTTGTTGCTGCAAGCGCGACGATACGCCCCGCCGGCTGTCTATCAGATACCGTGCAGATAACGACAGCTTCTTTCTTGCGCGCTTCCCCGAGACTGGCCATCAGCATGACCCCGATTGCGGCTACTACTCGCCAGACCCGTCAGCATCGGGACTTGGGTCGTATCGGCGTGGTGTAGTTGAGGAATTGGCCGATGGAAAGTTCAAGATCAAGCTCAAGGTTGGATTGCAACGTCGCCCTGTGACTGCTACGACGTCCGAGCCGTCTACCACCGAATCAAACACCAAGGCGCCTGGCAAGGCTGCCATGACGTTGCTAGGCTTGCTCCATTTTTTGTGGACAGTTGCCGGTTTAGAGCGTTGGTCGCCAGCGATGGTTAGCAAACGGAACTTGGGGCGTGTCTCCTATTTTCTGTTGCAAGCAGCCGGTGAGGTAAAGGCGGGGCGCTTACGCCTAGCAGACTCTTTGCTTGTCGCGACTGCAAGTGCCAATGACAAGCTTGTTGATTGGAACGCTAAGTGTACGAGGGCAGCTGCTCAGAAGGATCGGCGGTTTATCGTTATTGCGCCGCTGGCACGGTACCGTGAAGATTACGAAACTGCACCGGATCGCCCGCCTATCATGGGTTTTAATGGTTTCCCATATTTGTTTCTCGATTCTGATCTCTGGTTGAAAACCAAGGCGCGTTTCGATTACGCCTTTACCGCTTGGCGAAGTGGGCAGAGAGTAATAGCGATTTTGCAGTGTGACGTGCCTGCCGAACAGCAGGGCGACCGCTATGCATCGGAAGTCCACGACATTGCCCTGATGGTTGTTACACAAGAGTGGATACCCGTCGATTCTTCTTACGAACAACAGGTTTGTGCGGCCCTGGTCGAGCAAGGCCGCCGGTTCTCGAAGCCGCTCATCTTCGATAGCGAAGAAGCAACCTTTCCCGATTTCTGGCTGCAAGATGTTGGTGCGGACTTTCCGATGGAGGTTTGGGGGCTGAACACCCCAGAGTACCTTGCGAGAAAGCACGAAAAATCCGAGTTCTATACGGAGACATACGGCCCGGAAGGCTGGTGGTCTTGGGACGCTGCTGCCAGTGAACCCATGCCGACACTTCCAGCATCGAGACAGTTGCCTTTCAACCATTCACGCATGCGTGAATAGATGATCCAAGGATTGCCATGAGCACTACCACTGAGACTGAGGATTTCGTCATATGGCGAGCTGACCTGCAGAAAAAACTGAACGTGAGTCCCACTACGTTATGGCGGTGGATGCGGGATGGGAAGCTCCCTCCGCCTGATGTGGATATCACGCTTCGAGCAAAAGGTTGGCGGCTGTCGACACTACACAATGCTGGAATTAGGGTGACATGAGTCCAGCCAGTTTGCCCAATCTTGAAGCATTTCAGTCCTCTGTGGAAGATAGGCAGCACGGTTGTACGAGGCGCGTGTGTTGTCTTTTGGTGCATGCGCCAACTGACGCTCAATAGCGTCAGGGTTGTATCCGCGTTCGTTTGCCCAGGTCGATGCGACCGTACGCCAACCGTGGCCAGTCATCCTTCCCTTATAGCCAATGCGGTAGATCATGAACAGGACCGCGTTATTTGACATAGGTCGATCAAGGCGTGTCTCATGAGGAAAAACGTATTTGCTCCCTCGCGAACGAAGCCGCATCTGCTCAATCAATGATGCTGCCTGATGACTCAAGGGGACCAAATGGTATTCATCGGACTTCATGACCGATGCCGGTAGCCGCCATAAACCCGGCTCGAGCTCGTCCCACTTCATCATGCGTAGTTCCTTCGTTCTAACCCAAAGCAAGGCAAGCAACTTGCAGGCAATGACGCTCGTTAAATCATTCTCCAGGCTCAAGCGCGCAAGGAACTCAGGAACATCTCTGGCTTCAAGCGCAGCAAAATGTTGCTTGCGATGGTGGCCAAACGCTTTTCTAGGATTGATCTGCTCACAAGGACTTAACACGGCGTAGCCTTGTTCAATGCCCCAATCAAATACCTGCCCAACCCACATACGCACTTTTCGTACGTAGACATGGTGGCCTGCCGCATCCATCACATTCAGTGCTGAAAGCAGCCGCTCACGATCAATTTCCCGTAGGGTGAGCTTGCCAAGGGTCGGGCATAAGTGCATTTCGATTCCCCGTTTCGCATTGTGACGGTAGCCATCCGAAATGTCTTTGCGGCCTTCCCAATAGGTTTCATTGGCATCTGCCAAGGTGATATTTGCGTCCTTGGAGGGCTTGCGATGTTCACTGGGGTTGATGCCGTCACGGAGCTTTGCTTTGGCGTCATCACGACGGTTGCGAGCTTCTGCCAGCGATACGTCGGGATATGGCCCAAAAGACATGGTCTGTGGTTTTCCGTCAAACCGGTAGGCCAGGCGCCACGTTTTGCTGCCGGTCGGCGAGATATAGAGGTGCAATCCACCCCCATCGAACAGCTTGCGACCTTTTTCACTTGGCTTAGCCGCACGGCATTGAGAATCTGTCAGGGTATTTGTAGGCATCGTCCAATCCAGCTTTGCGGGTGCCTACATCGATGCCTACGCGTACCATGCGTTGTACTGCAACGCGGTGCGCTGAAATGAAATACATCGACGCAAAAAAACCCGCCAACCCCGTGTTTTTACACGATATTTGACGGGTTTTGAACTGCAATGGGATGTATTGCTAGATGTAATTGGCGGACAGAGGGGGATTCGAACCCCCGATACGCTATTCACGTATACACGCTTTCCAGGCGTGCGCCTTCAACCACTCGGCCACCTGTCCTGATACACACAAAAAATGCCGCCCTGAGGCTGGCAATTCGTTAAGTGCGAAGTCCGCCATTATAGCACGGCACGACACACCCACAAGATGGCCTTGCCTCAAGCCTCCCGCAGCTGACGAGCACCCAGCAGACGCTCGCAGTAGCGGGCAATCATGTCCACTTCGATATTGACGCGCTTGCCCGGTTTCAAGGACTTGAGCGTGGTGACCTGCAGCGTATGCGGGATAAGGTTGATGCCGATCTCGCAGCCCTGCGCATCGTCGTGCACCGTATTCACTGTCAGGCTCACCCCGTTGACAGTGACCGAACCTTTGTAGGCCATGTAACGCCCCAGCTCAGCGGGAACACGGATACGCAGATTCCACGATTCGCCCACGGGCTCAAAGACCGACACTTCGCCGGTTCCATCAACGTGACCCGACACGATATGGCCATCGAGCGTGTCGCCCAGTCGCATGGCGTGTTCCAGGTTGACTTCTCCTGGTTCGCCCAGCCCCACGGTCCGGTTCAAGCTTTCGCGTGAAACGTCCACGCAGAAGCTGTCGGCCTCAAGCGCCACCACGGTCATGCAGGCACCCTGAATGGCAATGGAATCGCCGAGCCGCGTGGTGTCGCGCAGAAAGCCGGGGGCCTGCACGGTGAGTCGCACGCCCGCATCTTCCTGCCCGTCGCGCAGCGGAGTCACTTCTGTAATTCGGCCGACCGCCGTGACGATACCTGTAAACATGAACTTCCTTTGAAAATCGGTCAGCCGGCCAGTCGCTGCTGGACGGCCTGATCAAGGGCCTGGGTGAGCGCCGACCAGTGGCCGGGGTGCCGCAGACGCAACCGCATGTCGGTGCCCACGGGCATGGCCTCGACAAACTCGAAGCGCTCTGCGGCCTCGAGCGACGCCACGGCCGGCACGCGGGCCATGCCGCGCCCCTGACCCAAGAGCATGGGC
>JBFWLP010000153.1:0-4784 GCA_050252075.1 Burkholderiaceae bacterium | reverse complement strand
CGTGCAGCCTCGATGCCGCCCAGCACTCGAAACTTGAATAGCTGGGGTGCTCCGACAAGCCCGTGGGCGTCAATGTGCTCTGGGCGAATCTCCGGAATATAGCGGTGCAAGTCGTCGAATGAACGAAGCACGTGTTCATCGAACACTATCATCGCTTCTTCGCGGAATTCCATGAACAGGGCGGGGGGCTGTACATCATGGTCCGAGGCTTCCAATAGTGAGCCATCAAGAAGATCACCCAGAAGTTGCTGCACCGCACGTATGAAGTCCTGAAGGGCTTTGATCCCGGGGTCTTTGTCCTGCGCTAACGCATCAAAGTAGAGCATTGCGGTCTCCTGTTTTTTGGACAATAGCGGCGCAATGCGGAGTTTTACATTCGCTAAACGGCGGTAATCGATCCTGGCCCCGCCATTTGACGGGGCTTTTCCACGTTACTGCTTCGCAGCCAGCGCCGCCAGCAGCAAGTTTTCAATCGTTTCAAAGCCGCGTTTCTGCGCATGTTGCAGTGGCGTGACGCCGTCACGATCGGCAAGGTTGGGATCCGCTCCTGCTTTGAGCAGGATGTCTACGATCTGTTGATGCCGTTGGCCCCCGTCGCCAAGAATGATGGCTTCGAGCAAGGCCGTCCAGCCAAGGTTGTTGATATGGTCGACAGCCACACCGGCATTGACCAGGGTCTGCACGGTTTCAACATGCCCGCGCTCGGCCGCCGGAATCAGGGCGGTTCCGCCGAAGCGGTTCGTGCTTTTAAGATCGGCCCCATGCGCCAGGGTCATTTTCAGGATTTCAATATGGCCTCTGGCCCCCGAATAAAGATAGGCACTATCGTGGATGTTGTCTTTGGCGTTTACATCGGCACCCGCCTGGATGAGCACTTTGGCGGCGTCAATGGCGTTGGCTCGGGCGGCGACCAGCAGGGCGGTGGATCCCGATGGATCGCGCGCTTCGAGCGGGCTTCCGGAAGAGAGCAGTTGCTCCACGTTCGTGGCACTGTTTTGCCGTGCCGCCGCGTGCAATGGATAGTCGCTCACGGGGTTCGCCGCCACGGTCGAAGAGGCACACATGAGTGTCACACCCACAGCTCCCAGGAAGTTTCTCAATGTCATCTCGCAAAAAACATGAACCTTTGGGTTGGAGGGTTTGCCGGACAATAAGTTCCCCGGCAGCCCATGATTGAACAGGCCCTAGCATCGTTGCCGACGCAAGGGCCTGTGGTGTGGTGCACCTGTGATTGAGGCGGCAATTATCCGGGTGGGTCAGTCCTCGGGGAAGGGTGAGCCAATGGCGCGCAGCGCGGCCTTTGCGCACTCCATATCCTGGGTGTAATGCCCGCCGCTCAGGCCAATGGCACCCACCATTTGACCGTCTTCAATAATGGGGTAGCCGCCGCCGAAGATGATGAAGCGAGGGGTGTGAACCAGGCCATGAAGCAAGGGGCTGTCGTCTTTGATGAAGTCGTGCCATTTGTGGGTGGGCAAGCCGCCGGAAATCGAGGTGTGCGCCTTGTCTTGCGCAATTTGCAGGGAAATCAGGGGGGCGCCGTCCATGCGCAGGAAGGCTTTCAGGTGGCCGGCGGTGTCGCATACGGCGATGGACATGACGAGTTTCATTTCCTCGGCTTTTTGGCGGGCGGCCTTTACCGCCATCAGTGCGGTATCGGCATCGATATTTCGTGTTGTCGTACTGGACATAGATCCCTCGTTTGTGTGTTTAACAGAATTTCCTACCCGATTGCCGACAATATGGCCGTCTCGGGTAGCCCCCATGATGCCGCGATCGACGCGGCAGTTTCCTACGGCATAAACCTCCAGCCCCAGATCCTTCAACGGTTGCAACAACTGTTCGTTGGCCGCTCGCGGAGTGGAATACGTAATGAGTGATACGTCGGTGATTTCACCGCGATCTTTGTTGTAAACATTCTCGTATTCCAGAATGCCGTCTTCGAAGCGATCAGACCACAGGGGCTCGGTCAGCGTCAAGACAGTAATGCGCCGCATGGCCAGGCGGCGCTGTATGCCTTGTCGCGACACCAGGCTTTCGTCCTGGGCCACCCCGGCGCGCGGAGTGATGAGCACAACACGCTCGAAACGGTCGGCCAGCAGTTCGACGGCGGCGTAGGTGCCATCGGTGTGATCCATGTCATAGACCACGGCGGTGCCGGGCTGGCGACCGCTATGCTGGGCAACCTCTTGAATGGCGTCGTAAAGATTGGGTATCAGGCCTTCCGCGGCCATATCGTAGGGTATCCATTCCGGCACGTGCATGGTGCCGCCGGTGGCCAGAATGACGGCATCGGGCCGGGTGGCCAGAATGGTTTGCAGGTCGGCCTGCACACCCAGCTCGATACGCACGCCGGCCTTTTCGGCCGCGACGGTCTGGTAGTCGTACACGCTGGTAATGGTTTCTCCGCCGGGCAGCAAGGCGCGCAAACGGGCTTTGCCGCCAATGGCCGAGCCCGACCCCAGGACCGTAACCTGATGGCCGCGGGCGCCGGCCACCCAGGCGGCCTCCATGCCGGCAATGCCGGCACCCACCACGGTTACCCGATGTGACTGACGTGCGGGCTCGGGGTGCCAGTCGACTTCTTCCATCTTGGCAACGCGAGGGTTGTTCACGCAGGCCAGCGGCTCTACGTGGGTAATGATGGTGTCCCAGCATCCGTTGCACGACAGGCAGTAGCGAATATCGTTGGTACGGCCCTGTATGGCTTTTTTATACCAGGCTGGGTCGGCGAGCAAGGTGCGCCCCAGGCCGATCAGTTCGGCGTCGCCGCGGGTCAGGATGGCTTCGGCTTCCGCTGGGTCGGTAATGCGTCCGAGCGCCATCACGGCCACTCCATTGGCCTCTTGCTTCAACTGCCGGATCAGTTCCGTGTAAGGCACGGTGTGGCCGTAGCGATCCGGAACATGGGTTTCCAGGGAGCGCGCGTGAGCACCTTGCGCAAAGCACAGGTAATCGGGCAGCCGGTCGCGGGTGAGCAGGGCGGTCAGCGCCATGGCTTCGTCGGGCCCGATGCTGCCGGGAATACCGTCGTCGCCCGGCATTTTCAGGCCGATAATGAAGTTGTCGCCGCACAGTTCTCGGATAGAGGACATCAGTTCCAGGACGAAGCGTGCGCGATTGGCGCGGTTTCCGCCGTAGTCGTCAGTTCGCCGGTTCGACCAGGGCGACAGGAACTGGCTGAACAGGTGGCCGTGGGCCGATGACAATTCCACGCCGCTGAAGCCGCAGCGCTTGAGCCTTAGCGATGAATTGGCGAAATCTTTGATCAGTGTGCGAATTTCTTTCAGAGTCAGCGCATGGGGCATGGTCCAGCTCAGGTCATCGGGCAGGGCCGAGGGTGCCAGCGCGCTGTAGTTTCTGCCGGCGTCGTGGTGGCCGCGACCCGGGTCCTGGATCTGGCCGAGCAAGTGGGCGCCTTCGGCCGTTACTGTGTGCGCCCAGCGCGTCAGGCCGGGCACATTGTCATCGTTCCAGGCTTTGATGCGCATCAGGTTCTTCTGGTGCGGTGCCATCAGCAGCGGCTCGGTGACGATCATGGCGGCGCCACCTTTGGCCCGATTGGCGTAGTAGCGGATTTGCCGGTCGGTGACCTGCGAAAAGCTGCCCATGTGGGTGGTCATCGAGGCATGCACGATGCGATTTCGCAAGGTTTTGCCGGCGATCACCAGTGGTTCCGACATTTTCGAGGCGACGACCTCGTGGTCACGACGGGAAGTGTTCATGCTGTTCAGGGGCGTAGGGCCCGCCGGCACCCGCACAGGTACGGGTGCCGGCGTAAGCCGGGCTGAGTGAAGGGGTGAGTGGCGCTTACTTCAGGCGGCCGGTTTGCTTGTAGAAATCGCGTTCGCGTTCGTAGAGCACGTTCAAATCGGCGGCAATGTTCTTCGAGTCGGCGAAGGCCGGATCAAAGAAGGCGCCCAGTTTCTTGTACTCGGCACGCAGTGCGGGCTGCTTGACGGCCGCATTGATCATGGCGCCCAGGTAGTTCTTGATGGGTTCCGGAGTGCCTTTGGGTACGACGGCAAAGCGAACGATGTTCCAGACGATGTCTTTGGTTCCGTAAACCTCGTTGAAGGTTGGGGTGTCGGACAGGTCGGGCAGGCGCGAGTTCGAGGCAACCGCAAGGGGGCGAACGTTTTTGGCATCCATGAAGCTCTGGAACTCACCCTGGAAGCCTTGGGCGATATCGACGTTACCGCCGACCAGCGCCACAATGCCGGGTTTGCCGCCCTGGAAGGGCACACGCAGGAATTTGGCGCCGGTTTTGGCTTCAATCTGGTCCACCAGGTATTCCCACATGCTGCCCGGTACGACGGCAACGCGCACTGTGTTGGGCTTTTGTTTGGCCACCTCTACAATTTCCTTGGCCGACATGTTGGCATAGGGCCCGGTCGTGGGGCCAACCCATGTCAGCGCGTCGCTGTTCACATAGGCAATGGTTTCCAGGTCGCTCATGGACCACTTGCCCTGGGAGCGCAGGAGCGCATCACCCCAGACCAGGTTGGCCAGAACACCCACGGTGTACCCGTCGGGCTTGGCCTGGCTGGCCAGGTAGGCGTGGCCCACCAGCCCGGCACCGCCCGTGCGGTTGTTGACCAGGATTTTTTGTCCGCTGACTTCTTCGGCATACTTGGCCAGCAGGCGACCGGAAAGGTCCATGCCGCCGCCGGCGGGGTAGACCACCGTGAATTCGATGGGGCGCTCGGGAAAGTTGGCGGGTTTCAGTTTTTCAACAGCCGGGTCGGCGGCGAATGCCGACATGGAAAACGCCGTAATCAGTG
>JBFWLP010000152.1:0-4867 GCA_050252075.1 Burkholderiaceae bacterium | reverse complement strand
GGGCGCGCACCTTTGTAACCGGGTAGAAAGCTGTGGTGAATGTTGATGGCGCGCCCTTGCAGTTCAGTGGATAGTTCATCACTGTGAATCTGCATATAGCGTGCGCGCACCACCAGTTCAGCCTGTTCCTGCGCAATGACTTCCCGCAGCTGATCTTCGGCCGGCTGTTTGGTGTCGGCACTGACCGGGATATGGTGAAACGGTATGTTGTACGATGCCGCCAGTTGATAGAAGTCGCGGTGATTCGAGACGATGGCGCGGATATCGATGGGCAGCAGCCCCGTTCTCCATCGCAACAGCAAATCATGCAGGCAGTGGCCCAGTTTCGACACCATGATAACGGTGCGCATTTTTTCCGAGGCGGGCGCCAGCGCCCATTGCATCGAAAATTCGCCGGCAATCTCCTCGAACTCCCGGCGCAGCTCGGCCGCCCCCAACGTGCATTCTTCGGCGGCAAAACCTACACGCATGAAAAAGCGCTGGGTTTCCTGGTCGTTGAACTGGGCGGCCTCTTCAATGTTGCAGCCTCGCTCGGCCAGAAAGCGCGCCACCGCGTGCACGATGCCCCGGCGGTCCTTGCACGTCAGTGTCAGAATAAAGTCGGGATTCGTTTCGCGCATAGTGGTGGTCGGTCAGCCGGCGTCGGTGGGGGGAATATCTTTTACCCGAAGTGATTTCGGATCGTAGAAGGGTGCGAGTTGCGCCTGGGCCTCGTAGCGTTCCCAGCCGATCTCGATTTCAAACTTTTGCGCGGCAATCCATGCCGGTGTAATGGGTTCGTCGGCATGCACATAGCCCATGCCCAGCGAAGCCCCAACGCGATGTCCGTACATGCCCGACGTAATCGCGCCGGCCGGCTTGCCGTTCACGATAATGGGCTCTTCGCGATACAGCAGCCGGTCGGTGGATGTCAGGCGGAACTGCAGCAGGCGCTTGGTCAACCCGTTGCCCGCCTTCTGGTCCAGCAAGGCCTGCTTGCCGATAAAGTCGTAGGGCTTGTCCCAGGCCACGGCAAACCCCAGGCCGCCTTCCAGAGGAGTGTCTTCGACGGAAATGTCGTCGCCCCAATGGCGATAGCCTTTCTCCATGCGGCAGGCGTTCAGGGTATGCATGCCGGCCAGCGCCATGCCATGCGCTTTGCCTGCGTCGAGCAGTTGTTCGAACACGTGCAAGGCGAACTCTCCGGGAATGTAAAGTTCCCAGCCCAGTTCGCCGACGTAAGTGATACGGCTTGCCCGTACCTGGGCATAGCCGATTTCGATCATCTGCGACGTGCCGAAGGGGAAGGCCTCGTTCGACAGATCGGTGTGCGGCGATACGGCCTGCAGCACGGCACGCGATTTGGGGCCCATCAGGCCCAGCATGGGAATGGCTGCCGTCTGGTCGGATACGAAGCAATGATCGGCTTGTGCGGCGGCGCGGCGCAGATAGGAAAGGTCGCGAAAGTGGGTGGGTGCCGACGACACCACCATGAACTGGTCGTCGGCCAGCCGGGTGATTGTCAGATCGGCCTCGATGCCGCCGCGCTCGTTCAGCCACTGGGTGTACACCAGTCTGCCCACCGGCACATCGATCCGGTTTGCGGACAATGTTTCCAGTACTTTCAAGGCATCCCGGCCTTCAACGATGAACTTGGTCATGGTGCTCTGGTCGAACAGGGCCACATTGTCGCGCACGGCACGCGACTCATTGCCCACATAGTCGAACCAGTTCTGCTTGCCGTAGCTGTAGCGGTATTCCGGGGTCACGCCGGCCGGTGCAAACCAGTTGGCGCGCTCCCAGCCGGCCAGTTCGCCGAAGCAGGCGCCCATTGATGCCAGGCGGTCGTGGAAGTGGGTGCGGCGCGCGCCCCGGGCGGTTTCATACTGGTAATAGGGCCAGTGGGTTTTATACAAAAGCCCCAGTGATTCCACTGTGCGGTCGCGCAGATACTTGCGCGTGCCCTGGAACGGCATCATGCGCTGGACTTCAATGTCGACCAGATCAAGCGGCGGGCGGCGGTCGCGTATCCATTCAGCCAGCACCTTGCCGGCGCCGCCTGAGCTTTGAATGCCGATCGAGTTGAACCCGCTGGCGACAAACAGATCTTTCACTTCTGCGGTTTCGCCCAGCAAATAACGGTCGTCGGGCGTGAAGCTTTCCGGTCCGTTGAACCACGTCTGGATGCCGGCGTTTTCCAGAATGGGCATGCGTTTGGCGGCCATTTCCAGCACAGGCATGAAGTGGTCAAGATCTTCGGGCAGGCTGTCGAAGCTGAAGTCGGGGTGGATGCCATTCATGCCCCAGGGCTTTGCCACCGGCTCAAAGCAGCCCAGCAGTATCTTGCCTGCATCTTCCTTGTAGTACGCCCATTCGTCGGGGATTCGCAGCACGGGCAAGTTGCCGGGCAAGCCATCCAGAATATCGGTGACTACGTAAAAATGCTCGGCCGCGTGCAGCGGCAGGTTGACACCGGTCTGGCGACCCAGTTCGTGGGACCACATGCCGGCGGCGATCACGACGGTGGACGATCGAACATCGCCTTGGTCCGTCACTACGCCCACAGCCCGTCCGCCTTCCTTGATGATGCGCTGAACCGTCACGCCTTCAATGATTCGTGCCCCGCCCATGCGTGCACCCTTGGCGTAGGCTGCGGTGACGTCTACAGGGTTGCATTGCCCGTCTCGGGGAAGGAATACGCCGCCCACGACATCCTTGACTTCCAGATAAGGGTAGCGATCCAGAATATCCTGGGGTGACACCACCTCGACGGCAAGGCCGAAATTGCGTGCCATCGATGCCTGGCGCTTAAGCTCTTCCAGGCGCTCATGGTTCAGCGCCACGCCGAAAGAGCCGTTTTGCTTGAATCCGGTGGATTGCCCGGTTTCGCGCTCCAGCTCGTAAAGCAGGTCTGACGTGTATTTGGCCAGCTCGGTCAGATTGCGCGTTGATCGCAGTTGGCCGACCAGACCCGCAGCGTGCCAGGTGGTGCCACACGTGAGCTGTTTGCGTTCAAGCAGGACAACGTCGCGTATGCCCAGCTTGGTCAGGTGGTAGGCAATCGAGCAGCCGACGACGCCGCCCCCGATAATCACAACATCAGCGTGAGAAGGAACTTGCGCAGGCATCGTACACCCCTAGATTGTTTTCAAAAAATTCTACATTATTTTTTTCTGAAAAAAAATATCTTTCTTTTATTTTTTATTGGTAAAGTGTACAGACAAAAGCATCGCCCACAAAAATGCTGTTGTTCCGGATCGCGCTTATTTTTCAGGTGGTGTCTCCTTCGGAAAACGCGTATCCTTTTTGTAACCAAAAACAATAGCCCATTATTTCCGTTCATTCATTATGGTCTCCAAAAATGCGTCTGTTCCTTCCGTGTCGGCTCCCGATTCCGCAGAAAGCATTCGGCTGGGTAGTGAAATAAGAAAGCTTCGCAAAGCGCGCGGCAAATCGCTGGCAGAGCTGGCCGAGCCGGTGGGCCGTTCGGTGAGTTTCCTGAGCCAGCTGGAGCGTGGCCATACGCAGCCGTCCATCGGCGATCTGAAGAACATCGCCCGTGAACTGGATGTGCAGCTGGGATGGTTCTTTTTACAGGACGACATTCCTTCCGATGAACGCGGGCGTATCGTGCGGGCTCCCGGCCGGAGGCAACTGGGAACCGTTACCGACGGTCTGGTCGAAGAACTGTTGTCACCGGATATCGGCGGATCGTTTGAAATGTTCCTGAGCACATTCGCGCCGCGTTCCCGCCTGGCCCAGACCACCGTGCGCGACACCGAAGAGGAGGGCTATATCGTCAAGGGTTCGCTCGATATGTGGATCGGTGGAAAAAGCTTTCATCTTGGCCCGGGCGACAGTTTTCGCATTGTGCGTGAGCCGTTTCGGTGGGCGAATCCGGGAAACGAGGAAGCCGTGGCGGTCTGGGTGATCTCGCCGCCCCTGTATTAACCCTGTATTAACCCTGTATTAAGCAACGCCGCAGTCAATCATTCCTGCCTGCAGGCCGCCTTGCGTTCCGGTCAGTTGGGGCAAGGCGGCGAGTATGGCCAGTGGTTTATTCAACGGTTACGCCCGACGCGCGTATTGCCTCGCCCATTATCCCGATGTCTTCGTTGAAGAACTTTTGGGCTTCGGCCGGGCTGTCGCCGATAATCTGGAAGCCGTCCCCCGTCAGTTTGTTTTGAATGTCGGGTTTTTGCAGTGCCTTTTTGAACGCGGTATTCAGCTGCTGGATGATGGCTTCGGGCGTGCCTGTTTTTACGGCGATCCCCCACCATGCGCTTGTCGCGAATCCGGGTACGCCGCTCTCGCCAACTGTGGGAACATCAGGCAGCGCGTTGGATCGCGTCGGCGTGCTCAGTGCGATCGCCCGCACACGGTTGCCGGCGATCAGCGGTTTGGCCAGCATAATGGTGTCGGCCGCGATATCAACGTGCCCCCCGACCATGGCGTTGACTGACGGTGCCGAACCCTTGAAAGGGATGTGGGTCAATTTGATACCGGCTTTCTGCTGCAATGATTCCATGGTCAGTTGTCCGACCGAACCCGGGCCGGCCGAGCCATAGCTGAGGGGTGGCGATTTTCTTGCGCGATCCAGAAGATCCTGTACGGTTTTGATCGGGCTTTCGGTGTTGACCATTAGCACCATGGGCATGGCTGCGAGGGTGATTACGGGGGTCAGGTCCGAGGTTTTGTAGCGCAGCGACTTGCGCAATGAGTCGTTGATCGTGGTCGTGGCTGTGCTCATCAGGATCTGATAGCCGTCGGCAGCGCCATTGGCCACCTTCTCTGTTCCAAGGGTCGTCCCGGCGCCGGCAACGTTTTCTACCACGACAGTCTGATTCAGGTCACGGGAAATTTCGGCGGCGAAAAGTCGCGCCAGCTG
>JBFWLP010000151.1:0-4906 GCA_050252075.1 Burkholderiaceae bacterium | reverse complement strand
GCCCGACGAAAACGCGCAAGTCACGGGGCATCCGTTTCAAATCCTTGTGCGTCTCTTCGTACAACTGGTCCACTGCCTGCTTTAATCGGAAGGTGCTCTGTTCCGGTCGAAGAAGAATCTGTGCCGCTCGCGCTGTGCGTAGACGATCTGTTTGCGATAGCTCAGCGACCAGCTGCTCGACTATCGTGTCGGGAATTTCATCGATCAGACTGCTGGTGGTCTCTTCCCGAGAGACATGGATTTGATAGTTGCCGCGAGAACCCAGGGCGACGACGTATGGAACCTTGTAATCGGCAAACACGTACCAGAGCGAACGACGATGGCGCGACACCGGTAGCCCGCAACGAATGCTTGGTGCGGCTTCCGGCCCAACGACCCGAAGCCGATAGCCTTTGAGTTTATGCAGGAAGTAAGCACTTTTGCCATACGCATGGAGGAACCCCCCGGCCTGTATCAGCACAAGGTGGTGCGGATACTTCTTGAACACCATTGCCGATGTCTTGATCAGCGGGTCTTCTCTACCAAGACCAAGTTCAACGCTGTTGCGAAGCGTAAGGGAATAGTCCTTTCGCTCCTGGTCTGTGGGTTGTATTTGTTCCATTTCTCTTTTACGAAAAGCAGGGGCTTTGCCCCTGCACCCCAGGGTCTAGGGTCCAGGGCCTAGAGTCTATAAACAAGCTACCGCTTCCTTTCGAGTGATAGGGAGGCCCACGACAGAAACGATGTTGTAGTAGTTGCCGTAGACGTTGTAGGCGGCGTAGTTCCACGCGCACGAGGCATCCGTGCCGCATTCGCGGAAGTAGCCAGCAGTCTTGGTTCCGTAGAGCATGCCGGTAAACGTGCTGCCCTCGAAAATCCCGTTGCCCATCAACATGCGAGGGGTCGCACCCACGTTAAAGAAGACAAGATAGCAATCGCCGCCGCCCGTCTGTTGCACGATGATGGTGGGGGGCTGGGTGACTGCACTTTGATCGACCTTGGCGACTGCGCCGGTCGGATTCTGTACGACATTTTGTGAGCCACCGCCGTTCGCAGAACGCACTGTGATCGATCCATTGATAGATTGTTGGCCCGTTTCCCACATCCAGTTACTTGCAACAGCGGGAAGGGCAACGATAAGGGCGACAGCCGTCGCAGCAAGCAGTTTGCTGAATTTCATGGTTCTCTCCAAGGATGGGGGGATGCTGCTATTGAGCTTTGGCCAGGCGCCAGTAGTAAGCGGCAAATGCCCGGTCAAAGATATTTGAAGGGGGTTTAGGGGCAGGGCGGGCGACACCGGCCTCGATCAGCCGGACATTGAGCGGGGTGCCTCGGATCCATACAACGACATTGTTCCCGTCGTACACATCGAAACGAGCCGTTTCCTGTCGAAGGGCCCCGACGGTGTGGACGGCACCATAGACGTCAACAATCTCAGTGTTGGCCAACTGGAAACTTCGTTGCTGAAATTGGTCGTTCACGGGGATCGAGACAACGAGCTTTTTGCTCTCATCGATGCCCTCGATGTTTCCGTAAAGCTGAACGTGTTGTTCCGGGCCGTCTTGATGCGCCAGCGCACGAGTTGACCAGTAAATACCATTTACCGTAGCTGAGACCCGTTGTTGCACATCCGTGATGCCGATAGCGCGCGCCATGGAACCATCGGGAATCATCATGAAGCCACCAGCCAGCATGATCAACAATATGACGATAACGACAACCCGGAACAGACGAGGGTAGTCGTATCGCAGGGTATCCAACCAATCCATTACGTCGGCTCCCTATAGGGGATTCGCAAGGATTGATCACCAATACGGAACTCAACAAATCGCATTGAAATGGCAGCCAATACTGGCACCACAGAGGCGCCGTTGGGTCGCTGTACTGACAATGACTGCAGCTCGGAACCGAGCCTCACGAAGGCGCCATTCAAGAAAATCCCGTTGTCAGTAATGCCGTCTATGCGGACTTGCTGAGCGAACAAGGCAACATAGTCCGGTTCCGGTTTAGGAGAAGGTAAGGGCTCAGCTGGTTTGGGCTGCTCTCTTTTCCGGAAAAACGTGTCGACATTCATATCAGTATCAACGGGCTTCAAGGCAACCGCTTGTTTGACCCAAACTGGGTAGAAACTTTTAGGGTCAACCAGGTCACCCTGGTGGTTGACCTTCGGTGCCATCTTGACCGGAAGATGCCGCATCCTGGAAGTGATGTGATCAGTGATCCACCAAGTAGTTAGCAACACCGCCATGGCTCCGATATAAACCGTCCGAGCCGTTATGCCCGAGGCAAGTTTCTTTGATGATTGAACAGCCATAGGTACTCCATCAGGATTGGCTCGTACGCAGCAAAATGCAGAAATCGCCCAGGTTGGCCGTCGCAAGCGATGAATCGCCCTTGATGCTGATCTTTCCGATATGAATATCGGGCTGATCGGCCAGCTGACTTAAGCCCCGGAAAAGCGTCTCGTAATCGTGGGCTTCGACCAGGAGTGAATCGTGGTCAGCGCCGCGAGTCGAAACGAGACAAATTTTCGTCAGGCCAATATGCAGGTTGTTCTGGACAATCGGATCAACCGTGTTGAGAACGACGTTATCCGCATTGGTTTTCAAGCCATACCGATCCAGGCCAATCATTGCGTACAGTGAGATCAAGTCTTGAACAGAGTCATCGCGCCGATAAGCCTGTTCCCATTTACCCAAGACTTCTCTGAGCGCCATATAACTTTGACGCCATTGATATACGCCTTCCGTAACGCTTTCTTGGGCAGTCGCTTTAGCTCGGAGAACCGACACTGCATCCCATCCATTGATGAGCAGCAGCAGCACGAATACCACCGCCGCTAGAAATGGTGCGCGCCGAAACTGGTGGCTAATCATGGATGAATCCCTCTATGTTGAAGACCCGCCTGGGGCCACCTCCGGTCGCCCCGGCGTCTTCTCTCCAGCCCTGATGCGAAAGCCGTAGCGACATGCCCGTGTTGTTTGCGATAGCGGTCATAACATCCTTTGCCTGCAGAATGGCCGTGTCCCTTTGGCGCGGTACCGAGATGGACATCCAGACGTCCGGCGTACGGTCTGGCATGATCTGGTGCCTTTGCCGTACATGCTCTGGAGAAATCAATGTATTTCCATTGGAGCGGGGGCCATCAAGCGCGGGCGCGGGGAGCTTCAACTCCACGATTTGCACTTCGGGTACGACACCAATACCTCGAACGACCCTAATGGCCTCTTGAGTGAGCCGCACCTGACGGCGCGGTTGCTCCATGAAAAATCGTCTTGCGTTCATGACATCGAGAAAATTAGTGTCGATCCCGCCAACGTCTCGGATTGCAGCGTCTGTAATTGCCGATTCATACTCGGACTGAGCATGGTTGTAACCACTCCATCCGACCGTCAGCATCCCGCCGTAAACGACAATTCCCGCTGCCGCAATTCCTGCCGGCATCCAGTACGCTCGTCCCTTCGCATATGAGCGCACTAATGGCCGAAAAGAGATTCGCCGAAGCGGGGCTTGCCCGATATACATCACATCAGGCAGGCCCCAGTCAGGCAGTGGCGCAGCCTGCACAATGCGAGCGGTTGGATGGCTGTTTCGCAGCGTAGCAATCATGTTCTCTAAGGCATCAACAAAGCTGGACGAATCAGGGTTAGGTAGATGCTTTTCGTTGACTTCTTGAATGACGCCGCCTTGGAACACCAAAACATCCACGTTGGTACCAGAATCCGCGCTAGCTCCGCCTCCGAGCAGGATGAGCGTTCCCGGGTCGCGTTGCGAAAAACCCCAGGATAGATAACCGTCAAGGGCGAGGGCAAAACGATGCTTGGAGAGTTGAAATAGACGTTCATCGACAGCAACGTGTATTTTTGGGCTGCTTTTAGCAACGAGTGTGCGAACAAACCCTGCGCCATCTCGGGTGGGTTGAGGGACGAAATTGCTTGGATGCGTGGAAGCCATTAGTGAGGTAAAGACTGGCTCCCCAACCAACAAAACCTTCCGCGATCGGAGGGAGTCGAGGCGGTCATTTTCCACCGCTGACAAGACTTCGTATCCTCTATGAGCGGGCTTGGATCGATGCGTAGCCGCTTTGCGTTTGAATCTTTCCAGCATTTTTAGAGTCCTGAGTGGTTGAAAGCTTGACCAAGCTCCCAGTAGTACGCAATTAGCGGGGCGACCGCCACAATGGCGGTGATGAAGATCGACACTACCCAAAAGCCTTTCAGAACAGCAGCCAGAAGCTGGCTTCCCTCCTTGATGAGCGATGGTGCGACCTTTAGTAAAGCCGCATCAACGCGACCAGTCGAATCAGCCATCAAGAAGGCCTGCCCGATATAGAACGGCCACCACTTTGCCCGGTCATCGGTCTGCAAGCTTGGATCTGCTGCCTCGCTCATGGAACGATGATTGACCTCCAGGTCATGTAAGAACTGCTGAACGCTCTCCTGCATAGCTTCGGGCAGAATTGGCTGGGTCAGCCGCAAGCCGTGCGTGGTAGAAATGCCTGCTGCAGCCATCATTGCCATGTAATTCGCCCAAATGCCAAAGTACAGATCTCTAAGCGCAGTACGAAGCCCCGGCACCGCCATGCTCCAATTCAGAATAGTGGTGCGAGCCTCAGCCGACCTTATCCAGCTGATCAACATAACAGCGCCGATCGCAGCCACTCCCAGAATGACTAAGCCATGGTTTGCGGCTAGCTGACTGAGCCATGCCGACAATTGCATCATCGGGCTTGGCGTTTTCGTGCCCAATGCCCGACCAATATTCGGCAGAACAACGATCATGTAGAAAAAGAAAATGCCAATCCCGCATCCGATCAGCAAAAACGGATAGCCCAACTTGGACACCTGAGCCTGGATTTTCAGCTGCAGCTCGGTTGTTTCCGCTATTTGAGCAAGAGCTTGCTCAATCTTTCCTGATGCCTCACCTG
>JBFWLP010000150.1:0-4927 GCA_050252075.1 Burkholderiaceae bacterium | reverse complement strand
CAGCCCAGCGCCGCCGCGCCAGCAACCAGTGCGGCCGGACCGTAGCGTTGCAGGCCTGCAGAAAAGGCACTGAGCCGCTGCGTCAGCGACCCGAAATAGGCGGGGGGCACATCGGCAAACGTGGCCAGCAGGCGCGGAACGGTGAATGCCGGCAGCGCCGCCAGCACCAGCAGCACCAGCAAAAGGCCCGCCACGGCGGCACCCAGTGTGGACACCAGCACACCATTGAGCCGGGCCAGCAAACCCAGCGTGTGCGCCAGTTGCTGCAGGGTTTGCAACACTGCCTGATTGCCCTGCGACTGGGCGCTGCGCAGCACCCCCAGCTCATCCACCGGAAAGCATCCTGACCAGGTCATGTAAAGGTCGCCGCCGCAGCGCTGATAACGCTGCAGCCACTCGCGCGACAGCCGGCCACGCACGGTATGCCGCCCGTAACGCGCGGCGTCGTTGCGAAAAATATCTTTGAGTGTCAGGGTGCCTTGCGTACCGTGAAGCACTCCGGCCAGATAGGCGTAGTAATCGCCGCGCTGCGGCGCAAACCGGCAGGCATCCCAGTGATAGCGTAGCGATGATCCGTTCATGCCGTCTCCTGCAGGCGGTACGACGCCGGCGGCAACGCTGCCGCCGACCGGGCGCGACGCAAGCTTTCCGTTTCAAACGCATGAAAGCGGGTCTCGATATCGCGGGCATCGATCAGGCCCTCAAACGCCTTGCGCACGGCACTGTCCATGGCCGTACGGTCGGCATGCAGACCCAGCCCGGGTTCCAGCAACTCGGCAGCCACGGTGCGGCCGGCGTAGCCGAACAGCGCCGGCAAGCCGGCACCGTTGCACGCCGCGCAACCCAGGGGGTTGCGAAAACGCAGACTGTCGCTGCACCTTTCATACAGTGATTCAAGGCGGGTGAGCCATGCCGTGCTGTTGCCACCGCACGATGCCGACCGCAACCATTGGGACGGCGACAAGGCGCATTGCCGGCACACTTTGGGCAGCAGCGCCTGGTACACCAGCAGCCGCAGCACCCCGGGAGTCGCCAGAAAGTCGGGCGATACCCCAATGAAATCCGAGGCCAGACGGGCCGCAACATGGCGTACCGAGGGTGCGTGAACGGTCGTGTATACCGTAACGCCCGAGCCGGCCAGATCCATGAAGGCCCGCCCGGTTTCGATGTCGCGGATTTCTCCCAGCAGCACATCGGTCATGCCCGAGCGCTTCAGGGCGCGCAATTTGGCGGCAAAAACGTCGTGCGCCGTTTCGTCCAGATGGCGGGTGACCGTGTTCTGGATCGCCCCCGCTATGGCATATTCCACGGGATCCTCCAGCGTGATCACCTTGCGGGTGGACGGCAACGATGCAATCAGCGACGCCAGCGTGGTCGACTTGCCCGACCCCACGGTTCCGGCAAACACCAGAGCACCGCTGTCGGCACGCATGATGCGGTCAAAGGCCTGCAGCTGGTCGGGCAAATACCCCAGCTCGGCCAGCGCCGGCAAAGCCGCCGCCGCAGGGCGATGCAGCACGCGCAAGCACACGCTGGGGCCGGCATCGGCCGCCAGGGATGACCAGCGCAACAAGACCTGTTCGCCCGCCACCTGATGCAACAGGCTGCCCTGCTGCTCGGACCGTGGATCGAACAAGGCGCCGTTCCCGCCACGAATATCCATCCAGGCCACGGACAGCATTTCCATGAGCATGGACGTGGGCATACCCCGGAAACGATCGGGCGCCACATACTGCCCGGCCACGGTGAAGCGCACTTCCGATTCGCTGCGCAGCAGGTGAACGTTCAGATGAATATCGCTGGCATGGTGTGCCGCCCCCCACTGCACGATGTCGTGGAACGCATCGGCAAGGGCCGTGCGCGAGGGCCGTGATTGTGTGGTTGCCTGTGTGCCGCCGGCTGGTAAGGCACCCGCACGGCGGGTTCCCGGCTCGCCGCGCGCAATGGCCAGCAACAATGCGGGGCTGAGTGCATAACGCGAGGGAGAAGCCAGCCGGTAACCCGACTGGCGCAGACGGTCGATGAGCGCGTCGGCCTGATCGCCGGCAATGTAGTCGGGCAATGCAAACACGGCCGCCGACTGGTCCGCAAAGAGCACCGGAATCATGCGGTCAGCCAGCGCCTGAACGTGCAGCGGCTCGCTCAGTGCCATCAAAAAAGCCGGGGTGAGCGCCGCAATATCGTCGGGATTGTTCAGCCAGGGGGCCTGTTGCGCAAGAAAAGGCACCGGGGCCTGGGCCACCCCCACAGGGGAGGCAAACGGGCTGGGACGCCGTGAGGCAGGCAGCAATGACATGGCGGCTACCCCGGTTCCTGCGTGGACGAAAGGCATGCGGTGTACCCCTGCTCTCGGCGAACCAAGCGCACACAGGCACCTGATATTCCCTGCAGACGATAGCCCTGATCGGGCGAGCCGTTTTCGACCGGGGTGGCTTTACCGTGCACGAACACCACCGGATGCGTGCCAATGACAAGGTGTGCCAGCAAACGTTTTCCCACACCATAAATGGCAACCAGACGAACATCGCCCGACTGGTTCAAGGCGACACTACCGGCCGCTTCGCCGGCCCGCTCCTGAGCGCGCACGCGTTTGCGCAGTTCCACCAGCGCCAGCCGGGTATCCAGGCGCATCAGTTCCCACACCGCCATGTCGGATTGCTGAACCGGCGCATGCCGGGGCGATCCGTCGGGTGCCGCCCATGCCGGCGGCGGCCCGGCGGCCCCGGCGGGCAAGGGCATCAGCCCGGCCCAGAACGCCGCAAACAGAAAAATTGCTTGCCGGACCATGCGATCAATCAAGGGCAACTTCATAAAGCGCTCCTGCCAAAGAAACCATCAAGGCACTGTGTTTGAGATGCGGCGTGGCCACGGCATGAACCTTCAGCACCAGGGATTCCCACGCCACCGGAGCCGCCAGCGGATGGATCAGCGGCAGCGAGCGCAACGGCCCGGAAAGCGTCAGCGCACGTTGCGAATACACGGGAATGCCTGCGGGTCGGGCAATTGCGCGACCTTCTTGCGTGCGAGGCTCTGTGACGGGAATGGCGCGTTTCTCACCCACGACGGCCTGCACAAAGGCCGGCTGTATGGCCTGCATTTCACTGAACCAGTGTTCACTGGTGTACTGCGGGGAACGAAGGCCCGCCTGCTCCAGCGGGGTAACGCGCACCGGAACCGACCATGTCCAGTGCGCGGTTTCCAGCGTCGGGAAAGCCAGTTGCGCACCCTGCCCCAGACCCCGCCGCAAGGCGGCGTTATCGGCCCGCGGCTCACCGCGCACGAACCGGGATACGCAGTTCCATTGCGGGCGTGCCGCAGTGCACGTGACATCGGCCAAGCCCCAGCCTGCCACCCGGGCGGGCATGGCATACAGTGCACGGGTAAGGTCCCGCAGCCCGCCTGCACCATGCACACCCAGGGGCTGCACCGCACGCGCGGTGGCTGCCCGCCATAGATCATGGGCAGGCAACGACGGGGTGGGCACCGACGCGCCGGTTTGCCGGGGAAGGCGATCGGGCCATCCAACGGCCAGCAACAGCACCGCCACGGTGGCTAAAGCCGCCCGCCCCGGCCACCCCCCCAGCCTGCGCGGCACGGCCACCAGTGCCGTTGCCGCAGAACATGCCGTTGCCAGGGCCCGCCAATCGGGCTGCTCATCCCCGGCGAGCACCCGCAGGTCCGGATAAGCGGCCGCCAGCTGCGCCATTGCCGCTTCGGCCTGATCGTTCGATACCAGCACAACGTCGGTACGGGCGATCACAACGCCCTCATGCGAGGCCACCCACCAGACACCGTGGTCCGGCAGTTCAGCGGCCATGGCGACCGTACCATCAGGATACAGGCCGGCAAACGCCTGGGCGGCACTATGCAATGGCCGGCGATCGCCCGTGCCCGAGGCAACGGCCACCACGCCGACGGCGGCCTCGGGCACACCGGCCACCACCGTATGGGTGGCATGCTGCTGCCGGGCCAGGCGGCGCACGGCGCGGGTGCTGTACCGGCCGATCAGGGCGAACCAGTCCAGCCCCAGCATCAGGCGCACGGCATCGATGGTCACGACTCTGGCTTCGCGCATACGCCCTCCTAGGCCCCTTCTTCCATCTGTGCCGTCACGATCATGACGGTGGTCAGGGTTTGGGACACTGCCCGGTCACTGCCGCCCAGCGCCAGCGGCACCCCGGGATTCAAGCGCCTGGACGAGGAGTCATGCTGGCGGCGATCGAAACCGGAAATGAGCATGGGCTGCCCGGCATGCAGCAGCACTTGCTGTACCGTACCGTTGCCGTCGATGGTGATTTGCTGCAGCTGCAAGGGATGGGCCCTGTCGCCGAACGTTACGGACTTGAGCGGCTGGGCCACCGTGTTGTCGTAAGCCAGTGATAAAAGAATGTCGCCGTTTTCCTGGGCATCGGGCAACAAGGTGATCAGGGATCCCACTGTTTCCTCTTTCTGGCTCACCGACACGGCAGGCAATGCCAGGGCACCGGCCACCCCGACGGGGGTGGATTCGATCTTGTCGATGTAGGAGAACGTGGTTCGCACCGCGTGTGTGACGGGGCGCCGGTTCAGTGTGAGCACCGGCATGCGGCTGTGACGCACGATTTTCCCCACCCTGCCCAGGGCTTTGATAATGGCTTCCGACCCTTTGAACGGACCCTCGCTGATGCCCAACCCCAGGCTGCCCGCCTCGGCCGCCAGGGCGGCGGGCGAAGCCAGCGAGGCGGCGACGCGGCTGCCGGTGAATACGACATTCCAGTCGATACCTGCTTCCGCTGTGTTCTCGGTGGCCAGTGTGATTTCCTCGAACACCAGGCGAACCCGCCGTGTCAGGCCTCGGTTTTCGGTTTCCAGATACCCGGCGATACGGCGCAAGACCGCCGGGGTGTCGGTGACCACGATGGAGGCGCTGGCACCGGGCTCGGCCACC
>JBFWLP010000149.1:0-4948 GCA_050252075.1 Burkholderiaceae bacterium | reverse complement strand
GCCAGCAAGGCCGACTCGTCTACCAGCGAGCCCCGGGCAACGTTGATCAGGAAACCGTTGGGACCGAGCGCGTCGAGCACGGACGCGTTGATGATCTGTCGGGTAGCTGCGCCGCCGGGGGCGATCAGAATCAGTACATCGACGTCGCGTGCCAGGGTGATCAGCTCGGGATGGTAGGTCCAGTGCAGTTGCTGGTCGGTTCTGCCGTGGTAGGCGATCGACACACCGAAGGGTTCGAGCCGGCGCGCAATGCCTTTGCCGATGCGGCCCAGACCGACGATCCCCACCCGTTTGCCGGCCAGGGTAGTCGTCAGCGGGAACAGGCCTTTTTTCCAGTCGCCGTTGCGTACGAACCGGTCGGCCTGCGGCAGTTGACGCATGATCGAAAACAGCAGGCCGATGCACAGTTCCGCTACGGCGTCGTTCAGCACGTCGGGTGTGTTGGTTACGTGGACGCCGCGCTCTTGGGCGGCTTTCACGTCGATGAGGTCGTAGCCCACCCCCATCGAGGAAATGACACCCAGCCGGGGAAGGCGGTCGATGATGTCGCGCGGTACGGCGTAGTTGCCGCGCGTCACAATGGCGCGCACTTGCTCCCGCAGGGCGGGGTCGGCGTCTATCTGTTCCAGCGTGAAGCAACGGAACTCGCGTTCAACGAGGTTTTGGGCAAGCGTCGGGAACGTCCCGATCTGCAGTAGGTCGTGCATGGCAGTCAACGTAAGAAAGGGTGAAGGGTGAATCAGCGTTTGTCGAGTTCGGCCAGCGCGTCTTCAAGGGACTTGCCCACGCGGCGTGCCTGCTGTTCGATATAGGCGTTTCGCGAGGGAATAAGATGGTCGCGGCACAAGTCGGCCAGCCGGGCCCGGTCGCCGTCGCGCAAGGCCTCGATCATGCCCCAGTGGTCGCGGCGCGCTTTTTCGAGCAGGTGCGGATACACCATGGACAACGAACGTATGGTGTGCGCACGCTGTGCTGCCAGTTCGATCAGTTCGGTCAGCATGGCGTTGCCCGACAGGGCGAACATGGCATTGTGAAAGGCAATGTTTGCACGAAAGGCGCTGCGCAGGTCGGAGGTTGCAACGGCCTGGTCGTGGTTGCCCTGAAGGGCGGTGAGCTCGTCGAGTTTGTCCTGGGGCACCGGAAAAGGAATGTGATGTACACAACTGGTTTCCAGAATTTCCCGGGTAATGTACAGGTCGACGACTTCCTTGATGGTGTAGGACTTTACGCAGGCACCGATATTCTTCTTGCGTTCGATCAGCCCCATTTGCTCGAGTTCGGCCAGCACCTGCCGCACGACGTGACGCTTCAGGCCAAAGCGTTCGCGCAGGTCGTCTTCCACCAGCCGTTCCCGGGGGTGCAGGTAGCCAAACACGATGTCTTCTTCCAGTGCCTCTACCACCTGGCGCACCAAAGGCTCAACGTCGCGGTCACGCGTAGCGCGTGCGGCACGAGGTGTTGTCGCAGGGGTGGTTTTGCTGGGGTTGGCCAAGGTGAAGAGTTCAGGAGCATTCATGCCGGTTACCTTCGTAGTTTATCAGAGCGATGCGCCGCCGGGCTGCTTCTTGCCTTTGCGAAACAGTATGCGAAACAGCGGTGTAGCCTGGAGCATAGACAGCAGTGCAAGAATCAACAAGCCGAACGCAATGGGGCTGTCCAGGAACACTCCCCAGCTGCCAAAGCCCATGAGCAAGGACTGGTTCAGGCTGGAATCGAGCAACATGCCTAGCACCAGGCCGATGACCATGGGCGCCGATGGAATCCTTGCCCGGTCGAACAGGTAGCCCAGCAGGCCGAAGCCGGCCATGAGCCAGACATCGAACATATTGTTGTTGACGGCAAACGAGCCGATCACGGCAAGCGACACAATGACCAGCGCGACGACCATTTTGGGTACCAGGGTGACATAAATGCACCCGCGCATGAGAGCCAGGCCCAGCACAAACATGGGAATGTTCGACAGAATGATGCCCCAGATCAGCGTGTAGGTGACATCGCCGTATTCGGTCAGCAAGGTAGGGCCGGGAAGAATGCCGTGCACCATCAGGCCGCCTAGCAATACGGCCGCCGATGAGCTGCCGGGAATGCCCAGCGCAATAGTGGGCACCAGTGCACCCCCCACGACGGCATTGTTGGCCGCTTCGGGGGCGGCAACGCCGGCAGGATCACCCTTGCCGAACTGAGACTTGTCTTTGGCAAAGCGCTTGGCTTCGTTATAGGCAAACCAGCTGGCGGTGTCGCCGCCGGCGCCGGGAATGACACCCGTGACCAACCCGATGACCGATGAGCGCAGCATGTTGGGCATGAGCTGCATGAATTCGTTCAACCGGGGCAAAATGCGGTCTTTGATGCGGTTGGCAATTTTTTCGGTTACGCCGGCCTGTTCCGCCAGAACCAGTGCCTGCGGAATGGAAAACAAACCGATCAGTGCCGCCGTGTAGGGGATCCCGGAATACAGGTTGATGTTATCGAAGGTAAAGCGCGCTGTTCCGGTGGTGCCGTCCATGCCCACCGTCGCCAGCAGCAGGCCCAGTATGCCGGACAACAACCCTTTGAACGGGGAACCCTTGCTGAGGGTGCCGATCATGGTGATTCCCAACACCGCGATGGCAAACAATTCAACCGGTCCGAACAGCAACACCAGTTCACCGAGCAACGGCGCAGCCAGCAGCAGGCCGATGCCGCTGATGATGCCGCCCACCATTGAGGCTGCGAGCGAGATGCCAAGGGCACGACCTGCTTCTCCGCGTGCACCCATGGGAAAGCCGTCGACCACGGTTGCCGCCGCCGCCGGCGTGCCGGGTGTGCGCAGCAAAATGGCGGCGATGGAGCCACCATACATGGCCGAGACATAAAGGGCGGCCAGCATACAGAGGCCGGTTTCCGGCGGGAGCGGAAACGTGATGGGCAACAGCAAGGCCAGCGCCATGGTGGCTGACAGGCCGGGCAGCGCACCGACGACAATGCCAATCGCGCTACCCAGAAAAATGAAGAATAAATTGGTCGGCGTGAACGCGTTCATCAGGCCGACAAGAATGAAGGTGTTATCCATGTGGTGTCCTGATACGTTCAGAGCTGGCCGGGAAAGAGGGGGATGGGCAATTGCAGCATCCAGATGAAAATGCCGCCAATGACGGCGGTGGTCAGGCCACCCACGACGACGGCTTTGATCGGCGACAGGGTTTTGCTGACAATCATTCCACCAATCAGGAATACAGGAGTTACGACCAGATAGCCCGCGATGGGAACCAATGCGATGTACACGATGATCGCCGCCCCGAACATCAGCAGCGCAGGCCAGTTGATCGGGGGCAGCGGCTCGTCGTCGTCATCGACGGGGTTGCCGGCACGTGCCTTTCGGCGCTTGATCAGTTCTTCGGCAATCATCAGTACGGACAAACCAACGACAACCCAGATCAGCAGGGAAGGCAGACGCAACGCGGCGGCGGGCAGCTCGCTGGATTCGGCACGAAAAAGAAGCGCGAGCGCGATGCTCGCAACGCCAACAATAAGGGTGCTATTCACGGGGAAGTCCTTTCCTGGGCGAAAAGAGAGCCCCGCGATTTATTGTTGTAAGCGGGGCTGTTGCGCTGGAATTATTTCTTGATGGTGTCTTTGATGTCGTTCCAGATGCCGTTGAACACGACTGCCTGATCTTTCAGGTACTTGGCATAGGCGTCGCCTGCCTTGTAGTCGATATTCATGGCGCGCTTGGCGGCATCGCTCTTGAAGTCGGGGTTGGCGATTACCCGGTTCATGGCTTCAATGAACTGCTTCTGGGCTTCTTCAGGCATGCCTTTGGGGGCCGAGTAGCCGCGCGAGGATCCGGCAACGACATCGATGCCCACTTCACGCATGGTGGGAACGTCAGGTAGTTCGGGAACACGCTCTTCGGTGAAGACCACCAGTGCACGCAGGTTGCCTTCCTTGATTTGCGGGTAGGTAATGCCCAGGTTGTTTGCCGAGGCGCTGATCTTGTTGGCCATGGCGGCCGCCCAGGAAGGACCATCGCCGGCGAACGGAATTTGCTGGAACTTCAGGCCCGAGGCTTTTTCAATCATGATGACCGAGAAGAAGTCGTCGCCGCCGATACCCGAGTTACCGATCGTGATCTTGCCGGGGTTGGCTTTGGCGGCATCGAGCAGGTCTTTGATGGTTTTGTACGGGCTGTCTTTCGACACCACGATAACGCCCGGATCGGTCACGACGTTGGCCAGCGGTGTGATTTCGTCGATGGAATACTTGATCGCGTCGTTCATGATGTAGTTGGTCATGAGCATGGGCGTATTGGTGATGGAAATCGTCAATCCATCGGGTTTGGTTTGCTGCGCCAGCTGCGTCCAGGCGATGGCGCCGGTGGCGCCGGGAATGTAGCGGTTAACAAAGTTCGCTCCCAGCTCTTTGGCCAGATAAGGTTGCACCAGCTGGGCCAGCGCATCGCTGCCGCCGCCGGGCTTGAAGCCTTGCAATACCGTAATTTCGTTGCCGGGGCTGTATTGCTGGGCGTGAACTGCGAAGGGAACGGCAAGGGCTAAAGCGGCAAAAAATGCGGATTTGCGTAGGAATCGCTGCATCTCGGTCTCCTGAGGTTGTTTTTTGGGGTCAGAGGCATCGCCGGGCGGAAGGCTGCCGCAACGACGCAACGTTTTGGCATGCTAAGCACGAGCAATATTATTGTCAACAAGTTTTATAAAAAAATTATCAATAATATTGGCGAAAATAGTTGCACCGGTTTCCCACTCCAATATAAGATGCGTTCCATTCGGCGCCTTGCGGTGAAGCGGTCAGGGCAGGCGCGGGGGCAACGCGGCCCCAACCACTCAAGGACGACTCATCATGCCAAACAATGAAAAACCAACGGGCCTGAAAAAAGGCCTGACGAACTATGGGGACATCGAGTTTTCGCTGTTTCTACGCAAGGCTTTTATCAAGGGGGCGGGCTATACCG
>JBFWLP010000148.1:0-4988 GCA_050252075.1 Burkholderiaceae bacterium | reverse complement strand
GGAACGTAAATCCGCCGTGTGGGGTTTACGCTGGCTCTCCGGTCTTGCCGCCGTCTTCCGTGAGTTCCGTCGCCGTGCCGATCTGGATCATGTAGCGCCGACCGGAAAGGGGCGGGAACGGAAGCCGCAGCCCGAAGCGAAGCGGAGGGACCGGGTGAGTACCCGGCGAAGCGAACCCCTTGTAGGGAGAAGCGCAGTGATACAGTCGGCGGTTTTAGCGACGGAACTCACGGAAGACGGAACAGCGGCCCGCCCGAGCGATGACCCCGCACGGCAGCCGCGCGGCGAGCGCCCCCAGCCGCGTTCGGCGCGGCTCTTACTGGCCAGCGGACCAGGGCAAGCGCAGCGCGCAGCGCCGGTAGGCGCGGAGACGTGAGGGATGGAAGCCCGTAGGGGCAAGACGCCTCAGGCGGCTTGATGCGAAGCACGATAGCCTGGCCCGCAGCCGTCAGGCGGAGGGACACGCCCGGAAACGCTTGCATTACCCCACCGGAAAGCCCGCCGAGAGCGACATCCGCACCCTGGGGAATCGCTGCCTACAATAAGGCCAACGAATGAAGAGATTAGGGGTAACCATGCTGCAGGAAGCGCAGTCGGAGACAGTCAGGACGTCTGACATACTTACGCTGGGTGAAATCTAAAGTCGGGCGGAGCTGCGGGAGATGTTTGATATCTCTGACGCGACGATCAATACAGGCGTGTTCCGACCAAAAGGGCATGATTCGGTTTGGCTACCCTGTTCGATCTCGGCTGGATCACCGTTCAAGCGGACGATTACACCGTTACCGTGCATCAAAGCCTTCGGCACTCGGAATACCGTCAATGGCATGGCCAGCTGTTGAACCTACCTGAGAACGCCACCGTGAGGCCCAGTAGACAAGCCTTGGCGTGGCTTCAGACAGAAACAGGTAAGTCAGGTTAGATGGGTCAACGATCCAAGTCTGCGACCAGGCAGGGCGGAACGCCCTGCCCGATTTTCGGGCCGTCACATCTGCCCGCGCTCTGCCAGTGACATCGTATCCGCCGCCGTCACGATGATATGGTCCAGTAGCCGTACATCAATCAGCGCCAGTGCTTTGTTGAGATGCTGAGTCAGATTCAGGTCGGCGGTGCTCGGCTCGGTGGAACCCGATGGGTGGTTGTGCGACATGATGAGTGCGGCGGCATTCAGACGTAATGCAGTTTTCACGATCTCGCGCGGATAGACGCTTGCCTGATTGATCGTACCCATACCCTGCTCTATGTACTGGATGGGCTTAAACCTGCTATCCAGATACAGGAAGGCTGCGCACTCATGCCCCAGGCCGGCCAGCTTGGATTGGAAGAACCTCCGTACCTTAGTCGGGTTATCGACCGGCTGTGACTGCGGCAGCAGGCTCTCTGCGGCCATGCGGCCAGCGGCAAGAATTTCGTCATCGCTGGCCAGCTTGTAGCGACCGCTCGGGCCACGCACATACAGGGCAGGCATCGCGTTCATGCTGTCATAGCTCAGCGCGGCGGTTTGGTTTTCCATGGTGCTTTCTCCTTTCGGGGTTTAACCGGCTACCGGGGCCGAAGATTCCGAGCCTTCTGTAGGTCTTGCGGTGTCCGCAGTACTACGTCGGGCCCGGAGTGCCACCGTTGCCGTGAGTTCGTCGCCTTGCCGCGCTGGATCAAGGAAGGACGAACGGAAAGGGGCGGGAACGGAAGCCGCAGCCCGCAGGAGAAAGAAGTGAACCGGAGGGACCGGGTGAGTACCCGGCGAAGCGCACCCCTTGCAGGGCGGAGTGGAGTGATACAGTCGGCGTTTTAGGCGACGCACTCAGGGCAATGGCTGCCCCCGCCCAATAGAAGGATTGTGGATACCGGCCGCGCGGCGAGCGCCCTTATCGCCCGCAGGCGATCCGAACTTCTGGGATCGTCTCGCATGGACCACTGGTCAGTTTGGATCGCTCCGCACGGCCACTAATGGGGAATTGGCCTTAGACACCTTCCATAAGTTATACCGCCTGTTTGAAAACACCGGGGTCAATCTCTTTCCCGAAACCACGTAAACAGCCTCCGGCTCCGTTTTAGGAGCTGCCAAATAGAAGGTTTTGTCCTGTCGTGCGATCTGTTGAAGCTCTGCTTCTTTTATCGCCCTAGCTCGTCCTGACGAATAGAACCGGGCCGAAAAGGGCAGCTCCGAAAGGTAGAACAGGGGGCTCGAAGGCCCCGGCTGACGCATTACGTATCGCACGAGCTCCCGTTCGGTGTTGCGCAGATCTGGATTAATCCACACCACCAAACTTCCTGCCAGAACCACCAGGGGAACCAGCGCCGCCGCTGTAATCAGTTTGACCCTGGGTATCGAATATCGAGCTCTCACTTCCTGCGCGAGCATCGCGGCCAGGATGCTAAAGCCGGCAAGGGACGGAAGCACATAAGTCCAAAGGATATTGGCAGAGAAGGTAAAGAAAACGGGGGTGAACAGTGCGGCAGTCACCCAGTAAAAGAATAGTGGATCTCCGTAGACAGCTTGCGCCGCCGACCGCAACTTCGGGCTAAAAACCGCACCCCCCAGGGCGGCCAGTGCTAATAGCCCCCAAGGAAACGAGGCCTGTATCCAATAGACCCATATCATTCCATAGGTTCTCCTATGAGCACTCCCATAGAGGTCACCGGCCCATCCTGGAGCTAAAAACCGCCGAAAGTGCTCGCCTACGATGAAGTAGTCAAGAAAACCCGGTGTTTTGATCTCTGCCGCGACATACCAGGGGAGAGTCAAGAGAGCCGTTAGCAACAGCCCGTTTCGCCATGGCAACAGCGCGGTAAGAGACGTCGCCTTTCGCGTCAGCCACCACCACACTGTGATCGGGGCAAAG
This sequence comes from Burkholderiaceae bacterium, assembly GCA_050252075.1. GTDB lineage: Bacteria > Pseudomonadota > Gammaproteobacteria > Burkholderiales > Burkholderiaceae_B > JAAYGT01. The sequence goes on along the minus strand of JBFWLP010000148.1, from coordinate 2,145 downwards.
ATTATGAGTGCGGCCAAAGGGCCCTTCGCCAAGAGACCGATCGTTAGCCCCAAGAAGAATCCATATTGCCACCACCGAATGTCGGCATTTCGCCGATTTCCCGAGCTGCTCGGTTGTTGGCCGACTGACCCGACTACGGGGCGTTCGCCGCTATCTATCACCCTCGCAAAGGAAACCAACGAAAGCGTGGTGCCAAGCGCGAGGAACGGGTCGGTAAGTACCGCGCCAGAGCTGATGTAGACAAGGGTACAGGTGCTGTAAATGATGGCAGCCCAGAGCGCGACACCAATGCCCCGCATCGATTTGAGCGCGGTCAAAAGCAGGATGTTGGTCGTGATGAGGCATAGCCAGGACGGCAAACGACCCGCAAATTCAGTGACGCCAAGCACCTTCATTGAGAGTGCCTGTGCCCAGAAAGACAGCGGCGGCTTGCCCCAAAATGGGACATCGACGTTAAACCACGGAGTGATCCAATCCCCGGTTTGCGCCATGACTCTGGCCATCTCCGCATAGCGAGGTTCGCTTGTGTCATAAAACGGGACAAGCTCCATGGACACCAGCGGCAGCAAAAGGACCATCACCAACACTACCCAAGCTACTGCGTTACTACGCTGCTGCATGATAGCTCTCTTGCTCTGCTTTCCCGTCAGACCGACCGGTGTTCTCACCCGCTGCCCTGCCACTACGCATGACATCGCGGACGATATAAACTGGACGTTGCTTGGTCTCGTAATAAGTCTTTCCGACATACTCACCGACCAACCCGATCGACAATAGTTGTACACCGCCGAGAATCGTGATCATCGCAATAAGCGATGGGTAGCCTTGCACTGGATCGCCCAACACCAACGCCTTGACTACAATCCACAGCGTAAACAGTACACCTAGAAACGCTGTGATCGCTCCGCCGGCCATCGCGACTCTCAGCGGGGCTACGGAAAAAGAAGTAATCCCCTGGAATGCCAGATTGAACAGACTCAAGTAATCCCATTTCGTCACGCCCGCAACACGCGGCAGACGGTCGTACTCAATTATTGCTGTTGGAAGACCAATCCAGGCAAACAGTCCTTTCATATACCGGTTGCGTTCATTCAGCTGCTGCAAGGCATAGACCGCCTTACGGCTTAACAGCCGAAAGTCTCCAGTATCGGGCGGTATCTCGACATCACTGATCGCGTTGAGAAGTCGATAAAAATGGTGGGCACTACGGCGCTTGAACCAGGACTCGCCTCTGCGGGACCGGCGACGCATGCAAACAACGTCTGCGCCCTTCTTCCATTCCTGCATCATTTGCGGAATGAGCTCGGGCGGGTCTTGCAAATCGGCATCCATTATGACGACCGCCGCTCCAACGGCGTGCGCCAGGCCCGCCGTAAGCGCCCCTTCTTTTCCGAAATTTCGACTGAGAAAAACCGCAGTTATTGCCGTGTCCCTTTCAGCGAGCGCCTTAATCATGTTGGGCGTACCATCCCGGCTTCCGTCATCCACCAGAACCAGCTCGTAAGACACGTTTAAACGAGCCAACACAGTAGTGATCCGCTCATACATGGCCGGAATAACTTCATGCTCGTTGTACATGGGAATTACCACTGACAGCTCAGTGGAGCCCCCGGGCAGTTTACGGGGCCACTTCTCAACTAACGCGTTCATGGAACACGATCCTTTTGTAAAGAATGAAATTCATCGCGGCCACGGCGATACTTGTGGAAACTTGGGCGACCGCAGCGCCCATTTCGGAGAACAATGTCAATAGGTAGTAAAAGCCGGCATTCGCTACCCATGCCAGTACCACCGTGCATAAATAAACAGGGATAGCCTTCTCATGGCGACTAACGCCATTGAAAGTCCAAAAAAACTGAAAGATGTAGTTGACGACGGAACCGACCACCGCCCCCATTGAGGTGGCTACAATGTGAGCGGTACATCTCCCCCATCATTGTTGACGGCACCTCGCTCAGGCATCGTATCGGTTCCGCATGAAAACAGGAGAACCGCGAATGTCGATGAGCCATGGACCGGGACAGGCATGGTGGGAAACACACTTGGACGCGATTGAGCGTGAGGGCATCGGCACCAAAGCTTACGCCCAACGCGAGGGGCTGCCGGTGTCCAGCCTGTACTATTGGCGCCGACGCTTGAAAGTGC
>JBFWLP010000147.1:0-5026 GCA_050252075.1 Burkholderiaceae bacterium | reverse complement strand
CAGACGCTTGATGAAAGCCGGATCGGAAAAATCGCCTACATCCATCCAGCCCCGGCGCAGATAAGCTTCCGAAGTGACCCACTCGGTAAGCGCCAGGCGCCGGAAGGTTGGGTAAATATGCTGGCGAAACGACAAGGGCAGTTCCGGTGGTTTGGTCCAGCCTTGCCGCACGTTCAGGTCGGCCACGACATCGTACAGGGTGGTAATGGGCGGAATTTCAGGGGCAAAGTTCGGCCCGACCGACGCCACCCAGGCCCCATCGGCCTGCAATACACGGCCGTCTTTCAAATGCACCGTAGCTTGTACCGGACCGTCGCACCAGTCGTCGAACCAGCCATCGTTATCGGCAAAACTGGTAATGGGCGCATCAATGGGGCTACCCGATACACCGTTGGGCGGAAACACCAGCAAGCGGCCCTGATCATCGGTGCGCAAATGCCCCAACCCGACTGCGGTTTTTTGCATGAAGCGGCCCGCCATGGCAAAACGCGGGTCTTGGCCATCGGCATTCATACCCGCCCCGGCAATGGTACGCTCGCCGCCGTCGATCAGCAGATTCCGCTCACGCTCTTGTGTAGACACCAGATACGAATTGCGCCGCTGGCCCGGCAGGCCCGGTGCCAGTTCGCCGTTGTCGAGGGGGTTGTTGAAACCGTACCAGGCGGCCTTTGTATTGGCCACATGCACACGCCACTCGATGCGTGCCTGCTCGGCCGTCAGTTCGCCGATCACGCGATTCTGGTCGTCGAATGCATATACACGAAAACGCTGCACCTGCTTTTTGATGGCCTGCGTGCCGTCTTTGAAACCGCCCTCGGGGCGGGGCGGCAAACCGGGAACCTCGGGTGCCAGAAACCACTGCGAACTGCCCCCCACCCGGCAAATGCCAATGGGCGGATACACGCCCACACGGGCAATGGCCGCCCCTGCCGGGGCTGCCTGCACGCCGTGTTTTGCGGCAATGGCAACCTTGGGTAAAACAGGAAAGCCCAATGCCATGGCACCTGCCCCCAGGGTGGCAAGAAAGTCGCGGCGGCCGGCCGAGTTCGGCGGTTCTCCGGTAGGCATAGGTATTCCCCCTTTTGTACGGATCGTAGTGAACAAAGTGTGACAAATCGCTGCGCAAGTATTCTAGTCGTCGGGCCCGGTTTCACCAAGAGCTTAATCTTTCCTTTACCATGGCGGGTTCACAACCGCTTTGTCCTGCCAACCCAATGACTTCCCTTGGCCTTGCCCTGATCGGCCTGAGTGTCGTGTTCTCGTCGTTCCTGTCGGGCGTTTTCGGCATGGCGGGGGGCATGGTGCTGATGGGGCTGCTGGTTCTGTTCCTGCCGGTTGCACTCACCATGGTGCTGCATGCCACGGCGCAGATTGCCTCGAACTTCTGGCGCGCCTGGCTGTGGCGAACCCATGTGCGCTGGCGTATTGTGGGGCGTTACGGGGTGGGGGTTGTCGTGGCAACGGCTCTGTTCGGATCGGTGGGTTTCATTCCCGACAAAGCCCTGGTGCTTATCGCTCTGGGCCTGGTGCCCTACCTGGCGGTGCTGATCCCTGCAAAACACGTACCTCAGGCCGATAAGCGCTGGGGGGCCGAACTGGCGGGTTTTCTGTGCACCATCATGCAGTTTCTGGCGGGTGTGTCAGGCGCCTTGCTGGATGCCTTTTTCATTCGCAGCCAGGATGACCGGCGCCGTATCGTGGCCACAAAGGCAGCGGCGCAAACCATGGCCCATTTTGCCAAGCTGCTGTATTTCAGCTGGGCCATGGGGGGTGAAACCCCTGTCGACGACATAGCCCTGGTGATTGCCGTGCTGGCCGCCATGACCGGCACCACTCTTGGAAAAATAGTGCTCGATCGCATGAACGATGTGCAGTTCCGCCGATGGACGCAAGGCATCGTACTGACCGTAGGCACCGTTTACCTGGTTCAAGGGGTGTACCTGTTGCTTAGCCGCTAGCCGCGGCATCGTGCTGATACTTGGGCAACGCCGCGCCGCATTGCTTGCAGTACTTGGCGTCAACCTCGTGCCCTTCCGTCAGGCACTCATGGCAGGTACGCGTGGTAACCAGGCGGCCCATCGCGCGCTGCGCAAGTGTCATTTCCATGGTCACAATACCCGTGGGCACGGCCAGCACCCCCCATCCAAGCAGCATCATGATCGACGCAATAAACCGGCCCAACCCGGTGTGCGGAACGATGTCGCCGAAACCCACGGTGGCCAGTGTGGTGATGGCCCAGTAAACCGACAGCGGAATATTGTCAAAACCGTTGGCCGGCCCTTCGACCACATACATGACGGTACCCAGCACCAGCACCACCAGCAGCACCACCGACAGGAACACCATGATTTTCCGGGCACTGGCCCGCAAGGCACGGCCGAGCATGACGTATTCATTCACAAATAACGTCAGCTTGAACACCCGGAAAATACGCAGCAGCCGCAGCGAGCGCACCCCGATCAGAAACGCCAGCTCCGGAAAGAAAAATGCCGCATAGGTGGGCAAGATGGCCAACAGATCGATCACGCCGAAAAAGCTGGTGGCATAGCGCAAAGGACGGCGCACACACAGCAAGCGCGCCACATACTCCACCGTAAACAGCAGGGTGAACGCCCATTCCAACCCCGAAAACCATACCCCGTACTGCCGGGATATGGGTTCGACACTGTCTACCATGATCACCACAAGGCTGAGCAGAATGAGCACGATCAGAAACTGATCAAAGCGCCGGCCGGCCACCGTGTCGGCTTCGAAAATAATGGTGTAAAGACGGGCGCGCCAGCCGCCTTCGGGCTTGCCCAGCGCTTCGCGCCCGGGATAGCCGGTACGCGGTGGCGGAACAGGCTTGGGATCGTTCACCGCCGTATTCCGCCTACCGGGTTATACCGGGCTGACAGGCAGCGCACGCTTGTGCGTGGTGCTGCGATAAATATGCAGAATGCGCTCGAAAACATCGGGCGGCACGTCGCGGCATTCCAGAAAGTCGTCGATGGCGTCATAGCTGATGCCGAACGCCTCTTCGTCGGGCTTCTGGGGAACCAGCGATTCAAGATCGGCAGTGGGCGTTTTGAACACCAAAGCATCGGGCGCCCCCAGCGCAGAAGCCAGTGCGCGTACACGCCGCTTGTTCAGCCCGGTAAGCGGCACCAGATCGGCCGCACCGTCGCCAAACTTGGTGAAAAAGCCCATCAGGGCCTCGGCCGCATGATCGGTTCCCACCACCAGGCCGCCGTGAGCACCCGCAACCGCATACTGGGCAATCATGCGCTGGCGCGCCTTGATATTGCCGTGCTGGAAATCCTGGTGGCCGGGATCGCGAAACGCCAGGCCCGCGCCCTGCAACTGGGTCAGCATGGCATCGGCGGCGGGCCGAATATCCACCGTGAGCAGATGATCCGGACGGATGACCTGCACGCAGGCCTGGGCTTCGGCTTCATCGTGCTGCTTGCCGTAAGGCAGGCGCATGGCGATAAACCTTGCATCGTGGCCCAGGCTGCGCGCACGTTCGGCGGCACGTTGCGACAAACACCCGCCCACCAGGGAATCGACCCCGCCGCTGATCCCCAGCACCAGAGCCCGCGCCCGGGTACGAATTAAATAATCCGCCAAAAACTGCGTGCGCATTTCGATTTCAAAACCGGCATCAAAGGTGTCGGCAACGCATAATTCCTGCGCAATCTGGCGTTGTATCGCCCGCTGTTCCGTAGTTAACACAGTCCGTCCTCGCTTTTCAAAGACCGCCATCGATAGGGTTTGTTCAGTGCAACATTTCCAGAAAGACTATCATACGATACTCGCCCTGTTGGAATCACCCTGCGAATCCCACCGATTCAGTCGCACGCAATGAAACCTCTTCCGTCGTCCGTACTCGTGCTGATTGCCACACTTTCCGTGCAATCGCTCGCGTCTATGTGCTTGCTGACACTACCCGTGGTGGCCCCCGAAGTGGCAAGCGACATCGGCCTGAGCCCGGCGTATCTGGGAATTTACATTGCGCTGGCCTACACCAGCGCAATCGTATCGAGCCTGATGGCCGGAAGCGCCGTGCGGCGATTCGGCGCACTGCGCTGCAGCCAATTGGGGCTGGTATCCAGCGCCCTGGGCTTGTTCATTACTGCCATACCCCACCCCGTGGCAACGGCCCTGGGCGCATTGGCCATTGGCTTCGGCTACGGGCCGATCACGCCGGCCAGCTCGCATCTGCTGGCGAAATCCACACCGGCCCATCGCATGTCCTTTGTTTTTTCCATCAAACAGACCGGCGTGCCGCTGGGTGGCGGGCTGGCAGGCCTGATCATTCCCGGCCTGGCCGGCTGGACAGGCTGGCAATGGGCATTTGTAGCCGTTGGGCTGGTCAACCTGGTGTGCATTCTTCTGGTACAACCCCTTTGCGCCGGCCTGGATGCCGATAAAGACCCATCGCGCAAAGTTACATTGGGCGGTGGCTTGTCGGCACCGCTGAAGCTGGTGTTCAGGCACCGCAGTCTTCGCGCGCTGGCGGGCGTGTCGTTCATGCTGTCGGTCTGCCAGCTGTCGGTACTGACCTACATGGTCACGTTTCTGTACGAAGATCTGGGGATGAACCTGATTCAGGCCGGGGTGGCCATTGCCGTGGCCCAGGCCGCCGGGGTCATTGGTCGCCTGGCATGGGGCTATGTGGCCGACCGCTTTTGCGGCTCGACACGCATGCTGGGCATACTGGCGCTGCTGATCATTGTCTGCTCGGTCATTTCACCCTTCCTGCAGCAGCTGGATTCCACCGCTCTGGTGTATCTGGTTCTGATCGTCTTCGGCAGTTCGGCCATAGGCTGGAACGGCGTGTACCTGGCGGAAGTGGCCCGCCAGGCGCCGCCGGGCCAGGCAGGTGTGGCCACCGGCGGCACCCTGGCGCTGACTTTTCTGGGCGTGGTCATCGGCCCGCCTATTTTCGGCATTATCGCCGAGCTGACCGGCAGCTTCGGCATTGCCTATGCCACCCTGGTGGTTCCGGCAGGCATTTGCCTGTATTTGCTGCTGCGATTCCGGT
>JBFWLP010000146.1:0-5050 GCA_050252075.1 Burkholderiaceae bacterium | reverse complement strand
CCCATCGGCGAACAGCTGAGCGGCGCCTCCGGCGCCCACGACGCGATCCTTGATTTGGCGCAGGCCTACGAAGAACAAGCGCCCTGGGCCGATCGCCGGCCCGTACTATAAACCCCGGACAGCGGCTTAAAGTTGAAGACTTGCCTGACCCACCCCGGGAAACTCGGCCCGCACGGCATCGCCGGCCTGGGCCGGCAAAATGCCTACCCAGGTGCCGGTGGTGACCACCGTACCGGCGGGCGCCGTGCCGTACAGCCTGGTTGCCAGCTGCAACCAGGCGGGCAGCACCCATGCCGGATCCTGCAGCGAGTGGGTGCCCGTGAACACGGCCGGTGCCTGGGCACCGATCCATACCGTGCATTGCTGTGCGGCCCAGTCGCGGCGCTGATAGGGAACCCAATTACCCACCGCCAGCGCGCCATGAGACTGCATGTCGGCCAGACCATACAGCGGCGGCACCGTGCGCCCTTGCTTCCAGCGCGAATCCACCACCTCAATGGTGACCGTCATGGCGTCGATCAAGTGATCTGTATTCCCGGGCACCAGCGCCTGCGCCTGTTCCGGCGTAACGTCGACCGCCAGGCGCAAGGCAATTTCGGCCTCGATTTCGCGACGCACAAAAGGATGGCCGGCACCATTGGCCGGGCTGTTCCACACCCCCGATTCAGGCAGGGCCGCGTGGGTGAACACCGCGTCGCGGGCGGGGCTGCCCGATTTCCAGTAGCGGGGAAAATGATCGGCAAACCAGCCCATCTGGCGGGCTACGCCCTGCTGCACGGTGTAGCTGTCCTGGTGCGTGGCCAGCACCCCGTCAACGTGGGCGAAATCAAGCAATTCGTTACGGGTGCGTGCCGCGACCAGACCATCGATCAGGCGTTCTATAGTGCTCATGTTTTTCCTGGGTTTGAAAAGGTGTTTCACAAAACAAGACCCTGCAGTTTGCCACCAACCTTCACTTTTTTCCATTGTTAACGACACACTATGACCTCTGGCATCCCGTTCACCTGGCCACGCCGCTTCGGCAATGGCTCTGTACGCAACCCCGACTGGCGATGGCCCGACAACAAAGGGCTGGCCGTATCCTTCGTGCTGAATATCGAGGAAGGCGGCGAATTCTCGATCAACGCCGGCGACGGTCGCAACGAACGCGTGCATGAAGCCGTGCACGAAATCGCCGGCGCCCCCGACTTTTGCATGGAAACGCATTTCGAATATGGCGCCCGCTGCGGCTACGACCGTATTGTGAAGCGATTTGCGCAGCGTGGGCTGCCCCTGACTTTAAATGTGTGCGGTCGTGCGCTGGAATGCACACCCTGGGTGGCGCAAGACGCCCTGGAACATGGCTTTGAACTGTGCGGGCACGGCTGGCGCTGGGAATCGCCTGCCCTGATGGACGAAGCCACCGAGCGGCAAGCCATTGAAAAAACGGTGTCAAGCATCGAACGCCTGTGGGGGCGGCGCCCGGCGGGATGGCATTGCAAGTCGTCGCGCTCCGTCCACACCCGCCGCCTTCTGCAGGAAATGGGTTTCCTGTACGACAGCGATGACTATGGCGATGATCTACCCTACACCCTGCCCACCCAGGCCGGGCATCCTTACGCTGTGTTGCCCTATGCGTTCGACACCAACGACATGCGTTTTTTCGACAACGCCAGCTTCGTGCAGGCGCGCGACTTTTCCGACTATGTCATTGCCGCCATCGACACGTTGCTGGAAGAGGTGCACGATGGCCCGCGCATGCTGACTATTGGCCTGCATACCCGCATTATCGGCCGCCCCGCCCGCATCGCCGGCCTGACAGCGGTGCTGGACCACCTGGCCCGCCATGAAAGCAACGTGTGGATTACAACGCGCGAAGCCATTGCGAAGCACTGGCTGGCACAAAACCACCACACGACCGGCTGAACCGCTACACTGCCCGTACCACGTTGCTGCGGGAGTGTGATCATGAATGCATGGGTGCTGTTGTCGTTTGCCATTGTCGCCGAGGTCATTGCCACCTCGGCACTGAAAATGAGTGACGGATTCACCCGTCTGGGCCCATCCAGTGTGGTGGTGATCGGCTACGGCATTGCCTTTGTGCTGTTGTCATTTACCCTGCGCACCTTGCCGGTAGGCGTAGCCTATGCCGTGTGGTCGGGCATCGGTATTGCCCTGATCGCGCTGGTAGGTGTATTTTTGTTTGACCAGAAACTCGACACGCCCGCGCTGATCGGCATGGGCCTGATCATCGCGGGCGTGATTGTGCTCAACGTCTTTTCCAAATCAGGCCACGGGGCGTAGCGCCCGGCGCGGGCCTGTCGGGCAGGCGGGTTACTTCGGCATGATGACGCTGTCAATCACGTGAATCACGCCGTTACTGGTCTGAATGTCGGTTTTCACCACGGTGGCGTTATCCACCTTCACCGCGCCGCCGTCAACTGACACCGTCAGGTCACTGCCCTGCACCGTCTTCACCATGCCGGGTTTCACATCGGCGGCCATCACCTTGCCCGGTACCACGTGGTAGGTCAGCACGGCCGTGAGCTTTTCTTTGTTCGCCAACAGGGCGTCCAGATCGGCTTTGGGAATTTTTGCAAAGGCGTCATCCGTCGGTGCGAACACCGTAAAGGGCCCCGGCCCTTTCAGGGTATCCACCAAACCGGCCGCCTGAACGGCAGCCACCAGCGTATTAAACGAACCTGCGCTCACCGCGGTGTCAACTATGTCGCCTTGCGCCCACGCGGCGGGAGCAATAAAGGCGGAAGAGAGAGCAACAGCAGAAAGAAAGCGTTTCATTCGATTCTCCTAGGGGGTAAACCCGGAACGCAAGGCAGGCGAGCCCGCTGCCGTTCACCGTTCCGGACGCTTGACCAACCAAGCTGAAACGAACAATAACACCGATTGATCAAAATTACTACTGATCAGTACGTTTGTTTATTTATTGGTATGAAACCAAATGTATCTACCGCGCATTCTGCTTTATCTCCCCGTTTCGGGCGTGGCGCCGCGCCCAGAATCGCGATGCCGGGTATCGTTGTTCAAGGCCGTAGATGCGGGTGCGATCCATCAAAAATTGCCGGCGCCCGCGCTCCAGAGCGCGTTGATAGTGGGCCAGTGATTCCGTATGCCCGGCCAGTGCATCGCGGATAAGGCGTCCGGCATGCCATCCGCCCCAGAGGGCGCTGGTCATGCCGTGCGACGACAAGGGGTCGAACGCCATGGCGGCATCACCCACCGCCAGCCAGTACGCACCATGCTCGCAGCCGGCAGCGGCTTCGAGCCACGTCGTGCCCGCGCTGGCCAGCCGTACCGGCTCGGTGTAGCGGACATCCAGCTCGTCGAGCCAGCGCGCCACCGACCGGGTATTTGCCACCAGCGCCTGCAGTGTGGCCGGTGACCGGGCAGGCTGCGCGGGCAAGAGATCGGGATCGGAAAAGTAAAACAGGGAAATCTTGCCCGTGGCGATCAGGGCGGCGTACCACCAGCCGTTTTCATCCGCCACGATAAGAGTGGCAGGAGTGGGCGTGATCAGGCGGCTGGACGGCACGACATGCGTGGCAAGCGCCACCAGACGATCCAGCCGGTGCAACGTGGTGAAGCGGCGCCCCAGCCGCGCCGCCCTGCCCGTGGCGTCGACCAGGGCTGATGCCTGCACGCCGCCCCCCGACGCCAGGGTTAGATTCCAGCCGCCGTTTTCGGGCTTGCACGCCACGCATGGCGCGTTCCATACCGTTGTACCCGTTTCAGCCGACCGGCGCATAGCGGCCTGGAATACGGTACGGTTCAGTACGTAACCCGCCCCGAACGGCGATGTGATAGCGTGCCGCTCGCCCAACCGGGCGCTGCCCCACGCCGAAAACAGCGTGTTCTGCGGCCTGTGTTCCGCGCTTTCAAGCAAATGCGCCACACCCAGCGACCGCACGATGGCATTGGCCGACTCGGACAAGCTGTCGCCAAGCGGCGTCTGCGCAGCTTCGGGCGCCACCCAGGCTACCCGCAGCCCGTGGTGCCGGGCCGAAATACACGACGCCGCGCCGGCCAACCCACCGCCCACCACCGCCACGTCGTACGGCGCGGTCACTTGGGCAGCTGGCCTTGCGCCGGTGTCCAGTCGAAGCGAAACTCCATGGAGTCGCTGCGCCCGACTTCGACAAACAGCGTACCGGGAATACCTTTGGGGCGATCCGGATCGGTGGGACCGGGCCGTTTTTCGACAAACCCCATACGTTCCCACAAACGAATCATGTGGGTAATGCCGTCCCAGTAGCTGGCGTTGGCATGATAGCCAATGCCCGGAACGTCGCGCGACCAGGCCACCCGCGAATTGTAGAACTTCAGACGTTCTGCGGCCGGCAAGTCTTTGCGCATGAGTTGCTCGTAATAGGCCTGCGGCAACACATTAATGGGTAACAAGGCCGGCCACCATACCGCCGTGGGAAAATCTTGCTGGGTGGTGACCTGCTGGCAACTGAATGCGTCGCATTGCCAGGGCAAACCCATCCAGCGGGTTAAATCGCCGGGCATTTGCGGGCCTACCGGGGCAGGCGCACCGTTACCGCCCTGCGTGGCGGTTTCCGGCGTAAGCAGTCGGCCAATGTCGTGCAGCAAACTGGGCCGGTTGCCCAGCGCGATCCGGAACGGCTCGGCCGACGGCTGGGTGGCGCGCGCGTACAGCGGCGCCAGCCGCATGTAATAGCTAAGCTCGACCCCGGGGTGGAATGCTCCGCCCGAACACGGCTCCAGGGCGGCTTCGGTCAGCGCCGCCGGCTGCAATGCGAGGTCGATGTCATCGAGCGTATTCACAGCATCCACCGTGGTATCGATCAGGTCGTTGGTGAAGTCGCCCCGTGCCCAGGCTTCCAGATGGGAATACTGCAGCTCGGGAAACTGGAACCATTGCAGCGGGCTGCCGTTGTAGTTCACGCCGTCACCCATCATGTAAGGCAGCTTCAGGCGTTCGTCGAGATAAGCCGTATCGGTTTGATTGCGGGGGTTCCGGAATTTCTGGAAGATGGACTGGCGGAAGGCCGCATTACCCGGCGACGCGTCGGCCAGACGCTTGATGAAA
>JBFWLP010000145.1:0-5166 GCA_050252075.1 Burkholderiaceae bacterium | reverse complement strand
GTTACGCTTCCGCTGTCAGGCTCTTCAAGTCTGTTCAGGCATCTGATCAATGTCGATTTGCCCGCGCCCGAAAAACCAACGCTCCCGTAAATATCGCCGCGATCTATATCAAGATTGATCCCCTTGAGGACTTCTATGTTCCCGCCGTCTTTGAGGCTGAAACTCTTCTTTAAATCTCTAATTTCTATGTATGCCATTTTTTCAATCTTTCTTAGAGTTTCAAATTTCATATGTGATTTATCCGTGGGAAAATGTGTTTTCCAGCCGCACGGGACGGATGTAAAGGTCCTTTGAAACGTCCGTGCCGCCGGGGATACCCGCCGCGTCCGCGCGGCAGCGCTGGCAGTGACGGAAGACCTTGATATATTGCTCCGCCTTTTGCCGCGTGTCGGAGATCTGCGCGCAACTCGGCGCGCTGCACCATGCAAGCTCATGCTGAGGGATGAGCGGGATGATGTTGTATATCTTTGCGCCATGGGCCGAGACGGCCTTCGCCACTTCCGGCACATGATCTGCGTTTATCTCCGGGACGAGCACGGTGTTCACCTTGACCGTGACGCCAGCATTAGCGACCGTTTCGATGCCGACAAGCTGGTTTTCGATCAGAATTTCCCCCGCCTCCCGCCCGGTGTAACGCTTTCCGTGCCATGTAATTCCCGCACAGATCTTCGCCTCGATCTCTGGGTCCACTGCGTTCACGGTGACGGTCAAAGTATCGATGCCCACGTCGATGATATCGTCCGCCTTTTCCGGCAGGAGCAGGCCGTTCGTGCTCATGCACTTGAGCATTTTTGGAAATTCCTTTTTAATAAGCCGGAACGCCTCGAGGGCGTAGGGTGTGGCGAGGGTGTCGCCTGGCCCGGCCACGCCGACTACCGTGATGTCCGGACAAAGCGCGACGGCTTTGCGCACCACCTCCACCGATTCCTCCGGTGTAATGATACCGCTGGTCACGCCCGGGCGCTTGTCGGAGTCCACATCGTCATTCACATCCCTCTGACAGAAGCGGCAGAAGATGTTGCAGCCGGGACTTACCGGCAGGTGGATGCGGCCCTTATTGTTTTTTGCCCCCACCGCAAAGCACGGATGGGTGCGCGTGAGTTCTTCAAATGTCACTGCCATGGCTCATACTCCAATAATCGTTTTCAATCAGTTCTGCAATGATGTCCTCCACGGCGCCCTGCGCCTCAAACACCCGCTTACCCTTGGCGATCATGACGGCGGCGGCGCTCTCCCCGATGCGGCTGACGAATAGCGCGTCGCAGTCGTCCAGCACGGCGAGAATATGGTTGAAGCCGCCCTCGCAGTGCCCGGCGCATTTGGCCGCCGTCTTGCGCGTTTCCACAAAGGTCTCTTTCGCATCAATGTCGTATATCTGCCAATACCGCGCCGAGCCGAAATGCTCGTCGACGACCGCTCCGTCTATGCTGGCGAAGCCTACCCGATAGCTCATACCCCGGCCTCCTTATTTGTAAGTGGCGAGGACGGTCTGATAGATATCCTCAATGACCCGCAGCCCGCCAGAGAAGCCCGCATAGTTGGTGGTCAGCACCAAGCGGTAGGGAGTGGGCACGGCGGCAGAGAGAAAGTCGCAGTCCTTTTCGGCGGCAAGCTCCTTGTCCCAGCCGGAGCCGATGATCAGGCCGCGCCCGTCGTGGTGGATCTCGCGCAGCTGATTCTGTGCGCTGCCTGCATCCGGCTGGAAGAAGATCGGTATTTCTCGCTTGTCGCTGGTACTTGCAATATCCTGCCGGATGGCCTCCTGAAATTTCTCCGGCGTATTGTCGGTGATAAACTGCTCTTTCGGCACGATACCCACCTCATGAAGCAGAAATTTGGAGAGGGCCACGACGTAGCCCGCGTCGTGCAGGATGTGGACATGGTTCGGCAAACCGTAGCGGAATTCCAGCAGAAAGGAGGCAAGATTGTCGATCTCCTCATAGTAGGCGTCCGATTCGCGTTTGATGAACGCATTTGCCTTCGCTGTGTCGATCTCCGCGCCCTGCGTGGCGGCGAAGTCCAACACCTGACGCAGAAACGACTCGGTCTCGTTGGCCCCGATAGGAATGTGATGGAACCATGTGTAGTTTTGGCCGTACTTGATTTTCAGATGGTCGGCGATGGGCTTACCGTACCACGGGGAAACCAGAATGTTGAAATTAGCTTTTGGAATGCCTTTCCATTCCTCCACGCCGCCGGATTCTGGCCCGAAGAGCACGTTTATCTTTAGCCCAAGTCCCTCGAGAAGGCGCTTATATTCCCGCAGGTTTCCCTTCCAGAACGGGTCCTGATAGGGGATGGACGCGAAGAGGTTAATGGTGTTCTTTTCGCTGCGTGGCTCGTTTCCCGCTTCAAAAAGGCTGACAAACTGGTCGATGATGGCGTTGACCACGATGCTGTGCGATTCAAAGTTTGTCGCCTTGAAACCCGGCGCGTCCACCGCCACGATGGGCTTGCCTTCGTCCGCGAACTCCTGAACAAGACTCTCAATGTCGTCGCCCACGATGCCGCCGGTGCAGCCGCTGAACACCACCTGAAGGTCGGTGTCCAGCACCTTATAGGTATTTTGGATGATCTTCCGCAATCGGTCGATTCCGCCGAACACGACCTCCTTCTCCGAAAAGTTTGTACAGGGAGAGGTGTTGCCGCCGGCATAGCCAGTGCTGCGCTCAAAAAATCCGGCGATCATCTCGCCGCAACCGGGGCCTGAGTGTAAAATTGGCACCGCCTTTGGAATGGCCACCACGCTTTGCAGTGCGCCAATGGCGCAGGTATATCGTTCCTGTTCGATTATTCCGCCCGGTTTACTCATTTGCCCTCGCCTCCCTGCAAGAAATAATAAGGCTCCTGCGCCAGCCACCACTTTGTATAGGGGTTGACGGCATGCTTTTCCAGATTCTTTACAAATTCGTCGTTTTCCAGCGTCTCCAGAATGCGCTCACCATAATGGATAAGCCCCTCATAGCCCATGCTGTAATGCTCGTCGCCGATAAGAAGGCTGGGGATGCCGAACTTCGCGCCCCAGAGCGTCATGCCGCCGTGACGGGCCAGTAAAATATCAGGGCGTATTTTGTTCAGCGCATTGACAAGTTCAAATTCCTGTTTATTGCAGACGTTGAAGTTCGGAACATTGCCGTAATCGCGCACGCGCTGGGCCAGTTGGTCGTTTTCAGGACGCCCAGAATCGTAAACCTCGTCGTGATGGAAAATGGCCGCGCCCTGTGCTGATAATCCCAGCTCGCCCAGAATGTCCAGCAACGCATGACCATGAGCCGCTCCAGCGGTGACGTAGGCCGTCTTGCCGCGTAGCTTTTCCCGCAGCGCCCCAATTTGCGGCAGGTATTTTGCCTTTTTCTCAGCGATGATCTCCTCTGCAATCTCCGGTTTTCCCAAGGTCTTGCCCAGTGCGCGGAACCATCGGTCGGTCTGGGCGATGCCGTAAGGCGGCGCGGCGGGAATTTCCGGCACGCCGAAGTCCTGCTCCAGCACAGCGCCGAGATAGCTTCCCAGCGTGGAGCAAGCCTGCACGGTGGCCGCCGCCTCGCTGGAGTATTTCAGGGTATTCACGGTGGAATAGGGCGTGATGTAATTCGGCCTTGCGCCGAAGGGGGCAAACCAATCCTTGAAAACATCGCTGCCCCAGAAATTGATGACGTTGATGAGATCGCTGCGCCGCTCACGCGGTTTCGAAATGAGCTTGCGCGCAATTCCGTGATAGGCCGCGTCGAAGCCCGTGGTCCACACCTTGGAACGGAAGCCTTCGCAGAAGATGGCGACCACCGGGATGCCCAGTTCTTCCTCCGCTTCGTTGCAAACACTCTCCACGTCGTCGCCGATGATACCGGCGGCGCAGGTGGTGAGCACGAATATCGCATGCGCGCCGGTGCGCGCATACACCTCACGGATCGCCTTTGTCAGCTTTTGGCTGCCTCCGTAGACAGTGTCCTTTTCCTCCAAATTGGTAGAAAATATTTTCCGCTGCGTCGGATGCTCCACGCCTCGCAGGGGTGAGTTGACCCGATAGGTAAACGCGAACTCGTGCAGGCATGACGCGCAGCCCACCGGCCCGTGGCTGATGACCGCGCTGTCCTGAATCAAAACCGTCATGCACGCCGCCTTCGACGTGGCGCAGCCCAAACACTGGGAAAAAGAGCGGCTTTTATCCTTCAGTCCGCAGCTGGATGCCTGAACCAATTCTTCCGCATTCCCCTGATAGCCGGTGATAGAATTGATACGTATCTCACGGATTTGCACACTCTGCAGTGCAAGATTTACTTTTGACAAATTCGGTTCCTCCTTGTAAAAGAGCACGTAACTGCTCTTCGCTTATACGAAATGTTGTGCGGTCTGTTAGGGGTTCCGCTCCCAGCCGCCTATAGAATTCTGCGCCTTTTATATTGCTGTGCAGCACATACCAGTCCAGCCGTTTGCCACCCCGCTCCAGCACGATCTGCGCCAGATGCCTCAGAAGCTCATATCCAACGCCGCGGCTTCGGTATGCCTCATCCACGAACAAATCCTCCAAAAACAAGTTCGCGGTACCTGTGAAAGTTGAATATACCGGATAATACAGGGCGAACGCCACTGGTTCCGCATCCGCATAGCCCAGAAGCACTTCGGCGTCATGGCGCTCAAATAGGGAAATGCGGACACTCTCCTCGCTCGCGGTGACCTGGCCGCGCATTCCCTCCAAATCAGCCAGAGCGAAGATAAACCTCAGGATCAGCGCGCTGTCCTGTTCCCTGGCGTTTCGTATCTCAAGCTTCATTGAAACGCAGCCTCGAATGCCTGCTCCAAATCGGCGATCAGATCATTTGCGCTTTCCAGTCCAAGTGAGAGGCGGATGGTGTTCGGCGTCAGGCCCACCCATCTGCGCTGTTCCTGCGTCAGCTCCACATGGGTCGTTTCCGCAGGGTTGACGATGAGGCTGCGCGCGTCTCCGATGTTTGCCTGATAACCGAACAGCCTCGTCGCGGCCAAAAGCGTGCGCTTCTGCTCCTCCGTTCCCTGAAGCCCGAAGGACAGTACCGCCCCCGCGCCCTTTGGGAAATATTTCTTTGCGAGCGCCGCATAGGGGCTTCCGGACGCTTCCGAGTGACTGACCCATGCCACATGGGGGTTTTGCTCAAGGTAACGGATGACGGCTCTGGTGTTTGCCATTTGCTT
>JBFWLP010000144.1:0-5250 GCA_050252075.1 Burkholderiaceae bacterium | reverse complement strand
TCTTGTCCCGGTGTCGATGGTTGGGGAGGTACCAATGGTGTTGGTGACCAATCCCAATTTCGAGGCCAAAACATTGCCGCAATTGATTGGCTACGCGCGGGCAAATCCGGGCAAGCTGACGTTCGCTCTCAACGCGCTTGGCTCCCAGAGTCATTTATTGACCGAGCTGTTTCAGGTGCGCACTGGTACCAGCATCAACATGATTCCTTACAAAGGGTCCAGCCCGGCCGTTGCCGATCTGCTGGGCGGTGTGGTGTCGGCCAATTTTGAGAACCTGCCGGTTGTGCTGGAGCATATCAAGAGCGGTCGATTACGGGCTTTGGCGGTATTGTCTCCTGAGCGCCTTGGCTATCTGCCCGACGTGCCCACATTCACGGAATTGGGTATGAAAGAGTTCGTTGCGTCGCCCTGGTTCGCCATGGTGGCACCCAAGGGCACGCCGCCGGAGATCGTAAAAACCTTGAACGAGAATATCAACAAGGCATTGTCGTCTGATATGGTGAATGACGCTTTTTCCAAGCTGGGTGCATCGCCCATCATTCAGTCTCCCGAAGCCACAGGGCGGTTCATCAAAGATGAAATTGGCAAGTGGTCGACGATTGTGAAAGAAACCGGTGCCAAGCTGCAATAACGATGAGCAATACAACTCTCTCTCTGGACGGTATCCGGGTCATTGATTTGTCCAGGGTAATTGCCGGGCCGCTATGCGGCGCCATGCTGGGTGACATGGGGGCCGATGTCATCAAGATCGAAGACATTGCGGGCGGCGACGAGTCCCGACGGTGGTCACCACAAACGCAGGGCGAGTCGCCTGCGTTTGTGGCCAACAACCGGAACAAGCGTTCAATTGCTCTGGATTTGAAGCATGCCGACGGGAAAGCCTTGTTCATGCAGCTGGTGCGCCGTGCCGACGTTGTGCTCGAGAACTTTCGTACTGGCACGATGGAGCGTCTAGGGTTGGGCTACGAGGAGCTGGCCCGAGAGAATCCCCGGTTGATCTACTGCAGTATCTCGGCATTCGGGCGTACCGGTCCGAAGGCGCAAAGTGCCGGCTACGAAGCCTTGATGCAGGCCTATAGCGGCGTAATGTCCATTACCGGTGAAGAAGGTGGAGCACCGGTGCGTTGCGGCATATCAGCGCTGGATATCCTGACTGGTACTGCATCTGCCTTCGGTATTGTCAACGCGGTGTTGATGCGCCAGAAAACAGGTCGTGGTCAATGCGTTGAGGGGTCATTACTGGATTCCGCCATTAGTTTGCTGAACTTCCAGGCCCAGGGTTACTTGCTGGCCGGTGTGGTGCCCAAGGCGATGGGGTCGGCGCATCCGTCGCTGGTGCCTTACCGCAATTTCCGTTGCCGTGATGATCAGTGGGTCTTTATTGCCGCAGGCAACGACCGGCTATGGCAACGGCTGGCCCTCGCCGTGGGTCAACCGCAGCTTGGTACGGACCCACGTTTTGCCGACAATGTATCGCGGGTTGCCCACCGCGATGCGTTAGAGACGCTGCTGGCCGAGTGTTTGATGCAGCGTGACCGTGACGACTGGCTCGCGCATTTCGAGGTTGAGGGTGTGCCCGCAACGCCTGTCAATACGGTTGCCCAGGCGCTGCGGGATCCCCAGGCGGCAACACGTCCGGTATTGCGGCGCACTTCCCATCCGACACTGGGAGACATTGATGTGGTGGGGCTACCCTTGCGGTTTTCCGATGCCCAGGTATTGCCTAACCGCCCGGCGCCACGTTATTCCGAGCATGCCCAGGAAATTCTTAGCGAATTAGGTTATGACCCACAGCAAATTGCCGGTTTGCGTCGCGAGGGTGTGTTGGGTTAAGCAGGTTGATTTTCTATTCAGGGACCGGTTCAAAAACAATCAGGGAGACAATTCATGGCACAAACGATGTGGGTATCGAAAGCAGCAAAGATGGCAACTGCTGCGTTGGCAGGCGCAATTGTGACGTTGGCAGGCATGTCGCCGGCGCTAGGCCAAAACTTTCCGGAAAAACCGATACAGCTTGTCATTCCCTTTGGGCCAGGGGGGTTGACCGATTTGATCGCCCGAACCATCCAGCCGAAACTGGCTGAACATCTGGGTGCCACGGTGGTGGTAAATAACCGGCCCGGTGCCGGCGGAGTGATTGCAACAAATCACGTTGCCAAGGCAGACCCGGACGGACACACCTTGTTTTTGTCTTGGGATACTCACACGATTAACTCTATTGTGATGAAGGAGTTGCCCTACGATATCTTCAAGGATTTTGAGCCGGTAACATTAATGGTGCGACTGCCGCTGGTCATGGGCGCGTGGGGTGCGTTGCCAGCCGACACGTTGCCGCAGCTGATCTCGATGGCCAAGAAAGAGCCCGGAAAATACAACTTTGCCTCAATTGGCGTGGGTAGTTCCAACCGTCTGCACTCCGAGCTTCTAAACCAATTGGCGGATATGAAAATGACCCATATCCCGTATAAAGGGGGCGGTCCCGCCATTCAGGCGATTGTGACCGGCGAGGTAGCTTACGGATTCTTCTCGTATGGGGCGCTGCGAAGCTTCCTGCAGTCGGGCCAGGTAAAGGCTCTGGCGGTAACCGGTACCCGGCGCATGCAGGAACTGCCCCAGGTGCCCACCATGCAGGAAGCCGGTTTCAAAGGCTTCGAGGCGTATTCCTGGGTGGGTATTTATGCACCTGCAGGAACACCCAAAGACCGGATAACGCGGTTAAATAGCGCATTTGTTCAGGTGCTGACCGACCCGGCCATGGTCAAGCGATTGACCGACATGGGGGTCGAGGTCGTGGCAAGCACCCCCCAACAATTGCGCGATTTTGAGCGCAATGATTATGAGAAGTGGCGGAAATTTACTCAGGAAGTGCGTTTGCAGTTTGAATGATCGCAGGCGCCACCAGCGTTATTCGGAGGGCTGTTCAGGTTATGTCAGCGCTAGAAAAGGATGAGCCGGTGCCGGCGGATGGGCCCGGCACGGATCGGCAGTTTGCAACCACGTTGCAGCGAGGTTTGCAGGTTCTGGCGTGTTTTGACGCCTCGGAGCCTATGCTGACCAACAAGGAAATCGCTGCCCGAACCGGCCTGCCGCGACCGACGGTTTCGCGGCTTACCTATACCCTGACCGTATTGGGGTATTTGAAACACCACCCCCACATTGGCAAGTATGGCAAGTATGAGCTGGGTACGGCGGTGTTGTCGTTGTCCCATCCTTTGCTTGCCAACCTGAATGTACGCCAGTTGGCGCGTTTGCCCATGCGTGACCTGGCCGAGTATGCCAAGGGCTGGGTTTCACTGGGTACGCGTGAGCGCCTGAGCATTGTGTATATCGAAACGGCGCGCGCCCGTGATACGGTTGATGTGAAGCCGGATATCGGGCAAACGTTCCCCATCTTGATCTCCGCCATGGGCAGGGCCTATCTGGCTGCCTTGGCTCCCGATGAGCGCACGCGCTTGCTGAACCAGTTGCTGGTGAAAGAACCGGAACTGCTCAAGCAGCATATTGATAACGTGCAGCAATGCCTCAAGGATTTTGAAACTTACGGGTTTTGTTTTTCGCTGGGCGATTATGACCCGCATACTCACGCGGTGGCTGTTCCCATGCGTCTTCCGGACACCCAGGAGATTCTGGTGTTCAACTGCGCGGTACGTGTCGACCGTCTGGCGCCGAACGCCTTGTGCAACGATCTGGGCCCCCGGTTGCTCGATATGGTCAAAGCGATTGAAAGCGCTTTGCATTACTGAACGGGCTTTCGGCGCCGGCCGCTTTGTCACCCGGTAACCCTTTCGTAACGGCTACAATCGCCAGTGGCCGTCGTCGGCCGCTTCAAGGAAGGGTTCATGTTTTACGCACTGCGTCATCCTGGTGCCATGGCGGTTACGCTGACCGCAGCCGGCATTTTGATGATTACTTTAGGGCTGCGCCAGTCGTTCGGCCTGTTCATCAGCCCCATCAATGCGTCTACGGGTATGGGGATCGCCACGATCAGCTTCGCATTGGCGATTGGCCAGTTTACCTGGGGTGCCATCCAGCCGGTGGCCGGCGCGCTGGCGGACAAATACGGACCGCAGCCGGTGCTGGTGGGCGGCCTGGTCCTCATGGCGGCAGGCTGCGCGCTGATCCCTTTTGCCGAAAGTGGCTTTGGCTTGAGTGTTGCGCTTGGTGTGCTGGCCTGTATTGGTTCAGGCGCCGGCAGTTTCTCGGTGCTGTTCGGTGCCGCCGCCCAGCGCATGCCGTTCGAGGCGCGCGGGTCGGCATCGGGAATCATTAACGCCGGAGGCTCGTTCGGGCAGTTTGTTTTTGCGCCGTTGCTGCAAAAGCTGATTCAAACCCTGGGGTGGGTGAACACCACCTGGGCCATGGCCCTTGCCGCTCTGGCCGCTATTCCGTTGGTGGGCCGGCTAACCCGACACCCTGTTCAGCCGGTGGCCGCGTCGGCGAAATCCCAGGGCCTGGGAAGCGCCGTCGGGGAAGCGTTGAAAGACAGAAGTTACTGGCTTTTGCACCTGGGGTTTTTCACCTGCGGTTTTCATGTGGCATTTCTTGTAACCCACTTGCCGGGCGAGGTGGATCTGTGCGGCTTGCCGCCCACGGTCGCCAGCTGGTCGCTGGGCATTATCGGGCTGGCCAATATTTTCGGCAGCATCTACGCCGGTTCGTGTGTATCAAAGTACCGCAGCAAGTACATTCTGGCGGCCATGTACGGTTCGCGCGCCGTCCTGGTGGTGTGGTACCTGATGATGCCCCGCACGGAATGGACGTTCTACCTTTTTGCGGCCGGATTAGGCTTTACCTGGCTGGCGACGGTTCCCCCCACGGCTTCGCTGGTGGGCAAGCTGTTTGGTACGCGCTATCTGGGCACGCTGTTTGGCCTGACCCTGCTTTCCCATCAGATCGGCGGCTTTCTGGGGGCGTGGCTGGGGGGTGTGGCTATTACCCGATTCGGAGACTATAGTTGGATGTGGTACGCCGACATTGCACTGGCCCTTGTGGCGGCAGCCGCCAATTTACCTATACGCGAAGCCAGGGTGGTACCCATGACACAACAGGCAGTGCGATGATCGATACATTTTTACAGGCATTGCCCGCGTGGCCCGTCTTGCTGGTGCTGGGGTTTTTCTCGCTGGCGGCGGGGTTGTTGCGCGGGTTTTCGGGGTTTGGCGCGGGCTTGCTGATGGCGCCCGGGTTCAGCCTGTTCCTGTCGCCGGTTGATGTTCTGGTCATCATTCTGGTGCTGAACTTCGTTACCAC
>JBFWLP010000143.1:0-5395 GCA_050252075.1 Burkholderiaceae bacterium | reverse complement strand
CGTACGGGATCCGGAATGCCTTCATCCGCGGGCACAGGTGCCGCTTCCACCCCGCCCATCAGGTCGTGCCCGGCCGCCGCCAGCAGCTCAAATTCGTCTTCCACCGGACAGCCCCGTTCGCGAGCCAGTCGCTCGCGGTTGTGTCCTTCCGGCAGCAGGTTCTGAAAAAAGGCCGGCCATTTTCCGTCGTTGCGTACCAGCCGTACATCGCGCATGGCGGTCAGTATGGCTTGTGTACGGCTGTCGTCGCTGCCTTTGTAGCTTAATGACAGCAGGGGGCGGGCGTTGTCGCGGATGTAGTCGTCGTCGAAGGAAACCCGCATGATGTCCCCGTACCGGGAAAGATAACCGATGGCCCGTTTGCCTTGGGGGCCGTGCAGGTACAGTCGCAAATACTGGATGAACGTGCTCATGGTCGAGCGGGTTTTGCAAGCAGGTCGTCGACGACTGAGCCGGGGGCAACGACGCCGGCGGGCTGGCCAAGCGCGCGGCCGCCCGACCGTGCAAATGCCTGTAGATCAGGCTTGAGTGCGCTGGGCACCAGCATGAGCTCCATGCCCATTGCCCTGGCAAGAACCTGGAGCGTAGACAGGCGGGGATCGCTGGCACCCGCTTCCATCTTTTGTACGGCCATGCGGCTGAGCCCTGATTTTTCGGCCAGCTCCGCCTGGCTCAGGCGCCTGGCCAGGCGCGCTTCGGCGTATTCTGTGAGCAGGTCTGTCATGTGCCATCCGAATAGCTATGATTAGTAAGCATAAATGCAATAATGCTAACTAATCATAGCATAACATTACTCAAAAACCCCAGGTATTGATAACGAAAGTTATCTTTTTTTCATTTTTGATAATTATAATTATCTTCTAGTTTTCGGTGGAGGCATGATCGTTGCCGGCGCTGTAGTCACGATATCCAAAGATAGCGGTGCCGATTCGAACTTCGGTGGAACCCTCTTCGATGGCGATCTGGAAGTCGCCGCTCATGCCCATCGACAGGCGATCCAGCGTTATGCCGTCGATGTCCTCGTTGCGCATACGGTCGCGCCATTCACGCAAGGTACGGAAGCAGGCTCTTACGGCATCGGTGTCGTTTGTGTGGGTGGCCATGGTCATCAGGCCTTTCACTTTCAGGGTGGGGGTGTCTCGGGCAATGTGGCGAAGCAGCGCAGGAAGCTCGGCAGGGTCGACCCCGTATTTGCCGGGCTCCGCCGCAGTTTTCACCTGCACCAGAACGTCCAGGGTACGGTTGAGTGATTCCAGGCGTTTGTCCAGCGCAATCGCCAGCTCCAGACGATCCAGCGATTGCACTTCGGCCACGTATCGCGCCACGTCTTTTGCTTTGTTGGTTTGAAGGTGCCCGATCATGATCCAGCGAATATCGCAGTCGACCAGCGGTTCGTATTTTTCCCTTATTTCCTGGATCTTGTTTTCCCCGAAGCGGCGATGGCCGGCGGCGACGGCCTGGCGTATGGCGCTTTCCGGAAAGGTTTTGCTTACCGGCAGCAGTGTCACCGACGCCGGGTCGCGGCCCGCGCGATGTGCCGCTTGCGCCAGTTGCTGCTGAACCCGCGCTATATTTTGAGCAACGAAATTGTGTTCTGTCATGCCTTGTGCAGCGACGCAACGATCTCGTACGAACGTAACCGGGCGGCGTGTTCAAAAATGTTGGATGTAATCATCAGTTCGTCGGCCTGGGTGCGCGCAATGAAATCGTTCATCTGGCGCGCCACGGTTTCAGGGCCGCCAATGGCCGAGCACGACAAAATGTCAGACAGCAGGTGCTGTGCGGGTGCGGGCAGTGTCTGGTAATAGCCCTGAACAGGCGCAGGCAGCCTGGACGGCCGGCCGCTGCGCAAATTCACAAAAGACTGCTGCCACGAAGAGGCAATGAAGTGGGCCTGTTCGTCGGTGTCGGCGGCAAATACATTGAAGCCCAGCATGACATAGGGTTTGGCCAACTGTTCCGATGGCTGGAACGTTGACCGGTAAATGTGCAGGGCCTGCATCAGCTGTTGCGGTGCAAAGTGCGAGGCGAAGGCGTAAGGCAGACCGTAGGCTGCCGCTACCTGGGCCCCGAACAGGCTGGAACCCAGGATCCAGATGGGTACCTTGGCCCCTTTGCCCGGTACGGCCAGAACTTGCTGGCGCGGTTCGTCGGACAGGTAATCCATAAGTTCCAGAACGTCGCGCGGGAACTCGTTGGGGTCGGACGTAGACGTTCGCCGCAACGCACGCGACGTGATCTGGTCGGATCCGGGCGCGCGCCCCAGGCCCAGATCGATCCGGCCGGGGAACAGGGCCTCAAGCGTGCCGAACTGTTCGGCGATGACCAGGGGCGAATGGTTAGGCAGCATGATGCCCCCGGCGCCCACCCGGATACGGGAGGTTGCTGCAGCGACATGGCCGATGAGAATAGAGGTGGCCGCGCTGGCAATGCCGGGCATGCCGTGATGTTCGGCCAGCCAGTAGCGCTGAAAGCCCAGGTTTTCGCCGTGCCGGGCCAGTTCGCGAGTGCGCTGGAATGACTCGGCGGCAGTGCTGCCTTCCGTAATGGGGGCAAGGTCGAGTATGGAAAGGGGAGTCATGGATACGCCAGAGTGGGGCGGGAAACTTGCCCGCGCCGGGACGAACAAATCAAAAGAGTAATGGTAACAGTGTCGTGGTCAAATTTCATACGCTGACCACAAGTGGCTGATTCGGCATGCAATTTTCGGGTAGTTCAGATCTTATCCCGACAGTTGTCCACATTTTGCGTGGATAACTACCCTGTTGCATTCTGACGCTGCGGGCCGGACGCGTTATCATCAACGACGAACCTGTTGTTTAAATTGTTGCAAAATCAAGGACCATCTCGCGTATGCAAGATTATTTTGATCTGGAAAGTTTGATGCCCACCCTGGAGCAGGTTGGTTTGAACCTGCTGTTTGCCATTCTTCTGCTGGTCATTGGCTGGATCGTGTCGTCGTTTCTGGGGCGTAGCGTAAAAAGGCTGGCCGGCAGAACGTCGCGCATCGATCCCACGATCGTTCCCATGCTGTACACCGTTACGGTGTGGGCCATACGTCTGTTCGTCATTTTGGCGGTACTGGCGCGATTTGGCGTGCAAACCGCCAGCATCATCGCGGTTCTGGGGGCTGCGGGTCTGGCCATCGGCCTGGCGCTGCAGGGTACGCTGCAAAACATTGCCGCCGGGATCATGCTGCTGGCATTACGGCCCTTGCGTGCAGGGGAATTCATTTCGGTGGTGGGCAAGGCCGATGGTACGGTCGATGAAGTGGGCCTGTTCCTTACCCGACTGATCCAGGTGGACGGCATACACATCAGTTTGCCCAATAGCCTGGTGTGGGGAAGCCCCATTATCAATTACAGCCGCAATAACACCCGGCGCATGGATATCGAGGTGGCTGTGCGCTTTGGCGACGATCTGGAGCTGGCGATCCGCGAACTGCAGGCCTTGGTGGCCAAGCACCCCGATGTGCTGAAAGACCCTGCCCCCCAGGTGATGGTAACCGCCTATCGCGAAAGCAGTTCCATTGTCACAATCCGGATTTGGGCGCCGGTAAGCAAATACTGGGATGTTCGCTATGCATTTAACCGGCAGGCGCTGGAAACCCTGCAGCGTGCCGGCCTGAACCTGCTTCCCCTGCGCGAGGTGAAAACCTTGCCGCCGCTGGAGGGCACCCAGGAGTAGGGCGGGGCAAGGGCCGGGATTATATTTTTTCTTTCAGGCTCTCCAGTTCCCGGCGAATCAGGCCGGCGATCTCGCGCTGGCGTGTGGTGGGCATGCGCTCGGTAATGGCGGTCACGCTGATCGACAATACCGGGTTTTCCTTGCCTTTGGTCAGGGCACATGCCACCCCCAGCGCGCCGCGCACCGCATAGTTTCCCACCACCGCGTAGCCGCGGGTGCGGGTGTTGGAAACCAGCTGGCGCATTTCCCGGGCGGTCATGCCGCCATATTGTTCCAGTTTGTCGCTATTGTGCTGAATAATCTGTTCCGTGGTGTCGTGATCCAGGGCGGCCAGCAATGCCAGCCCGCCCGACCCAACCCCCAGCGGCTGGCGTTTGCCTGCATAGGTGGCCAGAATCTGTACCGGGTAAGGCCCGATTTCGCGCCACAGAGTCAGTGATTCATGCCCTTCGCGCACCACCAGAAACACGGCGTCGCCGGTGGCGTCGGCCAGGTGGCGCATAACGGGCAATGCAAGTTGTACGCGGCTATCGGTACTAACCAGATGGTTTGCGGCGTCATCCTGCGCTAGACTGCTTCGGTGGCTAGCAAGCACGGCGGCATACCGTTTTGTACCCTCGACCTCGTTCACAAAACCGCTGTCCACCAGTGCGGCAAGTAAACGATACACGGTGGGCCGTTGCAGCCCGGTTTCCCGAGCCAGCGCCGAAACTGTCATTCCCTGGCAAGAAGCCGCCAGTAAGGTGTGCAGAACCTGCAGCCCGCGGCGCAATGTACGGGGCCCGTTCTGGCCGGGGGTTTCATCTAAAGTGTCCACTTGGTGTACGTTTGGGTTCAAAAATTAAGTAAATTCTACGAAAATCACAAAGAAGCTTCGGCTTACATTATAAAACTGTCCATTCAACGGACGAATTACAGGAGGATTTATGTCAATCCGTTCAAAATTTTCGATCGGCTTCAAAGCCCTGGCCGCCACGGCGGTTGTTGCAGGCTCAATGAGCGTGAGCACCCAGGCGTTTGCAGCCTACCCCGACAAGCCCATTCGCATGGTGGTCGGGTTTTCAGCCGGCGGCACCACTGATGTCGTGGCTCGTATCGTGGGCAAGGAAATCGGCGATGCGCTCGGCCAGCCAGTGGTGGTCGAGAACCGCCCCGGTGCCGGCAGCAATATCGCCACCGACATGGCGGCCGCCGCTGCACCCGATGGCTACACCCTTTACATGGTGGCGGTAACGGCAGCCATCAACCAAACGCTTTACAAGAACGTCAAGTTCAATCTGGTGAATGATTTCGCGCCGGTGGCACTGGCGGTGCGCGTGCCGAACGTGCTGGTGGTCAACCCCAATGTTCCGGCCAAGTCGGTGCAGGAACTGGTTGCCTATGCAAAAGCCAATCCCGGAAAAATGAATTTCGCGTCATCGGGCAGCGGCACCTCTATTCATATGGCCGGCGAATTGTTCAAGCAATCGGCCGGTGTCGATGTCGTGCATATTCCCTATAAGGGCAGTGCTCCCGCCATCGCCGATCTGATCGGCGGACAGGTTGATTACATGTTCGACAACATGCCCTCGGCCTGGCCGCATGTAGAAGGCGGCAAGTTGCGGGCGCTGGCCGTTACCACGGCAACACGCTCAGATACAGCCCCCGATCTGCCCACCATGAAAGAGTCAGGCTTCCCGTCGTTTGACGTTTCCTCGTGGTTCGGTGT
>JBFWLP010000142.1:0-5435 GCA_050252075.1 Burkholderiaceae bacterium | reverse complement strand
AGTTACGAACACCCGCCAGGAACACCAGGCTGCCGTCCAGCATCATGGGCATCATGTAATTGGTGAATTCACGCGACTGCCCGTCGTTCCCGGTGATACGGTACTGCACACTGGGGCCCACATTCTGCAAATGCTCGTTGCTGGCGGCGGCGGCACTGCCGGTCACGGCGGCCACGTGTTCAATGACGGCCTTGGGCTGGGGCTCCTGGTCTGCCATCAGATTCTCGACGTTGATCACCCGCAAGCCCGTGAATTCGACATCCAGGGACAAGCTGCGCTGATCGTCGGCAAACGAGATCTCTGTGCTCTTGCCCACCGTACCATCGACATTGAAGGGTTGATAGGTTTCACCTTCCAGCGGGTAGCCCACCAGCTTGAGCTTGCTTCCGCCGTCGTCAAAACTGGACTGATAGACGGTTACTCCCTTGTAGCGCAAGGGCTCGTTCACCTCGATGATCTGGGTGAACGATTCACCGGTGTCGGGGTCGGTCACCAGAACATCGCTTTTGAAGCTGCTGGGCATGCCCGTGGAGTAGTATTCCACCAGGAAGCGGTTCAGCTTGATGGTGAACGGCAGTGGTTGCACCAGCACGCCGTCGTCGACGCTGACAATGCCATGGCTGCTTTGCCCGCCGTCGGGAATAAACATATTGGCGCGGAAACTGGGGTTGCCCGGCGACAGGCGACCGTAATCGGGCACCTCGGAAATGAGCATATTCTCGGTGATAGGCTGCTTGCCGCCAAACCACACCTGCACGCGAACCGGCAGCTCGCTGTCGAGCAAACCGCCGACACAGATGACGACGATGGCGGCATGGGCGAAAATATAGCCCAGCCGATTGGTGGATCCCTTCTTGGCGGCAAGCAGCACGCCGTTTTCATCGGTGCGGCTTTTAAACCGGTAACCATTGGCGCGCAGCCACTGCTCGGCAAAGGCCTGCGCCTTGTCGGCGGGTACGTTGGCGTCGACCTCGACGCGATGATGAAATGCCCGCAAGCTGTTCACCCGCACGTACTCGCGGAACGAGCGCGCATCTTTCACCATTTTGGGTGCGTTGCGCAACAAACACAGGCTGGTGGAAATGACCAGAAAGGCCATGATGATCAGGAACCACCAGCTGTTGTAGATATGCCAGATGGCGAAGTAATCGAACAGTTCGTACCAGAACGGCCCGAAGCGATCGATGTAAGTGGCTGACGGCTGGTTTTGCTGCAATACCGTACCGATAATGCTGGCAACACAGATAAAGGTCAGCAGGCTGACGGCAAAACGCATGGAGCCAAGCAGCTCGAAGACATCTGCTGCCAGGTGACGCGACGATGAGGTTTTTTTCACAACCACAGTTCAATAAAAAAGGGGACGCTACCGCACATAGCTTCCCCTAGAGATTTTAAGATGACGCTGCCGGCCGTTCTGTGGACCGTGCAGCACCTGCGCCGCTTCCCGGCAGCGCAACAGCCGCTTAACGCAAGCCGGCAGCGTAATCAGCCACGGCGGCGATATCGGAGTCGGACATGCGATCGGCAATTTCCTGCATGATCGGGCTGTTGGCACGACTACCGTCGCGGAAAAGCTTCAGCTGGTCGGCAATGTAGCTGGGGAACTGGCCCGCCAGACGGGGATAGGCGGCAGGAATACCCGCACCATTGGGCGAGTGGCAGCCCGCACAGGCCGGCACGCGACGATCCGGCAAGCCGCCGCGCCAGATCTGCTGGCCGTGTTCCATGGTGGCTTCATTCGAGGCCGTAGCCGCCTTTTCAAGGTCGAGCTTTTGCATGGACAGGTAGTAGGCGATGTTCTTTTTGTCGTCGGGGGTTAACGCCGCCGCAAAAGGGGCCATGATCGAGGGAGCGCCATTGGCGCCGCCACGCATGGGAGGCGCCTTGCCGTCTTTGGAGGCGAAATCGGTAAGCTGGCGAATAATGTATTCGTAGGGCAGCGCCGCCAGGTTCGGGTTGGACGGCAGCGTGCTGTTCCCGGCCGCTCCGTGACAGCTGGCACAGGCCAGAATGCCGCGTGAGGCATCACCATTGGCATACAACTGCTCGCCTTTGGCGGCATCGGGTTTGGCAACGCCCTCGCCGGCGGCGTACGCCACTGAAACTACGGATGACACCAGCGCAACGCTACTGGCAACTACGATTCGGGAAAGCATACGCTTCATGAAGACCTCGACGATCGGGATTCGATCCGGGTGCCGTAGACACCACGATGACAATACCCTTTTTTGTTAGGCGGTAAATGCCGCTACAAGGAGCAACAGTTTCAAACGTGCGATTATACAATAGCGTTTGACTTAAACCGACCCAAGGTTCCCCGTGTCCATTCTGCATCGCGCCAAATTCACCGTTTCGGCGGCCCGTCTCGACCAGCTTCCCCCTCCAACCACCGCTGAAGTCTGTTTTGTGGGGCGCTCCAATTCGGGGAAATCATCGGCCATCAACGTTCTGGCCAACCAGCGACGACTGGCGTTTTCCAGTAAAACGCCCGGCCGCACCCGGCTGATCAATTTGTTCGGCATTCCCGATCCGGTCGAGCCCGGCGCACACCTTGGATTCCTGGTCGACTTGCCCGGCTACGGGTATGCGGCGGTGGCCCAGCAGGCACGCGAAGAATGGGCCGACGTGCTTGGCGGATACCTGCGCCAGCGCAGCTCGCTGGCCGGCATTGTCATGCTGATCGACATTCGGCGCGGGGTTACCGAGCTGGATCGACGCCTGGCCGACTGGATCGCCCCGACCGGCATTCCCGTTCTTGCATTGCTTACCAAGGCGGATAAACTTCCGTATGGTCAGCGCATCAAAGCCGTCGCTGCCGTGCGCAAGGAATTGCGGGATATCGGCGCCCTGTACGCCATTCCGTTTTCCGCCACGCATCGTATCGGCCTCGAAGAGGCCGCCGCCCACATTGAAAACTGGATTTCTCCCAAGGTCGTACCATGACTCGCTTTCTACCAACCACCGATTTTCCCGCCACCCGACTGCGCCGCAACCGGCGCGACGACTTCACCCGCCGTCTGGTCCGGGAAAATGTCCTGACCGTCGATGACCTGATTTACCCCGTCTTCGTCCGGGAAGGCCAGGGGGTTCGCGAACCGGTGCCTTCCATGCCGGGAGTAGAGCGCTATTCCCCCGACACCCTGCTGCACACGGCCGAAGAGTGCGTGTCGCTCGGCATTCCGGTGATCGCCCTGTTCCCGGTCATCGACCCGGGCCTGAAAACACCCGACGGCATCGAAGCCACCAATCCCGACGGCCTGGTGCCTCGTGTGGTGGCGGCGCTCAAGGAGCGCTTTCCGGAACTGGGCGTGCTGACCGACGTCGCGCTCGACCCCTACACCAGCCACGGCCAGGACGGCCTGATCGACGACACGGGCTACGTGCTGAACGAGCCCACCGTGGCCATGCTGGTGCGCCAGGCGCTGGTGCAGGCCCAGGCGGGCGTGGACATCGTGGCGCCCAGCGACATGATGGACGGCCGTATCGGGGCCATACGGCAGGCCCTCGAAAACCAGAGCCATCGTCACACGCGCATCATGGCGTATTCGGCCAAGTATGCCAGCGCCTTTTACGGGCCGTTCCGCGACGCGGTCGGATCGGCGGCCAATCTGGGTAAATCGAACAAGGCTGTGTACCAGATG
Organism: Burkholderiaceae bacterium; assembly: GCA_050252075.1. Taxonomy (GTDB): domain Bacteria; phylum Pseudomonadota; class Gammaproteobacteria; order Burkholderiales; family Burkholderiaceae_B; genus JAAYGT01. The sequence continues at coordinate 1,794 of JBFWLP010000142.1, read as the reverse complement.
GATCCGGCCAATCGCAACGAAGCCTTGCGCGAAGTGGCCGCCGACATCCGCGAAGGTGCCGACATGGTCATGGTCAAACCAGGCATGCCTTATCTTGATGTCCTGCGCGACGTCAAAGAGGCGTTCGGCATGCCCACCTACGCGTATCAGGTCAGCGGTGAATATGCCATGATCAAGGCCGCCGGCGCCCAGGGCTGGCTGGATCACGACAAGGTCATGATGGAATCTTTGCTGGCTTTCAAACGTGCCGGCGGCGACGGTGTTCTCACCTATTTCGCCGTCGAGGCGGCCAAAAAACTGAAGCAGGGCCTGTGATCAGTTACGGGCCGGGGCTTGTGCCAGTACCGTATCAAGTACACCCGAGAAATCGTCGGCGTTCATGAACCCCACCACACGGGGTTCCGAAAGCTCCCGGCCTTGCGCATTGAAAAACAGAATGCCGGGCGGGCCAAACAAATTGAAGCGTTTCAACAGGGCGCGATCGTTGTCGGTGTTACGGGTAACGTCGGCCTGCACCAGCACCATGTTCGCCATTTTCCGGGCAACAACGGGGTCGGAAAACGTGAATTTCTCCATTTCAATGCACGACACGCACCAGTCGGCATAGAAATCCAGGAGCACCGGCCGGTTCGTATTGGCCAGCAGGTTGTCGAGTTCCTGTACCGACGTCACGCGGACGAACTGTGACTTGATGGATGTCGCCGCCGGAACGCCGGCAGACCCGGCCTTGCCGCCCACGTGATCCAGTGGCTGCAACACACTGCGCCCGCCCGAGGCCAACCCCACCAGCATGGCGATGGCCCACACGGCCAGCAGTACCCCCAGGCCTTTGACCAGCATTCGCCCCGGCCCGGCCGTGTCGGGAAGGCGATCAAAAGCGCCCATCATGACGGCGCCCCATATAGCCAGCACGGCCCAGCCCGTCACCATAATCCAGGCCGGCAGCACGGAATTCATCATCCACCAGGCGGTGGCCAGCAAGAGCATGCCGAACAGCCACTTCACACCGTTCATCCACGGGCCGGCCTTGGGCAGCAGCACGCCGGACGAGGCGCCCACCGCCAGCAGCAGCAAGCCTTCACCCCAGGCCATCGCAAACAAGGCCGAACCGCCCAGAACGACATCACCCGTTTGGGAGATGAACAGCAATACACCCGCCAAAGGTGCGGCCACGCACGGCCCCACAATCAGCGCAGACAGGCTTCCCATGAGGAACACGGCGCCGTAACGTCCGCCCGGCAAACGGGACATCCAGGCGTTCAGCCGTGTTTGCATGGCTCCAGGCGCCTGAAAGGTAAATACGTCGAACATGGCCAGCGCCAGCAAAGCCAGCAGAACAGCGAACAGCGTGAGCACCCACGGCGTTTGCAGCCACACCGCCAGGCTGGCCCCCACCAGACCCGCCGCCACCCCCAGCACCGTGTATACCAGCGACATACCCAGAACGAACATCGCCGCCAGGGAGAATCCGCGCCACCGGCTGACAGGCCCGCCCCCGGACCCTGTGTCGGTACCCGTACCGGCCAGAATGGCCAGCAAGATAGGCACCATGGGCAGCACACAAGGCGTAAAAGACAGCAATACGCCCAAGGCGGCGCTTAGCAGAAGAATCTGCCACCAGCCTGCCTGGCCCAGATAGGCCGCGAGCCCGGTGTCACCCAGATCGAGCAAACCGGATACACCGGGGGCATCCGCCCCTTGTCCGGTAGAGGTGACGGGTTTCACGGTATCGGTGGGAGGCGGCACGGAATCGACCGCATAATCGCCGGCAACCCTGAGTCCGTCGGCAGTGAG
>JBFWLP010000141.1:0-5480 GCA_050252075.1 Burkholderiaceae bacterium | reverse complement strand
GCCGCCGAACGCGCTCGAGAGCACCGTTGTGATTGCCGCAGTCAGCGTGGTTTTGCCGTGGTCAACGTGGCCGATCGTGCCTACGTTCACGTGCGGTTTGGTCCGTTCAAACTTACCTTTTGCCATGATTTATCCCATCAATGTTTTCAAGGAAACAAAAAATTGCGACTGCCCGCCGCTGGGCGGACAGTTTAGCGTTAATTACTTGCCGCGTGCGCTAATGACTTCGTCGGCAACGTTCTTGGGAGCTTCAGCGTAGTGCTTGAATTCCATGGTGTACGTTGCACGACCCTGTGTTTGCGAACGCAGGTTGGTTGCATAGCCGAACATCTCGGCCAGGGGCACTTCTGCGCGAATGATTTTGCCACCGCCCGGAATGTCGTCCATACCCTGAACCATGCCGCGACGAGAGGAGAGATCCCCCATCACGTTACCGGCGTAATCTTCGGGTGTTTCGACCTCAACGGCCATCATGGGTTCGAGCAGAACCGGGCTGGCCTTGCGCATACCGTCTTTGAACGCCATGGAAGCGGCCATACGGAATGCGTTTTCGTTCGAGTCGACGTCGTGGTACGAACCAAAGAACAGCGTGACCTTGACATCGACCACCGGGTAACCGGCCACCACGCCTGCAGGCAAGGTTTCCTGAATACCCTTGTCGACCGCGGGAATGTATTCGCGAGGAACCACACCGCCCTTGATCGCATCGACGAATTCGTAACCACCGCCCGGCTCAAGCGGCTCGAGCTTGAGCACAACGTGACCGTACTGACCACGACCGCCGGACTGCTTGACGAACTTGCCTTCGATTTCTTCGCAGGTTTTGCGAATGGTTTCGCGGTAAGCCACCTGCGGCTTGCCAACGTTGGCCTCGACACCGAACTCACGGCGCATACGATCAACGATGATGTCCAGGTGCAGCTCGCCCATACCCGAAATAATGGTTTGGCCGGACTCTTCGTCGGTGCGCACACGGAACGAGGGATCCTCGGCCGCCAGACGCGACAGCGCCAGGCCCATTTTTTCCTGGTCGGCCTTGGTCTTGGGCTCGACAGCCTGGGAAATAACCGGCTCGGGGAACACCATACGCTCAAGGATGACGTGGCTGTTCACATCGCACAGCGTTTCACCGGTGGTGACGTCTTTCAGGCCGACAACCGCCGCAATGTCACCGGCAACCACTTCCTTGATTTCGGAACGGTTGTTGGCATGCATCTGCAGAATACGGCCGATACGCTCTTTCTTGCCTTTGATGGCGTTCAGTACGGTGTCGCCGGAATTCAGCACGCCCGAATACACGCGCACGAAGGTGAGCTGACCAACAAACGGATCGGTCATGAGCTTGAACGCCAGGGCGGTAAACTGCGCCTTGTCGTCAGCGGGCAACTTGACCACATTGCCGTCTTCGTCAAGGGCTTCCACCGGGGGAATATCGATAGGCGACGGCAAATAATCGAGCACGGCGTCAAGCATACGCTGAACGCCCTTGTTCTTGAATGCGGAACCGCACAACATGGGCTGGATTTCACCGGCAATAGTGCGCTGACGCAATCCCAGATTGATCTCTTCTTCGGTAAGTTCGCCGGTTTCGAGATACTTGTTCATCAAGTCTTCGTTGGCTTCGGCCGCCGACTCAACCATTTTCTCGCGCCATTCGTTGGCCAGCTCGACCAGCTCGACAGGAATGTCGCCGTATTCGAACTTGGTACCTTGGGTGGCGTCGTCCCAGATGATGGATTTCATCTTGATCAGGTCGACCACACCTTTGAAGGTGTCTTCCTGGCCCACGGGAATGACGATAGGCACGGGATTGGCCTTCAGACGCAAACGCATCTGGTCGTAGACCTTGAAGAAGTTCGCACCCGTGCGGTCCATTTTGTTGACAAAGGCCAGGCGAGGCACTCCGTACTTGTTGGCCTGACGCCATACGGTTTCCGACTGCGGCTGCACGCCGCCCACAGCGCAATACACCATGCACGCGCCGTCGAGCACGCGCATGGAACGCTCGACTTCAATGGTGAAGTCAACGTGTCCCGGCGTATCAATAACGTTGATACGGTGCTCGGGACGGTCGCCGGCCATACCGCGCCAGAAAGCCGTTGTAGCAGCCGACGTAATGGTAATGCCACGCTCTTGTTCCTGTTCCATCCAGTCCATGGTGGCGGCACCGTCGTGTACTTCGCCGATTTTGTGGCTGACACCGGTGTAGAACAGAATGCGCTCGCTGGTCGTGGTTTTTCCGGCGTCGATGTGTGCGGAAATACCGATGTTACGGTAGCGCTCGATTGGGGTTTTGCGGGCCATGATTGTGTCCTTAGATTACCAACGGAAATGGCTGAATGCCTTGTTGGCCTCTGCCATCTTGTGCGTGTCCTCACGCTTTTTCATTGCTGCGCCACGGCCTTCGGAGGCGTCGAGCAATTCACCGGCCAGGCGCAGATCCATCGACTTCTCGCCACGCTTCTTGGCTGCTTCACGCATCCAGCGCATGGCCAGTGCCAGGCGACGCACAGGGCGCACTTCAACCGGCACTTGATAGTTCGCACCACCGACACGGCGGCTTTTCACTTCAACGAGAGGCTTGACGTTGTTGATTGCGGCGTTGAAGACCTCGATAGGCTCTTTGCCAGTTTTGGCCTGAATCTGGTCAAGCGCGCCGTAGACGATACGTTCGGCGACGGCTTTTTTACCGGACAACATAACAACGTTCATGAATTTCGCGAGCTCTACGCTGCCGAATTTTGGATCAGGCAGAATCTCACGTTTGGGGACTTCGCGACGACGAGGCATTTTAATTTCCTTGTGACAGTTCAGTTGAACCGCGTTTTGCGGCCACGACCACTCATAACGAGATGGTCACTTACATACCGGAAACGATTTTCCGGCTGCACTGAGTTGCCCAGACAGGCTGGACAGAAGAGTACTGACGAATTATTTCTTGGGGCGCTTTGCACCGTACTTGGAGCGCGCCTGCTTGCGGTCTTTCACGCCTTGCAGATCGAGCGAACCACGGACGATGTGATAGCGAACACCCGGAAGATCCTTCACACGGCCGCCGCGCACCAGCACGACCGAGTGCTCTTGCAGGTTGTGGCCTTCACCGCCGATATACGAAATAACTTCGAAACCGTTGGTCAGGCGCACTTTGGCGACTTTACGCAGTGCCGAGTTAGGCTTTTTGGGAGTGGTGGTGTACACGCGGGTGCAGACACCACGGCGCTGAGGGCAGTTTTCGAGCGCGGGGCTCTTGCTGCTTTCGCGGCTGACTTCGCGCGGCTTGCGCACGAGTTGACTAATGGTTGGCATGGCCTTTACGTATCCTGTAGCGTTGAACTTTTTGCGTACGGCGGGGGGCCACACGCAAAACTGACGTCATTTGAATGGGTGCCCTGAGCACAGACGCTAGAAAAAAACTGGCAAACACTAGCGACATTCACTTTCAGGCGGCTTGCACAATAACCGCCTGAACGAAAGATACGTAAAAGAGCGGGTCTTGCGCAAAACGAGTACTTCAAGACGTTTACCCCAAGCGGGTCACCGAAAGGCCCCTGTTGACATGTCAACAGGCCACCTGACGATACACTTCTTTAGAGTAAGCTCGCCATCGTAACATGGCTGATCAGAAAACGTCAACTTGCTGATAAACAACGCATTCTGTCGCCGTTGCCGCGCAACACATTTCAGTCGGTGTAGGCCATGACACGATTTCTGCCTTGTTGTTTGGCCTGGTACAAGGCTTGATCGGCGCGACTGAGCAATAGTTCGTAGTCGGGGTGACCATCGTAGGCTGCCACGCCCAGACTGACGGTGACATTCAGCAATCGTTCGCGCGGCAAACGGAACGGTTCGGCCTGAACGGTGGCGCGCAGCTTCTCGGCAATACGCAACGCCACGTCGGTACCGGCATCGATGAGCAACAAAAGAAACTCTTCGCCGCCGATCCGGAACAAGTAATCCCCCGCCCGGCTGACATTGCTGATGATAGCCGCAAATTGTTGCAACACCGCGTCGCCGGCATCGTGGCCGTAATCGTCATTCACCTGTTTGAAATGGTCGATGTCGGCAAGAACCATGCTGAATCGGGTGCCTGTTTCCCGGGCATAGGCCATTTCCCGCGCCATGACTACCGGCAGGAATTTGCGGCTCAACATACGCGTCAGGGTATCTCGCCCGGATTCGAGTGCGCTGTACTGGGCAAACAGGCGCTCCAGGTTATAGCGTATTTCATGCGCCTTCTCGTGTATTTCGCGCAGCAGCGGCGGCATCACCGGCACCGTGGAGGAGCCGGCGGCATCAGCCACCTTCGCGTCGATTTCCGCCACCAGGGCCAGAATCCGCCCGGCCTCGTCGGTGCCCTGGAAGACATGGGCGCCTTTATGACGAAACCACACGCCGAAATCGGAGCCACCCAGGCGCTGCCAGCCGGCCGGCTGGGCACCCATGCCGATGCCGTAGCAAAGCCGGGCTTCCCAGCGGTACAGCGCCGCCCGTTGACGTTCTTTTTCGGCCTCGACGTTATGGATCACCGCGAACAGGCGATACGATTCCTCGGCACGCTGATGCCGGTCGTGCGACGCGGCATAGGAGCTGCTCATGGCCTCCATGGCCAGATCCATGATGGCGGATACCGTCACCTTGGCCACGAGCCGCTGCGCTTCGTCGAAAAGGCGGCTTTCGTTCAGAAACCGGCCCATGCGCTGTTTAAGCGCACGGGCGCCGCGCAGCACCACATGCAAGGGTACGCCCACCCGTGCGTGCACATCACCCACCCGCCTCTGTAGTTCTATAGCGGCGGTGGGATCGTCGCCGGGCATTAGGGTCATGACGGTTTTGATCCACTGCTTCATGGCGTCGGCCAGCCGAACCCGCACCTGATCATGGGTGAGGAACGCTGACGCCACAGGGTCGCTGAGCATCTGGTCGTAAAAATGCTCAACGAGTACATCGGCTTGCGTCGTTGCGATGCGGGCAACTTCTTCGAGCACCGGGCGCGGCACCGACGCCAGCAGGCTACGCCAGTCGTTGGCAACATTTTCGACAACCAGACGAACCACCATACACAGACATCCTTTAAAAAAATGGCGCCGGGGCATAGTTGCCCGGGCGCCATTCACTGCACTACCTATACCTGTACCGAAAAATTACTCTTCGGCGGCATTTCCCAATGTACTGTCATCGGACGACGATTCGTTATGGGATTGAACCGCTTCGGCCGGCCTGTCCTCGAACGGATTGGCCAGCGCGCGCGCTGCCTGACGCTCGGCGGCCTCGTTGGCCTCCTTGTTCTTGCGTGCCCGGTGATACGACATACCGGTACCCGCAGGAATCAGACGGCCAACGATCACATTTTCCTTCAAACCACGCAGATCGTCGCGCTTACCCATGATGGCAGCCTCGGTAAGCACCCGTGTGGTTTCCTGGAACGATGCCGCCGAGATGAACGAATCGGTCGACAGCGACGCCTTGGTGATACCCAGCAG
>JBFWLP010000140.1:0-5485 GCA_050252075.1 Burkholderiaceae bacterium | reverse complement strand
AGTATGGTATCTGCAGTGCTGTCGCTGCTTCCGTCATCTACGAACAGTAGCTCATAGCTCACATCGAGCTGCTCTACAACTGCCTTTAGCCGCCGATACGTTCGTAGAACGACTTCTTCTTCGTTGAGCATCGGGAGAACCACAGACACTTCCGCTCGCCCGTCCGGCCTTGTTTCGGCGGTGGGCGAACGTCCCTCCCGCTTCATCGCGGATAGCCCAGCAGAGTAGCATTGCAAGCTCATGGCATCTTACGAACTGCGTTATGAATTGCAGTAGCATAGGAAGACCACCAACAAGCATTTATCAATGAAATATCAAAAAAATATCAAAACAGCCGGACGATCCGCACCGCTTCACTTGGCACGGCGAGGCACGCGCCCGCCGTAGCGGAACAGCATGCATTGACAAGAAAATCTCCCCTTCAGTTGCCAATGGCAGCTCCACCTAAGGCTGGTTGCGATGCTAACTTCCATTATTGCGATCTGCCTCGGAGCATCCACAGGCGCTGTGCTGCGCTGGCTTTTAGGCCTGTCGCTAAATTCGTTGCAGCCAATGATGCCGCTCGGTACTTTGGCAGCCAATCTCATTGGTGGCTATCTGGCGGGCATTGCGCTTGTCATCTTCACGTCCGTTCCGGGATTGGCGACCGAATGGCGCCTTCTCATAGTCACGGGTTTTCTAGGCGGATTGACAACGTTCTCCGCATTCTCTGCCGAGGTCACCACCCTACTGCTGCATGGACGGTTGGCGGTCGCAACGATGGCCATCACGGCACACGTCGGAGGCTCTTTGCTCATGACGATGGCGGGTGTCGGTACGGTGATGCTCATCCAGCGTGGATAGGGTCGGTCAAACGTGAAGACACCCCGACTCTGATCATTCAAATGATCCGGGGCGCCTGTCTAACGTAAGGTTATACCTACTCAGTGGGAAATATTAAAATCCTGCCAGTTGGGGTGATCAAAATGCGCCCCATAACTGTTGAGCGCGTGAGCCATTTTTATTAACCCTTCTTCCGGCTGCTCACCAGACACCTTTCCTTCAATGGTTTCGACACCTTGGACGATGTTTCCAAGCAGAATGTGAAGCTGAGCGTCGGCTTCGGGCTCCAGATCACAGTTCTCGACGATGTAGGTGAACTGGGTCATGATGTCCCCAGACATTTTTCTATAATCGTCTGCCTTTAATGCATTCGCATGGGCACTCTCCAAGCCTGTGGATACGATCTGATGCAAAGCGCCCATTCCTTGGCGTAGCGCAGCATCCGTTTCCCATTTCTGCCCCTGATTTAGTTCCATCGTGCCATGCACTTCGTGGCCATGACTATGTGCAGCGTCTGATGCCATGGCTGTGCCGGCCATGGTGCCGAAGGAAAGCGCCAATAAGGCGGAAAGTATGAAGCGTGCGGGTAATTTCATAATTAACTCCAGTTTGAGTAAGTGACGTCGGAGCCTATGCCTTTCAAGACAAGGCGTCCGGTCGACCGGAACAATGCTATATCGACGTAGCAATAAAAAAATTGACGGCTGTCACTTTTCAGACTGAGCCTCTTTTGATATTTCGCCCCAAGGGCAATATCAGAATCCTCAATGAGAATGAGCCGCATCACTTTCTAACTAAATCTCTCTTGAAACTTGTCACCCGTCAATGGTTGAGAGCGGCCTTGCGTCTTACGATGGAACCATCAACAACCGTTAAGGAGCAAACAAATGACAACGCAAATGACAAAAGCCGTTTTCACCATGGAGCCCTTCACCTGTCCGTCCTGCGTGAAGAAGATCGAAAATACGGTGGGCAGGATCGATGGCGTGCAAGAAGTGAAAGTGATGTTCAACTCGGGGCGTGTCCGGGTCGAGTTCGATGAAGACAAAACCACGGCCGACGCGGTGCAAGAAATCATCGTGAAACTGGGTTACCCAGTGCTTTCAAAGAAAGTCGCTTAACCAGCCATATCAGTCGCCTATAACGACCCTTTGATATTGGCCGTCGCGAGCGGCCGATATCGGGCCACCTGACTGGATGCTGGAGCATGACATGAAAAACCTCAAAAATTCCCACATAGCCGGCATCACCGGCCTGTTGCTGCTGATTGCTTTTGGTTTGCACTGGGCTGATCTTTCGCAGTGGAAGGACTATGTCCTGATTGCGTCCTCATTGTTCGCCGGCTACTTTATTGCCATAAAGGCCTTCCAGGCATTGCGCATGAAGGCCTTTAGCATTGAGCTGCTGGTTACCATCGCCGTCATCGGTGCATTGATCATCGGCGAATACGTTGAATCGGCAGTGGTGACCTTCCTCTTCATTTTTGGCGCGTATCTGGAATCCCGTACCCTGGAGAAAACGCGCTCGTCTCTGCGCAACCTCATCGATCAGACACCGACCGAAGCCACAGTGATTCGTCCCGAAGGCCACGTCAAGCTGCGTGTCGAAGACGTTGTCAAAGGGGATAGGGTTCTCATCCGTTCCGGCGAAAAGGTTGCCGTTGACGGTGCCATTGTTTCAGGCCAGGCACTGATTGTCGAAGCCGCCATTACCGGTGAATCGGTCCCGGCCAGCAAGGCCATCGGCGACCGGGTTTTTAGCGGCACCATTATCGACAACGGCTATATTGAAGTGACCGCCGACCGCGTGGGCGACGACACTACTTTTGCCAAAATCATCGAAATGGTGGAAGAGGCTCAGGAATCCAAGACCACCACGCAGAAGTTTCTGGATCGCTTCGCCCAGATTTACACGCCGGCCATCGTGATCATGTCGATTCTGGTGTACGTCTTCTCACGCAACGTCGAACTGGCTCTGACCTTCCTGGTCATTGCTTGTCCCGGCGCCCTGGTTATATCGGCACCCGTATCCATGGTGGCCGGCATCGGTAACGGTGCGCGTAACGGGGTGTTGGTCAAGGGCGGCGAAATCATGGAGAAACTCTCCAAGGTTGACCTCGTCGTCTTCGACAAGACGGGCACGCTCACCAAGGGCAAACCTGAAGTCACTGACGTAAAGAGCTGGAACCTGGACGACAACACGCTGCTGCGCCTGGTGGCGGAGGCCGAGAAGCTTTCGGAGCACCACCTGGGGCAGACCATCGTGGCCGAAGCCAGGAAACGCGAACTGGCCTTGGCCGAAGAACCGCAGGGTGTCGCCATTATCAAGGGCCGCGGCATGGTCGCCACCGTCGCGGGGCAGCATCTGGCCATCGGCAACCGCAAGCTCATGGCTGACCAGGGCGTCTCCATCGACCAGCACATCGAGGCCTACGCGACCGGCCGCGAGAAAGCAGGCAATACCGCTGTGCTGATCGCCATCGACAAGCAACTGGCAGGCGTCATCTCGATTGCCGACCAGATCAAGCCGGAAGCCAAAGCGGCTATTGAACAGCTGCGCCGGGCCGGCGTGAAGAAAATGATCATGCTGACCGGCGACAACCGGCATACGGCGCAGCTGGTGGGCGATGAACTGGACCTGGATGCAGTCCATGCCGAACTGTTGCCGCAGGACAAGGTAAAGTGGGTCAATGAGCTGAAAAGCCAGGGCTACCGAGTGGCCATGGTGGGTGACGGCATCAATGACGCACCCGCTCTTGCCACCGCCGATGTCGGCCTGGCCATGGGTGTCGGCGGTACCGATATCTCGATGGAAACCGCAGATATTGTCCTGATGTCAGACCGGCTGGATCAGTTCGCACATGCCTATTCCCTGGCCCAGGCCACGGTACGCAACATGCAGCAGAACACCATCCTGGCGGTGGGTACCGTGGTCCTATTGCTTGCCGGCGTGCTGCTGGGCAAGATCTTCCTGGCTTCCGGCATGCTGGTCCATGAGCTCAGTGTGCTGCTGGTGACACTCAATGCCGTTAGACTCATACGCTATCGCGCTCGAGGCAGCAACGCCCAGCCCCCTCATAGCACAGTAAGCCGCAGCGTCGATGGCCAAGCAGCATAAACCGTGGGACAGTAAAAGCGCCGTCACATGAATCAAGCTTGACGCTAAAAGCAACACTCCGGCCAACCCGCCGGAGCGTTCGTCTCAACAGTCTCAGCCGTACAGGAGTGTTCTAGCATGAACATCGATTCTCTTTCAGAACCTACTCACACGACCTGTGAGCATGTGCCCGCCTTGTGCGTTTCGCGTGTACCGATCTTTAACCACCTGCCCGCCAAAGCGCTCTCGGTGATTGCTAGCAAAGCAACCATGCGCACCTACGAGCGCGGGCAATTCATCCATCGCGACAGCGACCCTTCCGACAGGCTGTTCATTGTCCATAAAGGTAAGGTCAAAGTGTATCGGCTTGCCGACTCCGGTAAGGAACAGCTTATGCGCATCCTGAACCCGGGCGATTTTGCGGGAGAGCTCGCCCTGTTTTCGTCGACGGAGCATGACTCCTATGCTGAAGCCATGCAGTCATCGGAGGTCTGTACGATCAAACGAGCCGACGTGCGCGAGCTTTTACTTCAGTATCCGGACATCAGTCTGCACGTATTGGGCGAGCTGTCCCGGCGCCTAGGCACTAGCGAGAAGCAAACCGCGGCCATTGCCACCGCGTCAATCAATGCCCGTCTGGCACAGTACCTGGCCGACCAAGCGGAACAAGAGAACGCCAGCACTTTCAACCTGCCGATGAGTCGTAAAAATCTCGCCTCGTTCATGGGCACCACTCCCGAAACGGTCAGCCGCAGGCTGGGGGACTTTGAAGAGTCCGGATGGATCCGCCAAACCGGGCAGCGCAAGATCACGATTCTCGACCTCGACGCGCTGCTGCTGGCCGAATAAGACTGACGCGAGAAAGCCATGAATCGACTTGAGCTCCTCGTCCCTCCGCCCGTCATCATGCTGGCGACGGGCGTCCTTATGTGGGTGTCATCCATGCTGTTTCCAGGGTTTGCATTTCCGTGGATCCACAGCGGGGCGTGGGGTGCAGCCACCGCTCTGCTGGGCCTTGCCATCAGCTTGTCAGGCGTTGCCACATTCAAGCATGCCCGCACTACGGTCGATCCGAGAAGACCCGCTGAAGCAGCGACACTCGTCACTTCCGGTATATACCGCTATAGCCGCAACCCCATGTACCTGGGCGTAATGCTTGTTCTGATCGGGTGGGCGCTATTCCTGGGTAATCTGGTATCGGCGCTGCTTATCGTTGGCTTTGCGTTGTACATCAACCGTTATCAGATTCTTCCCGAAGAGCGATTGCTTCAAGAGAAATTCGGTGCAGATTTCCTCGCGTATAAAGACAAAGTGCGTCGGTGGATCTAGCGTGTACGCGACCCTATAATGACGGCCACCCATTGGATGACAACTCAATGACTTCGGATCCTTCCCCCTACAAAAGTAGAGGTGGCCCAGCCCGTCTGCTTAGCGCGATACGTTACTCTTTCAGAGGTCTTACGGCGGCGTTCCGCCATGAAGCCGCTTTCCGTCAAGAACTGCTTCTTGTAATTGTGCTGATACCGGTAGCAGTCTGGCTAGGACGCAGCCTTACCGAGATATTCCT
>JBFWLP010000139.1:0-5680 GCA_050252075.1 Burkholderiaceae bacterium | reverse complement strand
TCCTGGGCAGCGAATCGTGCCTAAGATGTTGATTTTTTTGAGATTTGGGAGGTTTTGGAACGTGCTGGAACAGCGAGATGGTGGCCTGGGGCGGAATCGAACCACCGACACGCGGATTTTCAATCCGCTGCTCTACCGACTGAGCTACCAGGCCTTCGCGCTTGGCGAAAAACGAAATAATACACGAAAATAATTTTGTTTGCTGGGCGCCACAGAATTTTTTTAATTCATCCCGAACGGGTGGTTTTCCCATGCAAAGGGGGGCGATTCTAACCTGTTTTGCTCGACCGGTCTATAATCTCGGGTGTTCCCAAAATCGGCGAAACCGCCTTGTAACGAACTTATGTCGGTTGATGTTCTCACCTTCGGTCTGAATCATGTCTCCGCGCCGGTGTCGGTGCGCGAGCGCGTGTCCTTTCCCGTCGATCTCGTGAAACCGGCACTGAACGCGTTGCGCACGGCATTCGGCTCTTCGGTGCGCGAGGCCGCCATCCTCTCCACCTGCAACCGTACGGAAATCTACTGTGCGGCCGAGCCGCAGGTTACGCAGCAGCTGCCCGCGTGGCTGGCTGAATTCAACCGTCTGGAAGCCGGTAACCTGGCGCCGCACTTGTACCAGTATCAGCGCAACGACGCCGTGCGGCACGCGTTTCGCGTGGCCAGCGGGCTCGATTCCATGGTGCTGGGCGAGCCACAGATCCTCGGCCAGATGAAAGAGGCGGTGCGGGCGGCTGAGCAGGCCGGCTCGCTGGGCACCTTGTTGCATCAGCTTTTTCAGCGCACGTTTTCGGTGGCCAAGGAAGTGCGCTCGCAAACTGCCATTGGCGCGCATTCGGTTTCCATGGCGGCGGCGGCTGTCCGTCTGGCCGAGCGTGTGTTTGGCGACCTTACCCAGGCCAGTGTGCTGTTTATCGGTGCCGGCGAAATGATCGAGCTCTGTGCCACGCATTTTGCCGCGTCGTCACCCCGTGCCATGGTGGTGGCCAATCGCACGCTCGAACGTGCCGAGCAGCTGGCTTCGCGTTTTGTGGCCAAGAGCATGCGTCTGTCCGATTTGCCCGAGCGCATCGCCGAGTTCGACATTATCGTGTCCTGTACGGCCAGTTCCCTGCCCATATTGGGTCTGGGCATGGTCGAACGCGCCACTCGCCAGCGCCGCCACCGTCCCATGGTCATGGTCGACCTTGCCGTGCCGCGCGACATTGAAACCGAAGTCGGTCGCCTGGCCGATGTGTACCTGTATTCGGTCGACGACCTGGGCCGTATGGTGCAAAGCGCTACCGATGCCCGCCGCGCCGCAGTGGTTCAGGCCGAGGCCATTATCGAAACACGTGTGCAGCATTTCATGCACTGGCTGCAAACGCGTGAAGTCGTGCCCGCCATTGTGCATTTTCAGCAATCGGTCGAGGCGGTGCGCCAGGCCGAGCTCGACCGCGCGCGTCGTTTGCTGGCGCGCGGGGTGGATCCGGAAACGGTTCTTGAACATCTGGCCCACGGGTTAACGCATAAATACATGCACGGGCCTTTGTCCGCCCTGAATCACAGCCAGGCCGACGAGCGCAGGCAGCTCATGGCTCTGCTTCCGCGTCTGGAACCGTCCGTCGAAAGGCGTCGTTAGCGTTGCTGTCCGCCCTTGCGGGCATCCTGCGGCAGGCTGCCTGCCCGCACCCTCTTTTTGCCACTTTCTTCTTTCCTCCCTGATTATGAAAACCTCCATGCGAAGCCGGCTGGAACAGTTGGCACAACGTCTTGTCGAAGTCGATGCCATGTTGTCCGAACCTGAAATCGCCGGCGATATGGACCGTTTTCGCAAGCTGTCGCGCGAGCGTTCGGAGCTGGAGCCGGTGGTAGTCGTTTTCAACGACTACATCCGTACCGAACAGGATATGCAGGCGGCACGCGAGATGATGTCGGATCCGGAAATGAAAGCCATGGCCCATGAAGAGCTGGAGCAGGGCGAGGAAACGCTTGAAAAGCTGGCCGGCGAATTGCAGATCCTGCTGTTGCCCAAAGATCCGAATGACACCCGCAGTGTGTTTCTGGAAATACGCGCGGGTACCGGGGGTGACGAAAGCGCCCTGTTTGCGGGTGATCTGTTGCGTATGTACACCCGTTTTGCCGAAGGCCAGGGGTGGCGGGTCGAGATCATGTCGGCCAATGACTCGGAAGTGGGCGGTTACAAAGAGGTCATTGCACGTATTGATGGTGACGGTGTGTACGGGCGCCTGAAATTTGAGTCGGGTACCCATCGCGTACAGCGGGTGCCGGCCACCGAGGCCCAGGGTCGTATTCACACGTCGGCCTGCACCGTGGCCATCATGCCCGAGGCCGACGAGCTGACCGATATTGAAATCAATTCGTCCGACTTGCGTATCGATACTTTCCGGGCCAGCGGTGCTGGTGGCCAGCACGTGAACAAAACCGATTCGGCCGTGCGCATTACCCACCTTCCCACCGGGCTGGTGGTGGAGTGTCAGGACGACCGTTCCCAGCATCGCAACCGGGACAAGGCCATGCAGGTGCTGGCGGCGCGTTTGAAAGACATGCAGCTGCAAGAGGCGCATGCCAAAGAGGCCGCCCATCGCAAAAGCCTGGTGGGCTCGGGGGATCGCTCGGAGCGCATACGCACCTACAACTACCCGCAGGGCAGGGTGACGGATCACCGCATTAATTTAACCCTGTACAAGCTGGGTGCCATTATGGAAGGTGACCTGCGGGAGCTGACCGATGCCCTGCTGGCCGAGCATCAGGCAGAGCAGCTTGCGGCTCTGGGGCAGGATTAACAGGGTTGCGTCATGGAACTGCGGGATAACACTCCGGTAACGTTGCGCAGCCTGGCGGGTGGTGACCCGTTGCCGCGCAACGAGCAACGGTTGTTGTGGCAGCATGTGCTGGGTGTGTCGCACAGTTGGCTCATTGCGCACGATACCGATCCCGTGGCCTCCTCGTCGGTCCGGGCCTACCAACGCCTGGCGCAGCGGCGGCTGTCCGGCGAGCCCATGGCCTATCTTCTTGGCGAGCGGGAATTCATGGGCCATAGGTTCAAGGTTAGCCCGGCGGTCCTGATTCCTCGCCCCGACACCGAGGTGCTGGTCGAGGTCGCGCTGGCGTGCTTGCCACCCGACCGGCCGGCCAGCGTGCTGGATCTGGGCACCGGGTCCGGTGCGATTGCAGTGTCCGTTGCGCTGGCGCGCCCGAACGCCCGGGTGGTCGCCACCGACGCCAGTGCCGAGGCGCTGGCGATTGCGCGCCAGAATGCCGCGTCGCTGGGGGCGTCTGTGACGTTTCTGCAAGGAAGCTGGTACGATGCCCTGGATGACAACGCGGCTTTTGATCTGATTGTGTCCAATCCGCCGTATATTGCGCGGCTGGATACGCATTTGCAGCAGGGCGATCTGCGATTTGAACCGCGACTTGCCCTGACCGATGAGCACGATGGCCTGCAGGCGTTGCGGGCTATTGTCGATGGCGCGCAGCAGCGGCTGAACCGTTCCGGCGCGCTGTATGTTGAACATGGCTGGGATCAGGCCGCAGCTGTCCGGCAGTTGTGTCGTCAGGCCGGCCTGCACGATGTACGAAGTATTCGCGACCTTGCGGGTATCGAACGCGTGACCGGCGGAATTTATAATTAGTTTTTTGTTAAGTGAGAGCACCATGAGCGACGTTCAAGATTTCATCCGTGAAACCGTTACAGCCAATCCGGTTGTGCTGTTCATGAAAGGCAGCGCGCAGTTTCCCCAGTGCGGTTTTTCGGGGCGCGCCATCCAGGTGTTGCAGGCGGCGGGCGTTACCAAGCTGGTCACAGTGAATGTTCTCGACGACGAGGACGTGCGCCAGGGCATCAAGGAATATTCCAACTGGCCCACCATTCCCCAGCTTTATGTCGGCGGTGAGTTCATTGGCGGTTCCGACATTATTTCCGAAATGTACGAAAACGGCGAGCTGGCCGATGCACTGAAAAAGGCCGGGGCGCTTGCGTGACACCGCGTCGCAGGCTGGTTGTCGGCATCACCGGGGCAACCGGCTCGATTTATGCGGTACGCATGCTGCAGTTGCTGCGTGAGCACACCACCGTTGAAACCCATCTGGTGGTGTCGCCTTCCGGCGTACTGAATATCAAATACGAACTGGACCTCGCCCGTGCCCAGGTGCACGGGCTGGCCGATTGCGTTTACAGTTTCCGCGATGTGGGCGCCACGTTGTCCAGCGGCGGGTATCCGACCGCCGGCATGGTGGTGGTGCCTTGTTCCATGCGCACGCTGGCGGCCGTGGCTCACGGGTTTTCCGACAATCTAATTACCCGGGCGGCCGATGTCACTCTGAAAGAGCGCCGTCGCCTGGTCATGATGGTTCGCGAAACTCCCTTGAACCTGGCGCATTTGCGCAACATGACGGCGGTTACCGAAATGGGTGGCATCATCTTTCCACCGCTGCCGGCGTTTTACCATCACCCGCAAAGTATCGCCGAGCTGGTCGATCACACGGTGGCGCGTGTGCTTGAGCTTTTCGATATCCATGTCCCGGGCCCGCACTGGGAAGGTATTGCCCGGCCGGCCGCCGATCCGCGCTGATCAGTCGGCCGGGGCGCGACGTACCACGCGAGGCGCGTTCCAGTAGGCTGGCTCGGTTGTGCCGTCATCCGGTTCGCTTGCGTCGTCACCCGCTTCGTCGCTGGGTGCCGCCTGGCTTTGCAATCGTTCCAGGGCGTCGAAATTCTCGTCATCGAAAGCCTTGTCGCCGTCGGGGTCCGACCGGCCTGTGGCTTTCAGGCCCGAAAAATCAAACAGTTTCGGATCCATCAGGTGGGTGGGCACCACACGCTGCAGCGCCCCGAATACATTCCATGACCGGCTGGGGAAGCGCTTGTCCCATTCGGCAATCATGCGCGCTACTTCCTTGCGCTTCAGGTTCTCTTGCGAGCCGCACAGATTGCAGGGAATGATGGGGAATTTTTTCAGGTTTGCGTAGGCGATGATGTCTTTTTCAGGTACATAAGCCATGGGGCGAATGACAATATTCCGCCCGTCATCGGACATGAGCTTGGGCGGCATGGCTTTCATGCGTCCGCCGTAAAAGAGGTTCAGAAAGAATGTGCCCAGAATATCGTCGCGGTGGTGCCCCAGCGCTATTTTCGTGGCGCCCAGCTCGCCGGCGACCCGGTACAAAATGCCCCGGCGAAGACGCGAGCACAGCGAGCACATGGTTTTGCCTTCCGGAATAACGCGTGTGACGATGGAATACGTGTCCTGGGTTTCAATGTGGTAGGGCACGCCGATCGATTCCAGGTAAGCCGGCAGGATGTGGTCGGGAAAGCCTGGCTGCTTCTGGTCCAGGTTCACCGCCACGATATCAAAATGGATAGGTGCACGCTCACGCAGCGTCAGCAACAAATCAAGCAGTGTGTACGAGTCCTTGCCGCCTGACAGGCACACCATCACCTTGTCGCCGTCTTCTATCATGTTGAAGTCGGCGATTGCCCGGCCCGTTTCCCGCAGCAGCCGTTTTTCCAGCTTGTTCTCGTTCACCCGCTGGCGTTGTAGTGCCTTCGGGTCGGCATTGACGGCGGGTTCGGGGCCGGCCTCGGGATCGGTGTGAACAGCGATGGGGGTGGTGTCAACGTGCATGATGGGGGAAATAATTAGCGGCTGCGCTGCACTTCAATGCCTACAGCAGATCGGAA
>JBFWLP010000138.1:0-5867 GCA_050252075.1 Burkholderiaceae bacterium | reverse complement strand
GACGCCCCGAAATCCACAACAATAGGTTGGGGCCATATTTGGGGCCATGTTCAACATTGCAAATTGTTATCTCATTGAATAGAAACAATGAAATTACGAATTACATGTTTTGATCGACAACATGTAAGCCATCATCACCCGCTTCATGATTTTGGGGTCAGAGCAAAATTTTGCTCTGACCCCAAATTTTTGGGCGGGAGCCGTTACATTAAAGTTGTTCCCAATCCGGTCTATCTGGTTTAGTATTCGATAGTCTTTTCAGGCTACGCGTTGTGGTGCGCTGCTATGGCGCGCCGACTATCCCGGTTGTCATGTCTCCTGCATCCCTCACTGTTCGATCTACCCTGGTCACAGGTTTGAAAGCGGCTACGCCTGTGCGCGGTACGGCGCTTCAAGTGGCGGCCGCTGTGCTCTGGATTCCGCAGGCGGGCATTATTGCGCTGATTGTCCATCAACTGGCGAACGGCCAGCCATTTCAGTGGGCGATTCCATGGGTGGCGGCATTTTTCATAACCGGCCTTCTGCGGTCACTGCTCGATGCCCTTGGGAATCGCCTGGCTTTTGCGCAGGCACGTACGTCGCTCACCCGGTTGCGAATGCAGGTGGTGCAGTCTTTTGCGGAGCAGTCCCCCTTTGATCCCGCACGTACGGCCTCAGGGGCGGCGGCAAGCGCACTGAATGAGCAGGCCGACGCCATTCTTCCCTATTTGTCGCGTTTTATGCCGGCCCGGGCCAAAGCGGTCTGGGTGCCGCTGATCATCGTTGCGGCAGCGGCCTGGTTTTCCTGGGCGGTTGCCCTGGTTCTGGTGCTCGCGGCGCCACTCATTCCCTTGTTTATGGCCTTGGTCGGATGGCGCGCCAGGCAGGCCAGCGAGGCGCAGTTGGGCGAGATGTCGGATATGACCAGTTTCTTGCTGGACCGGTTGCGCGGCATGCCGGCCATTCGGGCTCTGGACGCGGTTGCCACAACGGCGAACCAAGTGACGGAGCGTGCCGTCAGCCTGCGCGGGCGTATCATGGCTGTGTTGCGCCTTGCGTTTTTGTCATCGGCGGTACTTGAGCTTTTTGCGGCACTCGGGGTCGCCATGGTGGCTGTGTATGTGGGGTTTCATTTGTTGGGCGAGCTTGATTTTGGCGCTTGGGGCGGCAAGCTCACACTGGGTGAGGCCTTGTTCCTGCTCTTGCTGTCGCCGGCCTTTTTTGAGCCCCTGCGCGAGCTGGCTGCCGCCTGGCATGATCGCGCGGCAGGCCAGGCCGCTCTTGAAAAGCTGGCGTGTTTTCATAACATCCAGCTTCGCGTCGTGCAGCCGGATAATGCCGGTGAGTCTTACTCATCGTCGGTAACGGTGGCGCACGCACCGTCGTTGCAGCTGACCAACCTTGCCTTCCGTTACCCAGGCCGGCATCACGACACGATTAAAGGGCTGACGCTCACAATCCATCCGGAAGAACATATTGCCGTCGTCGGGCCCAGCGGGGTTGGAAAGTCAACCTTGCTGGCCGTGCTGGCCGGTTTGTTGCCTGTTTCTTACGGTGATTACCGTGTCGATGGCTTATCGCCGACCGATGCGTCGTCTGTGCCGTTGCGTTCACGTATTGCCTGGGTGGGGCAGCAGCCCCATATTTTTGCAGGGTCGCTGATTGGTAATGTGTGTCTTGGCCGACAGGTTCCCGATCACCTGCTACGCCATGCCTTGCATTTAGCCGCGCTGGAAAGGCTGGT
This sequence comes from Burkholderiaceae bacterium, assembly GCA_050252075.1. Lineage (GTDB taxonomy): Bacteria > Pseudomonadota > Gammaproteobacteria > Burkholderiales > Burkholderiaceae_B > JAAYGT01. The sequence continues at coordinate 4,144 of JBFWLP010000138.1, read as the reverse complement.
CGAGGATCGCGGCCATGTGCCGCTGGCCGAGGGCGGGGCGGGGATGTCCGCCGGTGAGCTGGTGCGTCTTTCCATCGCCCGGGCGGCCGTGAATCCGCAGGCCGGCCTGGTGCTTGCCGATGAGCCCACGGCCCATCTGGATCGCGCAACTGCGGACGACGTTGCCGAGCGTTTGTATCGCATGGCCCGGGGTCGAACCCTGATCGTCGTCACGCATGATGAATCACTGGCGGCGCGGGCGCATCGTACGATCCGGCTAGATATCTGCTCTCAGAGTGCGGTGGCGTGTGTACCCGGAGAGTATGCATGACTTTGGGCAAGGCAATCACTGGGGTGATGCAATGGTTTTTCACGCAACATAAACGTTTGTTGATTTACGGCATCGTGCTGGCTGCGACGACGGTACTGGCGGGCGTGGGGCTGCTCGGCTTGTCGGGATGGTTCATTACCGCCACTGCCGTGGCGGGCTTGTCGACCGCAACCGCAATAGGCTTCAATGTCTTTGGGCCGTCGGCGGGTATACGGCTATTGGCTTTGGGCAGAACAGCGGCCCGTTATGGCGAGCGTCTGGTCACGCACGACGGCACGCTGGCTGCCCTGGCCGGATTGCGTGGCCGTCTGTTTCTGGGCTGGTCGTCGGCGCAGCAAGCCAGACACCTGACCCATCATCCTGCTCGTTTGCTGTATCGTCTGACCACGGATATCGATGCACTGGACTCGGTGTATCTGCGGCTGGTTGTGCCTGCAGCCAGCCTGGCGCTGGTAGCGGTTTTTTCCGGTGTGCTGGCGGGTTTTGTGCTTCCGGTGGCCGGGCTTCTTGTTGCCGGCATGGTGCTGCTGGGCAGCGGTGCGCTGGCCGTGTGGCAGGCACGTTGTTCGGCGTTGCCTGTGGCGCGGCGCAGCGGCTGGAGCGAACGGTATCGACGCCGCATTATCGACGCCGTGTCCGGGCAAACCGAGCTCATGATGGCCGACCGCTGGCCGGCATTTCTTTCCCGGCTGGCGCGTGACGAGCAACGTTTGGCCGCGCTCGACACCCAGGTCAACCGAGCGGACACCCGGGGTCTCTTTCTGCAAGGTGCGCTTTCCACGGCGGCGCTTTCCACGGCCTTGCTGGTGCTGGCCTATGGCATCACGTTGGACATGTTTTCGATCGCTTCGGGTACATTGCTGGTACTGGTTGTGATGGCGGCGTTTGAGCCGCTGTCCGGCCTGCGTCGCGGTGCTCTCGATTGGGGGCGCACGGTTATCAGCCTGAAGCGTTTGGCGCCGAAAATGCAAGAGTCCGCGCCGTATTCTGCGCCGTCGCCCGGCCATACCGAGTGTCACACTGCAGGAACAGAGATTATCCGGTTGTCAGGCGTGTCGCTGTCGTATGGTGCCGGGGCCCGGCCTGTTTTGCAGTCCTTGTCCCTGACCCTTTCCGCCGCAGAGCGTGTCGCCCTGGTGGGGCCCAGCGGGTCGGGGAAGTCTTCGCTGTTAATGTTGATTGCCGGCGAAATCAAGCCTACGATCGGTGCTGTTCACGCGCCGGCAGCGACGTGGTTGACGCAGTCGGTCCAGTTGTTTCGGGGAACACTGCGCGATAACCTGCTGCTGGCCGATCCGGCGGCCGACGACGCCCGATTGGGATCGGTGCTTGCCATGGCCGGGCTGGATCAGGCGGTTCGTGCCTTGCCGTTGGGCCTGGATACTGTACTGGGTGAGCGTGGGCAGGGGTTGTCTGAAGGGCAGGCCAGGCGTTTTGTGCTGGCGCGGCTAATGCTTCGGCCCGTGCCGGTATGGCTGCTTGACGAGCCCACCGAGTCGGTTGATACGGCAACGGCAACCGATGTGATGCATCGTTTGATGCGCGCGGCCGGCGATCGCACGGTGGTAATGGCAACCCACCTGCGCCGCGAGGCGCGCCATGCCGACCGTCTGATCGTGTTGCAACACGGGAGCGTTGTCCAGGATGTCCGTCGCAATGAACCCGAATTTGAGCATGTTTTAATGTCACTGAAACCGGATTAAGCCCTATGGAACTGGATATTGTCTCGCTATCTCGCCTGCAGTTTGCACTAACGGCGCTGTACCACTTCTTGTTCGTTCCGCTGACCATAGGGCTGTCCGTCATCATAGCCATTATGGAAACCGTCTATGTCATGACGGGGCGGCGTATCTGGCGTCAAATGACAAAATTCTGGGGAACCCTGTTCGGGATCAACTTTGTGCTGGGGGTGGCGACCGGCATTGTCATGGAATTTCAGTTCGGCATGAACTGGAGCTACTACAGCCATTATGTCGGTGATGTCTTTGGTGCGCCGCTGGCCATCGAAGGGCTCATGGCCTTCTTTCTGGAAGCCACCTTCGTCGGTCTGTTTTTCTTCGGCTGGGACAAATTGTCCAAGGTGGGCCATCTGGCGGCCACATGGGCCGTTGCGCTGGGCTCTAATTTTTCGGCGTTATGGATACTGATCGCCAATGGCTGGATGCAGTTTCCGGTGGGGGCGGTATTCAACCCTGAAACCATGCGCATGGAGGTCAGCGACTTCGCTCAGGTGTTGCTTAATCCGGTGGCCCAGGCCAAGTTTGTCCACACCGTCTCGGCCGGTTACGTGACAGCCGCCGTCTTTGTTCTGGGGGTGTCGGCATGGTATTTGCTGAAGGGGCGGCATACCGACCTGGCCAAGCGCTCCATGACCATTGCGTCGTCCTTCGGGCTGGCGGCTGCACTGTCTGTCGTGGTGCTGGGTGATGAAAGCGGCTATTTGTCCAGCGAACATCAGAAAATGAAAATGGCCGCCATGGAGGCCATGTGGGATACCGAGCCGGCACCTGCCTCGTTCACGCTCATTGGCTGGCCCGATCAAGAAGCTCGCGAAACCCGTTATGCCATCCACATCCCAATGGTGATGGGCCTGATCGGCACACGTTCGCTTGATACCCCTATTCCGGGGATCAACGATCTGGTCAAATCGGCCGAGGTAAAAATCCGCGACGGCATCAAAGCCTACGATGTGTTGCAAAAAATACGGGCGGGCGGTACTGTTACGCCGCAAGAGCGTCAGCTCTTTGAAGACCACAACCTGGAGCTGGGGTATGCCTTGCTGCTTACCCGGTATATCGAGGATCCACGTCAGGCCACCGAGGCGCAGATACAGCAGGCGGCCTGGGATACCGTGCCGGAAGTGGCCCCGATATTTTTCAGTTTCCGCATTATGGTGGGTCTGGGCTTTTTCTTCATTATTCTCATGTCGACTTTCTTTGTGCTGTCCGCGCGTCGAAAGCTCGATGCCAAACCCTGGTTGCTGAAGGTTGCGGTATTTTCCATACCCTTGCCCTGGATCGCCGCCGAGCTTGGCTGGTTTGTGGCTGAATTCGGCCGCCAGCCCTGGATTATTGAGGGTGTGTTACCCACGGCGGCGGCGGTGTCCGATCTGGGCGTCGGCACGGTGTTGTTCACCATTGCCGGCTTCGTGGCCATTTACACGGTGTTGCTCATTATTGAAATGAGGCTCATGCTTCGAGCCATCCGCAAGGGCCCCGAGCCCGACCTGGCTCCGGAGTCGCCGCTCACCGCCCCGCGTTTGTCGCAACGTTTACTTCCTTCGGAGCGCTAAGATCATGATTCTTCATACACTGATCGATTACGACACCTTGCGCGTCATCTGGTGGGGTTTGCTGGGTGTGTTGCTGATCGGGTTTGCCGTGATGGGCGGCTTCGATCTGGGCGTGGGAGCCATGCTGCCTTTCGTGGCAAAAACCGATCTTGAGCGCCGCGTGGTGATCAACAGTATTGGTGCCACCTGGGAAGGTAATCAGGTATGGTTGATCCTGGCGGGCGGGGCAATATTTGCGGCGTGGCCTCATTTGTACGCCATTTCGTTTTCCGGCTTTTACCTCGCCATGTTTGCCGTGCTGTTTGCCCTGATCTTGCGCCCGGTGGGCTTCAAGTATCGCAGCAAACTCGAAAGCCCTCGCTGGCGGTGGGGTTGGGATGCCGCCTTGTGTGTGGGGGGCGTGGTGCCGGCGCTGATATTTGGTGTGGCCCTGGGGAATGTCTTGCTGGGCGTGCCTTACCGGCTCGATGACGATCTGCGCATTTTCTATGATGGCAGCTTTTTGGGTTTGCTCAGCCCAGTTGCGTTGTGTTGCGGGGTGG
>JBFWLP010000137.1:0-5907 GCA_050252075.1 Burkholderiaceae bacterium | reverse complement strand
CCCCCTCAAAGAACGCGTTGCATCGGAGCAAGGGCAGGCCGACAACTCTGTTGCGCCTGTCCACATCAAGAGGCTGCTTCACAAAAGCCTTGTGCTGCATTTTATGGTGCTGCTTAGTTTGGGCGAAGACGCCGACCCGCGTCTGGCAATGCGCTCAATGGGTCGGGTGCATCATCGAATTCTCTATTTTGCGCATTTTGCGCCCGGAATAACCGTCAGTGAGCTGTTGAAGGTGCTGGGTGTGAAACACCAGAATATTCAAGCGCCGCTGCGGCAGCTTATATCCGAGGGCTACATACTCAGCCGGGCATCGCAGCACGATGGCCGGGTTAAGCAGCTGTACTGCTCCCGCAAGGGCGACAAACTGCTGGAGTTCATTTCGGCGGGGCAGCGTGAGCGCTTGCAGCGCGGGTATGACGGAGTCACGCCCCAAGATGTCGAAAGTTACTTCAAGGTGATGCTCGCCATGCTAGGGCCTGACCGCCGCGAGTGGGCACACCGCCTCACTGCGCTTGATGATCCCACAGAGTCCGTATGAGCCGACTTCCCTTTGTTCCTGAAAACCCCGATGATCCCCGTGTGCGCGACGTTTTTGAGCGATTGCAGCGCCGCTGGCAAGGGGCTCCAGTGCTGCACCTGTATCGTTTGATCGGCTGGGCGCCTGGCCTGCTTGCTCCCTGGATGGAATTCGCGCGCGCCTTGCGTTTTGAGACAGCGGTTCCTGCCGCATCGCGTGAACTTCTGGTCGTGCGATCCGGGCGTCTTCTTGGCGCTGAATACGAGTGGAAACACCATTGGGTAGCGGCACTTGATGAAGGTGTTCCCGAGGAAAAATTGCTGCAGCTGGAGTCGTGGCGTACCAGCCAGATCTACTCCGACGCCGAGCGTGCCGTACTGGCGCTTGCGGACGATACCGCTCACGGGCCCGGCGCTTCCCAAGAAACCATGGAGGCATTGCAAAAGCATTACCCTGTTGAGCAGGTCACTGAGCTTGTCATGCTCGCCGGGTTTTATGCCGGCGTTGCCCGTATTGTGAATTCGCTGCAAGTGCCTATTGAGCCAGGCTTTGAATCCATGGTGCCACGTGACGAAAAACGGTAATGCTCAAGTACGCTCGTAGATTGCGACAGCACAGATAGCTTCTTCAAGGCCAATAATACCGCCACCGTTCTGTTGCAGCCCTATTTTCGCGTCGCGCACCTGCCTTTCGCCGGCTTCCCCGCGTAACTGTTGTACCAGTTCATGGCACATTGACAGCCCGGTAGCCCCAATGGGATGGCCCTTCGAAACAAGCCCTCCGGAGGCATTGATAGCGATTTGTCCGTCGAGAGCAGACGCGCCAGAGGCGGCAAACTGGCCCCCCTGGCCTTCGGGGCAGAAGCGCATCATTTCGGTTTGATAAATTTCGCAAAATGATGTGGCGTCATGAACCTCGGCCAGATCGATCTGTTCGGGTGTGACCCCGGCCTGCTTATAGGCGTGATCGGCGGCGGCACGAGACAGGCCGGCTTCTTGTTCGCCGCGATACTTTCCGCCGGAAAGTGCCAGCGCACGAATTTTTACGGCCCGTTCACGAACTCGGCCGGGCAGTGTGTTCAGGTAACGCTCGGAACAAAGTACCGCCGCGGCGGCACCGTCGCCCACTGGTGCGCACATGGCGCGGGTGAGTGGATAGGCAACTACGCGATCGTCCAGCACCTGTTGCGGGGTCATAGAAAACTGATACTGCGCCAGGGGGTTGAGACTGCCGTTGGTATGGCTTTTTGCGCACGCTGCGGCAATTTGCTCCCGGGTAGTGCCATAGTTTTTCATGTGAAGCAGTGCTTGAATCGAGTAGGTGTCCATGGCGACAGAGCGGTCCGGAGCAGGAGCAAACGGCTGCCCCACGTGATCACCTATTTTCTTGTAGTGTTCAAGCCATTCGTGTGGAGATAATTGGTCTGCGCCTTTACCAAACTCAGGCAGCATACCTGCCGGATTCTCTGGGTCGTACAGTTTTTCGACGCCAACGGCGACTGTCACATCGGCGTCTCCGGCCCGGATTTCTTTGTAGGCGCCCGATAGTGCGAGACTGCCAGTGGCGCAGGCGCCTTCAACGTTGATAATTGGGGCGCGATCACGAAACAAGCCGTCGCGTACCAAAGGGATAAAGGCGATGTTGCCTCGCACAAGAGGCTGTCCCCAATAATGCATGACGCAGTTGCCGAACCATGCGGCTTCAATAATCTGCGGATCACTCAGCCCGGCGTCCGTCACTGCGCCAAGGTAAGCTTCGCGGGTCAGATCCTTGAAGCCTTTGTCAGGCCAGCGACGAAAGGGGGTGGAGAACGTCCCGATGATGTAGACCGAATCTGCCATGCTTGCCTCTGGTATTAAAATAATACAGGTTAATTGTATAGTACATATAAATTGTATAATATGACAAACTAAAAAAGGAGACATAAAACCCATGAAGCTGTGTACTTTTGTGCTAACGACTCCGTTAGGCCCGGTTCGTCGCGTAGGCATCGCTCAGGGTGACGTTATTGTTGATGCTGCTGCGGCCCGCACAGCATTTCTAGAGAGAACCTTGACAGCCGCCGCCGCTGTGCGCGTAGGAGAGGCTCAAGTTCCTCCGGATATGTTGTCCTTGATTGGGGCAGGACCGTTGGCCATTGAGTGGGCGCAGGAAGCGCTGGACCATGTCAATCGAAGCGGTCAGTCGATAACCGGCGGCGGTGTCGGGATACGACATGCTTCGCATGCCGTGCGTTTGTTGGCCCCTGTTCCGCGCCCTCCGGGTATTGCCTGCTTTATCACCTGGTCCTCGCATGTTGAGCAGAGCCGGGACAACGGTTTTGGCATGCTTAACTTTCCCGGGAAAGATAGCCCTATGCGGGCATATTACAAGGCAAACCCCGATGCCGTTGAGGGCCCTGGCACTATCGTGACCAAGCCGGACTACGCAACAGCTACGGATGTAGAGTGCGAAATGGCGGCTGTTATTGGCGTCGGCGGACGTGATCTCGATGTGGAGCAGGCCCGCGCTGCTATTGTGGGATACACGATTTTCAATGACATCAGCTATCGCGACATTCAACGCAAAGAAATGTCTTTTGGCCTGGGGCCTACCAAGGGCAAAGATGCCGATCACAGTAATGTGCTGGGCCCATGGCTGGTGACTGCCGACGAAGTGGGTGATCCACAAGCGCTGGATATGACATTTCGGGTGAATGGGCAGACTATCAGTCAATACAACACGTCGGAAATGGCTTGGGGTTTTGCCGATCTTGTGTCTTATCTGTCAAAAGGGCAAACACTCCAACCGGGCCATGTTGTAACCAGCGGTGCTTTCCCTGGGGGGTGTGGCTTGGACGCGGGTATCTCGTTAAAAGCAGGAGATATTGTTGACATGAGCATCGACCGGCTGGGATCTTTGGTGACAACGATCGGCTAAATACTTACGGAGGGTGCCATGACTTTGATTGTCGGGACGGTAGAGCATGCGGTGTCCGCCGGGCGCAGACGCTACTTTGATGAGGGCCCATTTCGCGGCGTGGCGGATTACCTCTTCGAGACTATGCCTGGCGAGGACTTAGGGCCACAGGCGCTTATAGCGCGTCAAACAAGCGGATGTGTCCTACCCGTCCATTTCCATAGGCAACATCAATTCCAGATCGTTTTGCGTGGTAGTGGCACCTTGGGAAAGCACCGCCTCGCGCCAGGTTCGGTTCACTACACATCTCCGCAATCGGCGTATGGGCCGATTGTGGCAGGCGAGCAAGGGCTGGACTATTTCACCTTTCGGGTCTTAACTGACAAGGGGGCATGGTACATGCCAGAGGCTCGTAAGTTTATGCAACTTGGAATGTTTAAAGAGCAGGCTATGGGTACCTTGCCGAAAAAACTCACGCAGCACGCCTGGCAAACGCTGATTCCCCGCCGGGAAGATGGTTTGGGGGCTTGGAGTTGCGATGGTCAGGCGGGCTCCCTGTATACGATAGATGAGCCAGGTAGCTCGGCGGGTCGCTTTTACGCGATTTTGCGTGGCAGTTATTCCCTGGATGATCAGATCCTACCCTTGGGCAGTTGCGTATTCCAGCCCGGTTCGGATCGTGATCCGGAACTTTTATGTTGCGAGGACGGGTCATGGCTTGTGGTTGTCCAGTTCCCGGACCAGGCAGTTCTCAATGTTGTCCCGCCCGAGTTTCGTATTGCGCCATCGCCGCGAGGTACTGCAGCGGTGAACGGCCTACGAGCGCGGGCTTCATAATGGGTGAGCGGGCAAGCAAGAGCATTGTAGGTTTCACTCGCACACAGCACTATGACGGGCTTGCAACTTAACCATGAACAAGTCGCTTTTATGCAGGCCGCCCGTGATTATGCGCCGGGTGATATACGATGATCTGCCATTTCCTGCCGATCAGCTCATGATCCCGATTTGCCAGGGCACGAATTCGTGGTCGCCCAGGCCCAGCAATTCGCTCTTGGAGCGTTCGCCCGAGGCAGTGGCCAGCATCAGTTCAAAAATGCGCTGCCCCATTTCCTGCACGCTGGCGGTGCCGTCCAGGATCTCGCCGCAATTGATGTCCATGTCTTCGGTAAGTCGCTGATACATGGGCGTATTGGTGGCCAGCTTGATGCTGGGTACCGGTTTCGCGCCGAACATGGAGCCGCGTCCGGTGGTGAAGGCGATCAGGTTGGCGCCGCCGGCAATCTGGCCCGTGGCCGAAACCGGGTCGTAGCCCGGGGTGTCCATGAACACGAAGCCTTTTTGGGTGACGGGCTCGGCGTAGCGGTATACCTGCATCAGCGGCCCGGTGCCGCCTTTCATGGACGAGCCCAACGATTTTTCAAAGATGTTGGCCAGCCCGCCAACCTGGTTGCCCGGGCTGACTTTGCCATTGATCTGCACGTCGCGGCCGGGGGAGTATTCTTCCTTCCACCAGCGTATGCGTTCGACCAGCTTTTCACCGACTTCGCGGCTGGCGGCACGGCGCGTGAGTGTGTGCTCAACCCCGTAAATTTCGGGGGTTTCCGACAAGATCGCCGTACCGCCGTGGCGCACCAGAATGTCGACGGCCGCGCCCAGGGCGGGGTTGGCGGTAATGGATGAAAAACCGTCGGAGCCGCCGCATTGCAGGCCTACGGTAAGGTGGCTGGCCGACACGGGCCGGCGGCTTACATTGTTGGCCGTGGGCAGCATGGCCTTGACGGCGTCGACACCGGCTTCGATGGTTTTACGCGTGCCACCGGTTTCCTGCATGACGAAGGTGTGCAGCAAGGGGCCGGTTTCCAGCTTTTCATCGGCCATCACGCCCGAGAGCTGGTTGCGTTCACAGCCCAGTCCTACTATGAGCACACCGGCCAGGTTGGGGTGACGGGCGTATCCGGCAATGGTACGGCGCAGCAAGGCCATGGGTTCGCCGCTCATTTCCATGCCACAGCCAATGGAATGGCTGAAGGCGACCACGCCATCAACGTTGGGGTAGTCGGCCAGACGTTCCGGAGTGAACCATTCCGCAATTTTGCGAACGACGGTGGCGGAACAATTGACGGTGGACAGAATGCCGATGAAGTTGCGGGTGGCGACGCGGCCGTCGGGGCGCACAATGCCCTGGAAGGTGGCCTGCTGCGCCGCAGGCAAAATGGCGACGGGCTGGTATTCGCTGGCATGGGCGTAGTCGCGGTCGAACTCGCGGAAGTCCATATTGTGGTTGTGCACCATGGTGCCCGGCTCGATGTCGGTGGCGGCGAAGCCGATGACAACGTTGTATTTGCGAACCGGTTCGCCGCGGGCGATTTTCGTCGCGGCTATTTTGTAGCCGGCCGGTACCTGGCTGCGGCTGGTCAGCGTTTTGCCGCCGTACTCTTCGCCGGGAATGGCGGCGCCGATGGCAACGTCGGTACGGGCAACGACAACGTTAT
>JBFWLP010000136.1:0-5980 GCA_050252075.1 Burkholderiaceae bacterium | reverse complement strand
GACATCGGTTAGCTGTATGAAAAGCACGCCGCTGCAATGGCTGACAATGCCGGGGTAGTGGCGCAGCGATTGGGGCGCCTGATTGCTGCAGAACACCGATTCTGTGCGGGTGTCGTAAATCCAGTCCAGCAGGGCGGCACGTTCGGGGGCCGAAGGCAGGATGCCGCTGAAAAAGCTTTCGCCTCGGGACAGTGTCCAGGCGCCGTCGGCCCGGAAGGCCAGCCGCAATTTATCGAGCTGGGTTTGAATCGTGGCGTCGGTGAGCCCGTGCTCAAGAAACTGCTGTTTCAGGTGCGTGCGCGTAATGAGGTGTTCGTGGCGCGCATTGGCCAGGGCCATTTTCTGCAGGTTTTGCAGATGCAATGCCGTGATGTTCGCCAGCAGCTCGCACAGCTGGCGCTCGGCGAATGATACGGTGCGAGGTTTCAGGTTATGGCAGACGACCAGGCCCCAGAGCCGCCCGTTCACGACAATAGACACGCTGAACGAGGAGGCCGTGCCCATGTTTCTCATGTACTCGGTGTGTACCGGATGCACAGCCCGCAGCTCGGCGTAGGTAAGGTCGAAAGGACCGGGCTCGCGACTGATCAGGGGAACCGGCTGGCTGGCGGCATCGGCGATCAGGCGCTGGCGCTTCTTGGTGTAAAGCGCACGCGCGTTGGGTGGAATATCGTTGGCCGGGAAATGCTGGTGCAGGTAGCTTTCAACCCCGGGCTTGATGACCTCGGCCACGACTTTGCCATGCCAGTCGTGCATGAACTGCAGTGCCATGACGCGGTCGAATCGCGTCACCATGGCGATGTACCGCATGAGGCATTCGGCAGCCGATTGTTGTGAATCGATCCGGCTCAGCTCATCGGTGCAGGCGGCGAGAACCGCCCCGCGGGCCGTGTCCAGTTCGGTGGTCAGGTCGGCGCGCGCTTCGAGTTCAGTAATGCCAAACCGGCCGCTGCGATGACGGGCCATGACGAACTGGCGGTTGTTGGCGTGCGCGGTGCGCAGGTTAATGCCTGACAGGCCCAGCGCTGTAAGCTCGGCAAGATGCGATGGCGGCGAAATGGCTGGAAACAGCGTTTCCCAGTGCGTTCCCAGCAGCTGTTCGGCCGGGCGACCCAGCCAGTCGGCGCAGTTGGCCGATGCGGCCACAATGTCGTCGTCTTCGTTCGTGACCAGCATGGCGCCATGGGGTTGAATGGTGTCAAAGAACTCCAGCCTGGCAGTCAGGCAGTTGTCCGGGTCGTCGGCGGGAAGAGTCATTGTTCGATGGCGCTCAGAAAGTGGTGATAGCAGGCTTGGGCCCCGTGGGTGATGTCGGTGATACACAGGGGGGTAGTGTCCAGATAGTGACACACTATTGACCAATGCGGTGTTACCTGCGCCTGATGATCCCAATAAGCGTGGTGGGTGGCGAGCAATTCGGGGTGGTGCCGCCGCAGCTGCGCGGCAATGATGCGCGAACCTTGGGTTGCACCTTCCAGTACGTAGCGCAAGCCCAGATAGTAACCGGTTGACCCGGATGGCCTGCCGGTGCGCCGGCTTGCGGTGGCGGGCGTTGTTGCGCGGGTGGGCTCAAGACTGAACTGGGCGTTCAGGCCGGCGATGTCGGCACGCAAGGCGGGCAGACGCGGCAGGTAGGGCGGTACGCTCAGGGGCCGGAACCGGTCGTGGGCCGACAACTCGGCCTCGCTGGCACGATAGGCCTGCTCCAGCCGTTGCAGGGTGTCTACATAATCAGCTGCCCGGATCCCTGCCCGAAGCAGGCGATTGAGCGCGGGGTGGCTGTCCAGGCGCTGGTGCAGAGGGCGCGTGGATTGTCGCAGGGCGTCACGCTGAGTGACCGACGGTGCATCGCCCAATGCGGTCATGCCTGTTGAGTGCCCGACAGGGCGGGGTAGCGATGGCAATCGGTGGTGTGATCCATGAACGCGCCTATGGATTGCAGGTAGGCATGGCAAATGGTGGGGCCTACGAAGGTGAAGCCTGCCTTCTTCAGCGTGCGGCTCATGGTTTCGGCTTGCGGCGACGTGGCTGGAATGTGGGTGATATCGGGGTAGTGGTGGATCACCGGTTGCCCGCCCACGAATGACCAGATCAGTGCTACCGGATCATCGAGCTGCAGCCAGGCCTGTGCATTGCGACGGGTGGCCTGCAGCTTCAGCCGGTTACGAATGATACCGGGATCACCCATGAGCTGGTCGATGTAGGTGTCGGACATGGCGGCCAGTTGACGGGGGTCAAACCGGAATAATACCTTGCGGAAATGCTCTCGTTTTTTCAGCACGGTAAACCACGACAATCCGGCCTGAAAGCCTTCGAGCAGCAGCTTTTCAAACAGGTGCTGCGGGTCGCGCGAAGGCACCCCCCACTCGGTATCGTGGTAGTGCTGGTAAAGAGGATCGCTGGAACACCATTGGCATCGTTGCATGTGCCTTATTTTATGCGCTGATCGTGCAAAAACCTGAGAATATTTGCACGTTCGGCAAGATAGCGCGGGTCGTGGCGCAATGCCAGTCCGCTGCGGGGGCGCGGCAGGTCAAGCGCGTGAATCTTGCCGATGGTACATGCCGGGCCGTTGGTCAGCATGACAACGCGGTCTGCCATCAGCACGGCCTCGTCGACGTCGTGTGTCACCATCAGTAGCGTGGTGCCCGTGCTTTGCACGATTCGCAACACGGTTTCCTGCAAATGGGCGCGCGTGAGGGGGTCCAGGGCGTTGAATGGATCGTCCATGAGCAATACCTGGGGTTCGGTGGCGATGGCGCGGGCAATACACACGCGTTGGCGCATACCGGCCGAAAGCTCACGCGGCAGGTTGTCGCTGAATTTATGCAGCCCTACCCGGGTCAGCGCTTTCAGGGTTCGGGCGCGCAGCTGGCCTTTGGTGTCGTGCTTGCCGAACAGGTGCTCTACGCCCAGGTAAACGTTCTGGAAACAGGTCAGCCACGGTAGCAGGGTGCCTTCATCGAAGACCAGCGTACGTTCCGGTCCGGGGCCGTCCAGTTCGCGCCCGTTCCAGATCAGAACGCCTTCAGAAGGCGCCAGAAAGCCGGCAATAAACTGGATCAGCGTTGATTTGCCGCACCCGGAGTTTCCGATCAGGCACACAATTTCCCCTTTGCGCACGCTGAAGGAAATGTTGTCCAGTGCCCGGTAGCGGCACGGCTTGGCATGCCGGAACTCGTGACCAACATGTTCAAGTGTCAGGAAGCTGTTCATGGTTCATGCCCTTGCCAGTAACCGTCGCCGCAGCAGCAGCAACGGTAAATCCAGTACCAGCCCCACCCATCCCACCACCAGAATCGCGGTCACCACCCGAGTGCTGTCCAGATCGGCCAGTGCGGCGCGTAGCCAGGCACCGATGCCGGGCGAGTTGGTAAAGAGTTCTGCCGCAACAATCACTAGCCATGCGGTGGCCAGGCCATGGCGCAGTCCGCCCACAATACCCGGCAAGGCCGCAGGCAGAACGATCCGTGTCAGCAACTTGTATTCAGGCAGGCGCAGTGTCCGGGCCACTTTCAGGTAGTCTCCGGGCACACGCCGGATGGCTTCCGACGTGGCGCTGACAATCGGCCAGAACGCACAGATGAAGATGGTCCATACGGCGGCGGCTTGCGGTTGGCTGAAGGCGATCAGTCCGAAGGGTAGCCAGGCCAGGGGCGACACGTGCCGGAACAGGTTGATCAGTGGCTGCAGAATAGCCCCCATGAATGGGCTGCGACCCATGGCAAACCCCAGAATCAGGCCGCAGCACGCGGCAACGGCATAACCGGCCACCAGACGTTTGAAGGTGATCAGCAGCACCCATCCCAGCCCCGTGGGTTGCCCCTGCGAGACGGCGAAGGGCGACGACAGAAGATCCACCAGGTTGCCGAAGACGGTGGCCGGTGCGGGTACCACCGTGCTGTTCAGGGCCCCGATCTGCCAGCACAGTACGAGCAATGCTACGCCCGTCAGCGGCCCTGTGGCTTTCCAGACAAGCTGTTGAAGCGCCGCCCCCAGCCGTCGTCCATGGGTGCGGGCGGCTTGATGGATGACGCTGGCTTTCATACGACTTTTTCCTTCTGCAAAATGAGGCAAACTACAGGAAAACCCTAAGCAACTTCTGTGCCAGACAAGGGGCCGTCTATGAAGGCGTTTTCTCAGGTGATGCGGTGTGGCATGGCAAGCCCGGTTTGCACCAAGGTGGTGCGAACTGGGGTTATCCCGGTGCTTGCACGCTGCGCGCCGTATAATCAGTCGCTTACTGTCCTGTACTTATGACCACTTCTGAACGCTGCATCGCGCATCTGGACATGGACGCGTTTTACGCGTCGGTGGAGTTGCTGCGCTACCCTGAATTGCGCGGCTTGCCGGTTGTCATAGGCGGCCGTTCAACGCAGGCGCCGCGCCTGCTCGACAACGGAACGCGGGAGTTTGCCACCTTGCGCAATTACGTCGGCCGGGGCGTTGTCACCACGTCAACTTACGAAGCGCGGGCGCTGGGTGTGTTTTCGGCCATGGGCATGATGCGGGCGGCCAGATTGGCGCCCCACGCCTATATACTGCCCGCCGATTTCAATGCGTACCGGGAATACTCGCGACGATTCAAAACGGCGGTGGCCGCCGTCGCACCGCATATCGAGGATCGCGGCATCGACGAAATCTATATCGACCTGACCGGGCTTGACCACGACGTCGTGTCGTTGGCCCGCCGTTTGCGCCAGGCGGTGTTCGACGCTACCGGCCTGAGCTGTTCCATCGGTATTTCACCCAACAAGCTGCTGTCAAAAATTGCGTCTGAAATGGACAAACCCGGGGGCATCACCGTCTTGCGTCTTGACGACGTGCCGGTCAGGCTGTGGCCCTTGCCGGTCAGCAAGATCAACGGGATCGGCCCGCGCGCCACCGACCGTCTGCGCGGCATGGGTATCGACACGGTGGGGCAACTGGCCCAGGCCTCGCCGCAGAAGTTGCAGAAGGCATTTGGCTTGAGCCAGGCGCGCTGGCTTTTGAATGCTGCGTGGGGTCGCGATGACCGTCCGGTGACCATGGTCAGTGAGCCCAAATCTATCAGCCGGGAAACCACGTTTGAGCGTGATTTGCATGTTCAGCGGGATCGCGCCCTGCTGTCCGAGAGTTTTACGCGGCTGTGCGAACAGCTGGAACATGATCTCAGGCGTAAAGGGGTGGTGGGGCGTACTGTTGGGGTGAAATTGCGCTTCGAGGACTTCAGGACGGTCACGCGCGATGTGACCTTGCCCGAGCCGGTGCGCCAGGCCGCCCAGTTGCGCCGTGCAGCAGGTCAGTGTTTGAAGCGCATAACCTTCGACCGGCGCCTGCGGTTGCTGGGCGTGCGTGTCAGCTCGCTGCTGCCGGAAGCCGGTGTGCAGGCAGCCAATGAACCGCTGCAGCTTCCGTTGCACTATGCCGGCGAGACGCCGCCGGCACCGCCGGGTGAAACCGGTACTATGACCAATAATCGATTTTTGTAACACGGGGAAGGACGGGGAATGCCCTTACGAGATTGGCTGGCTGCCTTGGTGGTGATTACGGCCTGGGGCCTGAATTTTGTAGTGATCAAGATCGGGCTCTCCGAGTTTCCTCCGCTGTTGATGGGCGCCTTGCGCTTCACCCTGGTGGCGATTCCCGCCGTATTTTTCATCAAACCGCCCGCTCTGCCCTGGCGCACGGTGGTGCTGTACGGCGCCACCATCAGCCTGGGGCAGTTCGTGTTTCTTTTCGCCGCCATCTATGTCGGCATGCCCGCCGGGCTGGCATCGGTGGTGCTGCAGTCACAGGCGTTCTTTACCACATTGATCGCCGCCGTGTTTCTTGGCGAGCGTATCCGCCGTCACAATGTGGTGGGTTTGCTGGTGGCGGCGCTGGGTCTCGTGCTTATCCAGCAGGGCGCCGTCGCCGGTACGCTGTCGCTCACCGGGTTTCTCATGACGCTCGCTGCCGGGTTGAGCTGGGCCATCGGCAATATCGTTACCAAAGGGGT
>JBFWLP010000135.1:0-6181 GCA_050252075.1 Burkholderiaceae bacterium | reverse complement strand
CACGCATCGCGCATTATTGTGCCGGCCACAAAGACCAGCGGCTGGTGCTGGGCGTTCAGCAAGGCTACGGCTTTGTGGCCACCCTGGCCAATCTGGGCACCCGCCAGCGTGCCGGCAAGCAGTTTGTCACCGTGGAAAAGGGCAATACGCTGCTCAAGCCCCTGCCGTTGGCGCCCGACTCGGCCTGGCTGGCCATGTACTCGAAGAACGAACGTTTCCTGGTGGTGGCGCTCGACGAGCTGAAAACCCTGGCCGGCGGCGGCAAGGGCACCCAGCTCATGGGGCTCGACAAAGGCGACAAGATCGCCCAGTGGCTGGCGGTGGGCCCGCACGGCATGGTGGCCCGGGGTATTTACCGGAACAAGGAAACGCAGGTCATGCTCGATGCGCACGCCCTGGCCGAGTATGTGGGCAAGCGCGCCCGCAAAGGCAAGCAGCTGGGCGTGAAAATTCGTCAGCCGGATCTGTTTTCGGCCTCGCCCGACAGTGCCGAGTAAGCGGCGAGCCTGATAAAATGCCCCGTTTAACCACTTTCTTTACCCACTACTATCCGGCGCCCGTCTTATGAGCTTCAAGGTTACCGTTCAGCCCAGCAATCACGAATTCACCGTCGAGCAGGGGCAAACTGTGCTCGACGCCGCGTTGGCGGCGGGCATTGTGTTGCCCTACAGCTGCCGCAACGGGGCGTGTTCCACGTGCAAGGGCAAGGTGGTGGCCGGCACCTACGACGCCGGCGCCAGCCCGGCCAACATCATTCCCCCCGAAGAGCTTGCCCGGGGGTACACGCTGTTCTGCCAGGCGCGCCCATCGTCCGACATGGTCATCGAGGCGCACGAGATCCGCATGGCCAGCGATATCCAGATCCGCAAAATGCCCTCGCGGGTCATGGGGCTCGATCGCCTTTCCGACGACGTCATGGTGATCAAGCTGCAGCTGCCGGCCGCCGACCCTTTCCGCTATTACGCCGGCCAGTATCTGGAATTCATTCTGAAAGACGGCCGCCGGCGCAGTTACTCCATGGCAACGCCGCCCGCCGAAAACAATCTGGTCGAGCTGCACATTCGCCACATGCCCGGCGGCGTGTTTACCGATCATGTGTTCGGTACCGGCGCCACCCAAATGAAAGTGCGTGAAATACTGCGGGTCGAAGGCCCGTTCGGATCATTCTTTTTGCGTGAAGACAGCAACAAGCCCATTGTGTTTCTGGCCAGCGGCACGGGTTTTGCGCCCATCAAGGCCATTATCGAGCGCATGATCGAGCAGGGCTCCACCCGTCCGGCGGTACTGTATTGGGGCGGTCGCCGCCCGCACGACCTGTACATGAACGAATTGGCCGAAAAATGGGTGCAAACCTTGCCCGACTTTCGTTATATTCCGGTTGTGTCCGATGCGCTTGCCGAAGACGCCTGGACCGGTCGGCAAGGTTTTGTGCACAAGGCAGTGCAGCAAGACATTCCCGATTTGTCCGGCTATCAGGTGTATGCGTGCGGCGCCCCCGTCATGGTGGAAAGCGCGCGCAAAGACTTCACCGGTTCAAACGGGCTGCCTGAAGACGAATTCTTTGCCGACGCATTCACCACCGAGGCCGACGCTGCCTGATCCTGCCGGTTTTTTCCGCGGCGGCTCGCGCCTGTCTTGCAACGCGTTCCAACCTCTCTCAAAAGGAAGGGTCAATGAAAGTAGCAGTACTGGGTAGCGGCATTATTGGTGTGTCCACCGCATGGTGGCTGAGTCAGCACGGACACGAGGTGGTGGTGATCGACCGGGAAACCGGCCCGGCCCAAGAAACCAGCCGGGCCAACGGGGCGCAAATTTCGGTGTCCTACGCCGAGCCCTGGGCCAATCCGCAAGCGCCGCTGAAATTGCTGAAGTGGTTGTTCAAAGACGACGCCCCCCTGCTGTTTCGTCCGCAGCCCGATCTGCGCCAGTGGTGGTGGGGCTTGCTGTTCCTGCGCGAGTGTCTGCCCTCGCGGGTTCCGCACAATATCCGGCCCATGGTGCGGCTGGCCGAGTACAGCCGCAGCACACTGCAGCACATGCGGCGCGAGCTGGGCATCGAGTACGACCACCTGGAGCGGGGCATTCTCAATTTCTACCGGGATACGGCCGAATTTGAAGCCGGGCAGCGCATGGCCGGGGTCATGCGCGATTACGGTGTCGACCGCCGCAGCGTCAACGCCGACGAGGTCGTTGCCATTGAGCCGGCGCTGGCGCCCATGCGTCACGCCATTGTGGGCGGCGACTACACCGCCGACGATGAAACCGGCGACCTCTATCTGTTCGCCCGGGCACTGGCCGACCGTTGCGTCGAGGCCGGCGTGCAGTTTCGCTATTCCACACGGGTTACCCGCCTGCTGGCGGCCGGCGGCAGCGTGCAGGCGGCCGAGCTCATCGACCCCGACGGCATGTACAGCACACTGAAAGCCGATATCTACATCGCCGCGCTGGGGCCGCACACGCCGCAGCTGGTGGCCCCGCTGGGCGTGCCTTGCCCCGTGTATCCCACCAAAGGGTACTCGGCCAGCTTCGATATCACCGACCCCGACGCCGCACCGTTCGTCAGCCTCACCGACAGTGCCAACAAGGTGGTGTACAGCCGTCTGGGCAACACCCTGCGCATGGCGGGCACGGCCGAAATGTCGGGCTATTCACGGGCATTGAACACACGCCGGTGCGATCACATGATCGACCTGGCCCGCGAGCTTTTCCCGTCGGCGCTCGACTTCGCCGGCGTAAGGTTCTGGTCGGGGTTGCGGCCGTCCACACCGTCCAACGTTCCGCTGATCGGCCGCACCCGCATCGGCAACCTGTATCTGAACACCGGCCATGGTACCTTGGGCTGGACCATGGGCGTAGGGTCGGGCAAAGCCTTGGCCGACCTTGTTTCCGGGCAGAAACCCGAGCCCGAATTTCCTTTTTTAGGTTAAGCGTCTTATGAAATTTACGCGGTATTCATGTCGTCCCCGTCACGGGGTGCGCGTTGCTGGCCTGGGGGCCGCAGCATTGGTCATGTCGATGTCGGCGGCACACGCGGCCACAGAGATCCGTCTCTGGCATTCCCTTAGCCCTTACAACGCCCAGATCTTCGAGGATCTGGTTGACGACTTCAACGGCAGCCAGGACAAAGTCAAGGTGCGCCTGAAGGGCTTCGTCTCGGAAGACGAGGTCGAGGCAGCGCTGGTGCAGGCCAAAACCACCTCCACCCGGCCGCATCTGGTGCAGCTCGACGACGACCGCTCGCCCGAAAAGGTGGCCGCCCGTCCGTACATGCAGCCCTTGCACGTGCTGCTGGCCAAATACCCCATCAAAGACGCGAAATGGTTCGTGTCGGAACAGGCCACGTTTGCCCGCGACGGCAAGGGCCGGCTGCTGGCCTTTCCCTACATGCTCGATATTCCGGTCATGTACTACAACATCGATGCCTTCAAGCGTGCCAAGCTGTCGCCCGCGGCACCCGACCGTGTGTGGATCAATCTGCAGGCGCAGCTGGTGGATCTGGCCAACAATGGCTCGCGTCGCTGCCCGCTAACGACCGACCAGTCGGTGTCCGTGAACCTTGAAAACCTGGCGGCGGTCAACAATCAGCTGTTCCTGGCCGAACCTCCCGCACGTGGCAAGGCGGCGGCCGAGTTTTCTTTCGATTCGCTGTATATACGGCACCTGGCGCTTATGATCAGCTGGGTGAAAACCGAGCTCATGGTCAAGCCCACATTTGCGTCCAAGGCGGTGGAGCGATTCGGCAACAAAGAATGCGCTGTGCTCATTTCGTCGTCCAGCAACATTGGCCAGTTCAAGAATGTGCGCGGGCTCGATTTTTCCCTGACTGGTTTGCCTTATTACCCCGAGGTCACCAAGTCGCCCGGCTCTCCCTTTGTGGGCGGGTCGGCGCTGTGGGTAACGGCGGGGCATGCCAAAGAGGGCGATGAGGCCAGTGCGGCATTTCTGGCCTGGCTGGCCCAGCCCAAGCACGCAGCGGCCTGGTATCAGAAAACCGGCTTTTTGCCGTTAACGCACCAGGCCTTCGATGCCACCGACAAATCGTACTACCGTGGCCTGGGCGACTGGCAGCAGCAGGTGGCCGCCTATGCCAAAAACCCGGCGGTCAACGGGCGCGGCTTCCGTATCGACAACTACCCCACCATCCGCGCTATGTTCCATCAAACCCTGGAAAAGGCGCTGAGCGGTAACCAGCCGGCAGTCACCGCCCTGAAATCCGCGGCCGACGAGGCTTCCAGAATGGTCAAGCAGAAGTAACTATCCGCGGCTTAGTGCGGCGCATAACGCGCACACCGTACATCGGGGTGCGCGTCAGCAACCGGAAGGTGGGCAAGTTTAGCCACTTTCCGGTTTTCTTTTGGCGGGCCGGTTTCATTGTGTAGCTTCCTGATTTAAAAGCGTATTTACGCGCCTTAGCTGTATTGCCGGCCCGATGGTCGCGTAGTTTCCGCGATTCTTCTGCACCCTCTGTTGCGCCACCATGCGTCTCATGGAACAGCCCTCGCTGCTCCAGAACAGGAGGCGCAAATGAAAAGACGACTGGGCATGGTGACATTGACATGGGCGTTGGGCGGCTGCGCCGCACTGCCATCCTGGTCGCCGTTCGGCACCGGGCAGTCACAGGAAACACACGCGGCCGATACCGGCCCGTTCAGTTTCAGCTGGGAGCTGTCGGGCGACCCTGAAGTGTCGCCGCTGCAGGTGTTTGACAATGGCCGCAGCACCTGGCTGCAATTTCCCCAGGGCCGGCCCGTGCCGGCCATCTTCCGTCGGCATCAGGCGCAGTGGCTGCCGGTGGACTACACCCTGAAAGGGTCTTATGTGGTGCTGCCCGGTGCCTGGTCACCGCTGCAGTTTCGCGGCGGTCATCTGCAAAGCCAGGCCCGGCGTACCCCGGCGCCGGCTGAATCGGCGGCGATCGAAAAATCACCGATCAATAAGCTACCCACCGTTCCTGCATTGACCGAACCGGCCTCATCGGCGGCGGCCGCCGCTGTGCCGCCCGCCACAGCGGCCTTGCTACCCTCGCCGGCGGTACAGGCAAGCCGGGCGTTCACCGGCGTACTGGCGCAACCGGCCGTTGCATTCGCACTGAATCCGGTCGCCCCCGTCAAGGCTACAAAACGCTATGCCGTCAGTCCTGCCGACAAAACCTTGCGTCAGGCCCTGGTGCGCTGGGCCGGCGATGCCGGCTGGACATTCGGTGTTGAACACTGGGCGGTGGACGCCGATATTCCGCTGGCAGGCTCGGCCCATTTCGACGGCGAATTCACAGTGGCGGTGCGCCATCTGCTGGCGGCCACGGAATTGTCCGAGCGGCCCTTGCAGCCTTGCTTCTATTCGAATCAGGTGCTGCGGGTTGTGCCGTATGCCCAGGCATGTGACCGAACCGCGGGTTCGCCGGCGAGGGCGTCATGAGCCGGCCGCTGCGCCGGGGCATGATCGTGCTGGCCTGCCTGGCCCTTTCGGGGTGCGCCCTTCAACAACGCATGCAGCATCTGGCGGCGGCCTTCCAGGCCAGTGATGACACCATGAGTGCAACCCACCAGGCATTTTCCCGTCGGGCGCGCGGAGACGACCGGCAGGCCGCCCAGCATGTTGCCCGACCCTGGCTGATGGGGCAGCCGCAGCCACTGGCCCGCGAGGTTACGCTACCCGCCGCGTTGCGGGCCAATGTGAATACCACCTTGCTGTTCGCGCGCCCGGCGGGCGATTTGCCCACGCTCGCGCGGCGTATCACGCTGGCGACGGGTATCCCGGTGGCCGTTGAGCCCGAGACCTTGCTGCCCGTTGATGTCTTTTTGCCGCGCCTGGCTCAAGGCACTGCAACCGCTCCCTCAGCGCCGACGGCGTACGAGGTACCGTTGTCCGGGCAACCCGAACCGCTGGCGCAGGTGCTTGATCGCGTCAGTGCGCAGTGGGGCGTTTCCTGGCGTTACCGGAACCAGCGTATCGAATTTTTTCGTACGGAAACCCGCGTGTTCAATGTGCAGGCGCTCAGCCTGAATGCCTCGGCCCAGGCCTCGCTGGGCCTGGGGAAAGCCACGGATACCGACGGCTTTGTCAGTACGTCGCAAACACGGTTCAGTAGTCCGGAACATGACGTCATGGCGGTGGTGAAAGCGCGTATTGAGCCGTTTTTATCCCGGGCCGGTGTGCTGGTGGCCGAGCCCGGTGCCAGCGC
>JBFWLP010000134.1:0-6229 GCA_050252075.1 Burkholderiaceae bacterium | reverse complement strand
CTTTCCCACCTGTCAGGCCCGTTCTTTTCGGGGCCGCACCCAGTACGCCGAGGCGTTCTTAGGGCATAAAAAATCAGCGTTCGTTTTGTTGTTCACGCATACCAAAACCCAATGTTTTGGCATACCCGATTTTCCCATTTTGGCGCGGTTACGTCGATGGTGACAGGCGCACCGAGGCGGGAAGCCAGTCTGTCACCACTTATTTACTCATTTGAGTATAACACCGAAACCGGCCAATGAGTAGATGAATTTAAGGGGTTTTTACTCATTAACTCAAATATGCCGGTTCGACTTCGGGCATAGCCTGATAGTCAATCTTGACCGTGCCGACAGGCTGGCCGGGTATCTTGAGGAAGCCTTGCAGGTCGGGCAGGTTCAGCACTTCCGACGACATGATGGCGGCTTGCCGCACGCGCTGCATGTTGTAGTTGGTATTGAACGATTCCGAGCTTTGGCCGGGATTCGTCAGGCCGCCCGAGCTGGTGCCCTGTCCCGTCGTCATTTGCAGCCGGTCAATGTCCTGTTCGCCAAGTTCCTTGCTGAAATATTCGGCCGTCTCATTGTCGCCAGCCCGCAAAATCAACTTTGTGGACAGATTGGCGAGCAGCGTTTGCGCCTCGTCCTTGCCGTAGGTTTCGCGCAGTTGCGACACCGTTTGCAGGCCAAGCACGCAGCGCCCGCCGTACTTGCGCAGCTTGGTTAGACCACTGCGAAGGCTGGATACCTTGCCGAGTGAATCGACCTCATCGAACACGAACCACAAGCCGCGATCTTGGTTTTCCGACAGGCTCAAGCCTTCGACAATGCCGAGTTCCAGCAACGAGGCCACAAGGCCGCGCAGCATCCCCATTTGATCGTCGCGGTAGGTCACGAACAGCCAGCCGGTGCGGGTTTCATCCTGCACCCACTCACGCACGGAGAACGTGCCAGCGTCAGGCAGGTAGCGCCACACGCCGAGATAGGTAGCAATGATGCCCCGCGTGTTGTTCAGCATCTTGTCATTGCCCTTGGCGCACAGGATGGCCGCAGGCGTGCCGGCCAGCAGTTCGCCCAGCTCCTTTATGTCTGCCGAGCTGACATAGTGCAGCAGCCGCTTTACCGACCGTTCCCCGCGTAGATGCAGGGCCAAGAGCGTTTCACCGAGCAGCGTTTGCGCGTAGTGGTGCCACTCTGCACCCTCCCCCGTTCCGTCAGGCACAGCGGCCTTTGCGATGCGCTGGCAGTCGTATTCAGCGCGGATTTCAGCGAAGGGCGACCAATCCACCGAACGACGATCAAACGGGTTAAACAGCACATCACCAGGACGACCGAAGCGGGAGAAGAACCCCCCGGCCGGGTCAGCGATCAAAGCCCGCTCATTGCGTGCCCGTACAGCCCGCAGAACACGGTTAATCGCTTGCGTCTTGCCCGCGCCCGTGGTGCCGCTGAAAAGCATGTGCTGCGCTTCCAACATGCGCGGAACGACCACCCCGCCAATTTCAATATCCACGTCGGCCGGCTTCGCCTTGTCGCCGTACATACGGGCTTGCAGATCGGAGCCGCCGACAACTTCCGTGCCCCTGATGACCGTTTCTTGGCCGTGCGGTGCGTAGTTGGCGCGGGCCATCATGTGGCCCCAAATTCGGGTCTGGCAGAACACAGCGACCCCGGCCACGCCGATAGAGAGCAAGGCCGAAGATTCGCCGCTGGCGATCATGCGAGGAATGGCCGAGCCGAGGCCGTACAGGACAGCCACGCCCCACAGGCCGAGCCACAGCCACGTTACCCACGTCGCAGGCTCTTTGCCCTTGATCGTTTTGAACAGGTTGCGGCCAAACATGAAGGCCGCGCCGGCCAGCAGGAGCAGGGTTAGGACAAGTGCGGGTTTCATTGGCGTTCCCTTGCGGCTTGAATCCGCTCTTTTGTCTTGGCGTCCAACCCGTCCCACACCGTGCCTACGGCACGGCCGAAGGCCGCTTGTTCGTCAATCTGTTTGCCATACAGCAGGTGCGAACCGTAGAAGCCGAGCGCCCCGGCTAGAAGGCTTCCAGCAAAGGCAACGGCGATCCATTGCCAGCGCTGCACCTTTTCGCCATTGGCCGCGTCCTGATGGATGCGGGCCGACGTTGCCAGTTCGCGGGCGGCACTGGAGAGGGCTTCGCCGGCTTCTTCCCGCAGCGCCGCCTTGAGAGCGTCACGCAGCGCGACCTTTTCGGCCGCCGCGAAATTTCCGAACGAGGCTTTTTCCGCTGCACCGAGCTGGCCGATAGTGGCTTGTGCCTCTTTCGAGGCCAGAGCCAGAGCGCCGAGCATGGGAGACATTGCCTTTTCGAGAGCTTCGGGCAGGGCGTCGAGTTTCTTTTCCAGCGCCGTTACCTTGTCGTCACACCGGCCAATATCGCCCAACAGTTCAAACGTAAGGGCGTCCCTTGTCGTGCGGGGAGTGTTTGCCGCGTCCATAAAGCGCCCCTTATTTAAACAATGTAGAGAAAACAGAATCGAGGTTTCGATTCACGCTGCGCGACAATGCCTTGAGGCCGTGCATATCGGCCCAATGATTCTTTTCCTTCTCGCTGGCATTCGGGTTGCTTTTATTTAGTGCTTTATAGTCCGTTTCATCTTTCAGAAGTGTTTCGATAGCAAGTTTTTTAACGCCGAGCGCATCGAACAATTCGCTTTCAAAAATGGCCGCATCGGTGTTGATCGTGGCGTTCTTTTCCTTTTTCACATAATTAACGACGTGTGAGAATTCGTCGGCTACGTCTGAATCAACGCGGTTAAATACAAGCCGGATTTTTTCGGCGGGAATGCCGAAATCAGAAAGTGTCCCGATCATCGAGATAGTTTCTTTTTGTTCTTTCGTGCCGCTGGTCAGAGGAATAACGAAGTAATCGAATTCAAGGTGCGATTCATCAAACTTAACCATGCCGTCTAGGAAGGCTTCGATATTGGATGCGCCCACGTCGATGATTGCATCATCAAGAGAAAACAGCTTGCGGAACAATTCGCGGAATTTGTCCCCTTTGATTTGCTCAACATCGACACCCAATCCGGCTGCCGTTTCGTTGATCGACTCGACAGCAAAAATGGGAGCATTGCCCATGCGGGGCGAAAGCAGATGCGCGGCGATGGTGGTTTTTCCAACAGTGCCGGTGTAGTTGACGATTGCGATTTTCATAAAAGTTATTCCTTGTCGGATAGGTCATCGAGATCAATTTCCCGGCGTCTGGACTTGCGAATATCGGCCGGGTTCGTGATGCGTGCTTGAGGGGCTTTTGCGGGTTCCTCTTGCGGTGCTTGGGCTGGCTGGCTTGCTGGGTCCGCTTGGTCATGACCAAATTTCGCGGCCGGCTTTGCTGGCTGGATTCGTTTTTTCCTGATGCGGTACAGGGCGCTTTCAAAGCTCTTTGGCGTCATCGTGAAGCCCTGATCGTTCAGAGCTTGGAGGACTGCCGCACGGCTTACGCCAGCAGCTAATGCCGCTTCCACCTCATCCACTATGTCCCGCAGTCGGGCAGTTTCAGAGCGGCTTTTGTCGCCGGTAGCCAGTGCGCGCAGCACATCGGCCACGCTGTCTTTTGTCATGTTTCCACCTTTTCGCGTTATCGGCATTGCCGGATGCCGCGATATTGCCGGTTATTTGCAGTGCGGTCAATGTTTGCCGCCGTGTTAGTGCAATTATTGTGCAGTGCGTTTGCAGTGTCAAGCGATTTTATGCGGTTTGTGTGCAGTGTGTGCGCAGTCTTGCGGGAGTGATCCGGCCGCGTTATAGTGTGGGCGTGCTACAGATAGGCACGTCGGATATGTTTACAAAAGCGCTCCGCGTTTTGAAACATATCCCGTGCCCAAAGGGGTGCCCCCCTTTGGAAACCTGCCACCGGCCCCCTACGGGAGCCGGGCCGCATGGCGACAGATCCACGCCCACCAGGTCGCGGATTCGTCACCAGCAGCACAAGCCGCCCGGCAGCTTCGCAGCCGGTCATTAACCGCCCTGCCCCGTGCCATCGAGGCGGGCACGAGACAGGAGCCGCGACCATGCCGCGCAAGCCCAAAGAGCCAACCCGCACGGTAAGTTTTCGGCTCACCCTGCCCGACCACGCCACCTATCTGGCGAAGGCCAGCGCGGCCGGTGTGAAGCCGTCCGAGTTCTTCCGTGATGCCGTGCTGACCAACCGAACGCAGGTAGTCGCACGGGTGCAGCCGAGCAGCGATAAACGCCGCCTGATTTACCTATTCAACAAGGCCAGCAACAACCTGAACCAGCTTGCCCACACTGCCAATGCCGCCGAGCTGGCCGGCACTGTTACCCCGGCGACTTACGCCGGGATTCTGGCCGAGCTGCAAATGCTGGCCGACTTGATGAAAAAGGTAATCCGCGATGCTGATTAGAGTGCGTGGCGGCGATGCCGGGATAAAGGAGTATCTAGAGAAAGGGCAGAAAGACGGCCGGGACTACAGCCGGGACGAGCTGGACGAGCGCGTTATTTTGTCGGGCGATCTGGAATTAACCGACGCCGTTATCAACAACATGGACAAGGCCGGCGAGCGTTATTTGCATATCACGCTGGCTTTCAAAGAGGATGAAATCAGCCCGGAAATGTTGCAGGCAATCACGGATGAATTTAAGCAATTCGCCATGACCGCCTATGAAGGCAGTGAATATAACTTCTATGCCGAAGCGCATTTGCCAAAGTTGAGAACTTATACAAACCAGAAAACAGGTGAATTAGTAGAGCGAAAGCCGCACATTCATATTATTGTGCCGGAAGTCAATTTGATGGTATTGGCTGGTCTAAAGGAAGGAGAGCGCGGGCCGGTCAATCTAAATCCATTTGGGCGCGTAGAGCAGCAAACAAAATTCCTTGAGGCGTTCCAAGAGCATATCAATGCTAAATATGGACTTGCCAGCCCGAAAGATAACCGGCGCATTGAGTTCACCGACGAGAGCGCGATTATTTCCCGCTACAAGGGCGACTATTTCAAGGGCGCAAATCACGACCTGAAAGAGCGCATCTTGTCCGACGTGCTGGACAAGGGCGTTACCGACTTCGACCAGTTCCGGGCCATCGTTGCCGAGCATGGCGACACCAAGACCCGCAACGCTGGCAAGGCCGGCGAATATCTCAACGTGAAGCCAGAGGGCGCGGCTAAGGGCGTGAACCTGAAAGAGTACGTTTTCAGCCGTGAATTCATCGAAATGCCCACCGCTGAAAAACGGCAGAAGCTGGCCGGCGAAATCCGCGCAGGGTACGAGGACACCAAAGCGCCACGCCCTACCCCGGCCGACATTGCCGACCGCTTGCAGGAGTGGCGCGAGGTGCGGGCGGCCGAGCTGAAATACATGAACAGCGGCAACCGCAAAGCCTATGCCGCCTATCGTGAAGCCGACCCCGAGCAGCGCCGGGCGATTTTGGCCGAGCGTGCGGCCACGTTCTACGGCAGGCACCGCCCGGCCGTGGAAATCCCACATGACCCGGAGCAAGAGCGCCCGGCCCCGGCCAGAGCGCCCGAACAGGCCCGCGCCAGTGAGCCAACCCCGGCCCCTTCGCGTGAGCGTGACGGCCGCCAGACCGATAGCGTAGTGGGCCAGTACGAGGCCGAGCGCCGCGAGCGTGCCGCCCGTGGCACCGACAGCAGCCGGGCCGAGTTCAACACCATCAAACGGGAGCTGGACGCCGCCCGCTTGCTGGCGAGCGTCAGCCGCACGCATGGCGTGATGCCCGACAAATACGAAGTGACCAAGGGCAAGGACGGCGGCGACCGCATCCGGTGCGGCCGGCGAAATCTGAACGTGTCCGACTTCCTCACTCAAGAGCTGCATTTGCCTTGGCGTGATGCCGCGCCGATCTTGCAGCAGACCTATGCCGACCAAATCGGCCATGCCGCACCACAGCAGGCCCGCCCTGCCCTGCGCCGTGACCTTTGGGCCGAGTACCGCCGTGATTGGCAGCCACAGCAGCGCGAGCGCCGGGAACAGGATTGGCAGGAGCAGAAGAAGCGCGAGCAGGAGCGCCGCGCCGAGCTGCGCCGCGAATACCTGGCCGAGCGCCGGGCCGTTCAGAATGACCGGGCTTTGAAGCCGGCAGAGCGCAAGGCGGCTTTGTCGGTTTCCAGCATGGGCAAGGTGGTGAAGGACATAGAGCTACGCAAGGCCATTGCCGGAGAGCGTGACGCCTTGAAGGCCCGCTATCGGATGAAGCCGGCCGACCAGTACCGCGCCTATCTGGCCGAGCGTGCAGGTAACGGCGAT
>JBFWLP010000133.1:0-6333 GCA_050252075.1 Burkholderiaceae bacterium | reverse complement strand
CACACCTTCCATTTCGTACAACACCTTGCCGGGTTGAATTTCGGCGACCCAGTACTCGGGATTCCCTTTACCGTTACCCATACGTACTTCGGCAGGTTTCTGCGAAATGGGCTTGTCGGGGAAGATTCGAATCCAGATACGGCCACCACGTTTGATGTGGCGGTTGATCGCACGACGGGCAGATTCGATCTGGCGTGCGGTAAGGCGGCCACGACCGGTGGCCTTCAGACCGAACTCGCCAAACGATACCTGTGCACCGCGCGTAGCCAGACCGGTATTGCGGCCCTTCTGCTCTTTGCGGTATTTTCTGCGTGACGGTTGCAGCATGTTTATTCTCCTTCAGGCGCCGGCGCAGCACTGGCTGACGCAGCGTCTTTACGCGGGCCACGACCACGCCCGCCGGGACGACGACCGTCGGGGCGCTCGCCACGGGGGGCACGGCGCGGACGACGCTCTTCATCACGGGGAGCAGCGGTTTCGGGGGGCATTTCGCCATTCGGCAGCATGTCGCCCTTGTAGACCCATACCTTGATGCCGATGATGCCGTACGTTGTCTGGGCTTCGGATGTACCGTAATCGATGTTGGCACGCAGGGTGTGCAGAGGCACACGCCCTTCGCGATACCACTCGGTACGGGCGATCTCGATACCGTTCAAACGGCCGGAGCTCATGATCTTGATGCCCTGGGCGCCCAGACGCATGGCATTTTGCATGGCACGCTTCATGGCGCGACGGAACATAATACGCTTTTCCAGTTGCTGGGCAATGGAATCGGCGATCAGCTGAGCGTCGGTTTCAGGTTTGCGGATTTCTTCGATGTTGACGTGCACGGGCACGCCCATCAGGCGCTGAAGATCGGCCTTCAGGCTTTCGATGTCCTCGCCGCGCTTGCCGATCACCACACCGGGACGTGCCGAGTAAACGGTGATCCGGGCATTCTTGGCAGGGCGCTCGATGACCACACGGCCGACCGAAGCGTTCTTCAGTTTCTTTTTCAGGTATTCGCGTACGCGGATGTCTTCCGCCAGCATGCCGCCGAAGGCTTTGTCATCGGCGTACCAGCGGGAGCTCCAGTTGCGGTTAACCGCGAGGCGGAACCCAATCGGGTGTATTTTCTGTCCCATTGCGACTCCTTAAGCGCCGACTTTAACCACAATGTGGCAAGTCTGCTTCTCGATTCGGTTACCGCGACCTTTGGCACGAGCGGAAAAACGCTTCATCGATTGACCCTTGTCGACATGGATAGTCGTGACTTTGAGTTCGTCGATGTCGGCGCCGTCGTTATGCTCGGCGTTGGCGATGGCGGACTCAAGTGCTTTCTTGAGAATGCCGGCGGCCTTCTTGGGCGTGAACGTCAGGATATTAAGCGCCTGAGCAACCGATTTGCCGCGAATAAGATCGGCGACAAGGCGGGTTTTCTGGGCGGAAATATGAACGCCACGGATAATAGCTGTAGTTTCCATCACTTACCTCTTGGACTTTTTGTCCGCAGCATGGCCCTTGAACGTACGGGTCAGTGCGAACTCGCCGAGTTTGTGGCCAACCATGTTCTCGTTGATATACACGGGAACGTGCTGGCGGCCATTGTGCACAGCAATCGTCAGCCCAATGAACTCGGGCAGGATGGTGGAACGGCGCGACCAGGTTTTGATCGGCTTTTTCTCTTTGCCCCCGACAGCTGCATCGACCTTTTTGATCAGATGCGCATCGACGAATGGGCCTTTTTTGATCGAACGTGACATAGTGTTCGCCCCTTACTTGCGCTTGCGGCGCGAGACAATCATATTGTCTGTGCGCTTGTTACGACGGGTGCGGTAACCTTTGGAAGGTGTACCCCATGGGCTGACCGGCTCACGGCCCTCGCCTGTACGGCCTTCACCACCACCGTGGGGGTGATCAACCGGGTTCATGGCTACGCCACGTACCGTAGGACGAATGCCGCGCCAGCGCATTGCACCGGCCTTACCGATTTGACGCAGGCTGTGTTCTTCGTTGCCGACTTCACCAATCGTTGCACGGCAATCGATGTGAACGCGGCGCACCTCACCGGAGCGCAGGCGAACCTGAGCATACGTGCCTTCGCGAGCCAGCAGAACCGCCGATGCACCTGCCGAACGCGCCATCTGGGCGCCCTTGCCGGGAAGCATCTCGATGCAGTGAATGGTTGAACCGACGGGAATGTTGCGGATAGGCAATGTATTGCCGGAACGGATGGGAGCATCCTTGCCGGACAACAACGTTGCGCCCACTTCCAGACCACGGGGAGCAATAATGTAGCGACGTTCTCCGTCGGCGTAGCACAGCAGTGCCAGATGCGCCGTACGGTTGGGGTCGTATTCAAGACGCTCTACCTTGGCCGGGATGCCGTCTTTGTTGCGACGGAAATCCACAATACGGTAGTGCTGCTTGTGACCACCCCCACGGTGACGCACCGTGATGTGACCGTTGTTGTTACGACCGGAGCTACGGATTTTCTTTTCGAGCAACGCGGCAAACGGTGCGCCTTTATGCAGATTCGGGCTTACCACCTTGATCATGCTGCGGCGACCGGCCGAGGTTGGCTTGACTTTCACCAGTGCCATTTAGTTCACCTCCGTGAAGTCGATTTCCTGACCGTCTTTCAGCGAGACATAAGCCTTGCGTTCGTTACGGCGGCGACCAATGAAGCGACCAAAGCGCTTTTCCTTGCCTTTGCGGTTCAGAACCTGCACCGACTCGACTTCAACCTTGAAGAGCATTTCGACGGCAGCTTTGATCTCGGGCTTGGTGGCATTGGGAGCCACGCGAAAAGCGATTTGCTGATTTTTTTCGGCAACCAGCGTGGCTTTTTCAGTCACGAGGGGTGCGAGAATAACTTGGAGTAGGCGTTCGGCGTTCATCCCAACATCTCCTCGAGTTGAGCGATAGCCGGCTTCGTGATCAGCACTTTCTTGTAGTGGATCAGCGACAGCGGATCGGCATAGCGCGGTTCAACCACGGCAACGTGTGGCAGGTTGCGCGTAGCCAGATAAAGGTTCTCGTCCAGAGCATCGGTGATGATCAGTACCGAATCCAGGCCCATGCCTTTCAGCTTGTCGGCGGCCAGCTTGGTTTTCGGAGCGTCGAGCACGAAGTTGTCGACAACTGCGATGCGATCCTCGCGGGCCAACTGGGAGAGAATCGAGCGGATACCCGCGCGGTACATCTTCTTGTTGACTTTCTGGGAGAAGTTTTCGTCGGGCGAGTTCGGAAATGCACGACCGCCTCCACGCCAGATGGGCGAGGAAGTCATACCGGCACGCGCACGGCCGGTACCTTTCTGGCGCCATGGCTTCTTGGTGCTGTGCTTGACCGTGTCGCGACCTTTCTGGGCGCGGTTGCCGCTACGGGCATTCGCCTGGAAGGCAACAACGATCTGATGCACGAGCGCTTCGTTGAAATCGCGACCGAACACGATGTCGGAAGCGGCAACGGTGGACGCGGATTGACCCTGGTCATTCAGGAGCTTGAGTTCCATAATTAGGCTCCTTTCTTGGACGACATCTTGACGGCGGGACGCACGACAATGCTGGCATCTTTGTGGCCGGGGACAGCGCCCTTGACCAGCAAAAGACCGCGCTCGGCATCGACGCGAACGACGTCAAGATTTTGAACGGTGCGGGTAACGTCGCCCAGGTGACCGGACATGCGCTTGCCAGGGAAAATACGGCCTGGATCTTGCGCCTGGCCGATAGAGCCGGGAACGCGGTGTGAGCGCGAGTTACCGTGGGACGCACGCTGCGAACCGAAGTGGTGACGCTTGATGGTACCGGCAAAGCCTTTACCGATCGTTGTACCGGTAACGTCCACTTTCTGGCCGGCTTCGAACACGCTTTCGACGGCCACTACAGCACCGGCCGTAAATTCGGCGGCCTTGGCGGGATCGAGGCGGAATTCTTTCATGATGCTGCCGGCTTCAACGCCGGCTTTGGCGTAATGCCCTGCCTGGGCCTTGTTCACGCGAGTGGCGCGACGAGTACCGTAGGCAACTTGTACCGCTGCGTAGCCATCAGTTTCTGGCGACTTGACCTGGGTGACGCGGTTGTTCGACACGTCCAGCACGGTTACCGGGATGGATTCGCCTTCCTCGGTAAAAATGCGGGTCATGCCAACTTTACGCCCCACGAGTCCCAGCCGATAGGCGGCAGGTGTAGGTGTCGAGTTCGACATTGTTTTCTCCATTCCCAACTACGATTGGTCGGGGCTAATAAACATTTGCACACCAGTAGCGCCGTAACACCACTGCTGCACCTGTACTACTCGGGTTGCTTAACCAAGCATAAGCAAAAAATACGCGCTTTTTCGGTTAAGCCGCACATGTTAGCATGTATTTTCCTTGCACGGCAAGTACTTTTCTTTCAACCGTATAAACCCGTAGGCCACACTCATGTTATTGGCGGCACGCTGATTTATCATCCCAGCTTCACGTGGTTACCAGGGAAGCCTGCCGCTTATGGATTCGCCTTATATCGCCTTGCGGGGCGCTTACCTTACTTTTACGGACGACCCCTTTGTGGTCGGCGACGACGCCGCACTTCATTACGAGCCGGACGGCCTGATCGTGATGCATCAGGGGCGCCAGCTGGCCTGCGGCCCGTTCAGTGCCTTGCGGGAACAATGGCGGCACGTGCCGGTTCGCCATTACAAGGACCATCTGATTCTTCCCGGGTTCATCGACAGCCATGTCCATTTCCCGCAAACCCAGATCATCGGCTCCTACGGCAAGCAGCTGATCGACTGGCTGAACGACTATACCTTCGTTGCGGAACAGCAGTTCGCGGACCCGG
Organism: Burkholderiaceae bacterium; assembly: GCA_050252075.1. Taxonomy (GTDB): domain Bacteria; phylum Pseudomonadota; class Gammaproteobacteria; order Burkholderiales; family Burkholderiaceae_B; genus JAAYGT01. Next base: position 1,528 of record JBFWLP010000133.1, on the reverse strand, counting down.
ACCATGCCCGCAAGGTCGCCGACACGTTTCTGAGCGAATGCCTGCGCGCCGGCACAACCACCGCCGCTGTCTACTGCACCGTTCATCCCGCATCGGTTGACGCTTTTTTTTCGGCCGCCCAGGCACGGAACCTGCGAATGATCGCCGGTAAAGTGATGATGGACCGTAATGCGCCTGACGCCTTGCTCGACACCGCCCAACAGGGCTACGACGATTCGCTGGCGCTGATTGAGCGCTGGCACGGTCGCGACCGTCTGCACTACGCCATTACGCCCCGGTTTGCGCCCACGTCAAGCCCGGCACAACTGGATGCTGCCGGAACGCTTTGGCGGCAGTTCCCGGATACTTATCTGCAAACGCATCTATCCGAGAATGAAGAAGAACTGGCATGGGTGCGGCGCCTGTTTCCCGAGCGCAAGCACTACACCGATGTCTATGCGCACTATGGGTTGACCGGCCCGCGGGCACTGTTCGGACATGCCATTCATTTGGCGGAGGGCGAATGGGACATTCTTTCGGCGTCGGGATCGTCGGTGATTCATTGCCCCACGTCGAATGCCTTCCTGGGCAGCGGCCTGTTCAATATGGAGCGCGCCCGGAACGAGGTGCAAGGCGTACGTACCGGCCTGGCCACCGACGTGGGCGGAGGCACCAGCCTGTCGCTGCTGCGAACCATGCAATGTGCATACACCCTGGCCCAGTTCAGGCGCTATTCACTTTCGGCACCCAAGGCGTTTTATCTGGCGACGCTGGGCAACGCCCAGGCTTTGCACCTGGACGATCGCATCGGCAAAATCAGCCCCGGCTACGACGCCGACCTGGTGGTCATGGACATGCGTTCCACGCCGCTTATCGATTTTCGCATGCAACGCTGCTCATCGCTGACCGAAGCATTGTTTGTACAAATGACGCTGGGAGACGACCGGGCCATTCACGCGGTGTACGCCGGCGGTGACCTGGTACATCAGCGCAATGAAAACGCCCCGTAAGAGTGAGCTCTTGCGGGGCGCGGTACAGATAAACCTGTCGTTTATTGCAAGGCGATTTCTACATCGACACCGGCAGGCAGATCCAGACGCATCAGCGCGTCGACCGTTTTATCTGTAGGATCAACGATATCCATCAGACGCTGGTGTGTGCGCATTTCGAACTGGTCGCGCGAGGTCTTGTTCACGTGCGGCGAACGCAGAACGTCGTAACGACGAATGCGTGTAGGCAGCGGAACAGGACCACGAACAACCGCGCCCGTGCGTTTTGCCGTCTCTACGATTTCAGCAGCCGATTGATCGATCAGCTTGTAGTCGTAGGCTTTCAAACGGATGCGGATTTTCTGGTTTTTCATGGGGAATTCCTAAAGAACGAAAATGACAGGGGCGAAAGGCCCCTGCCAGAGAGCATCAATTACTTGATGATGCTGGCGACGACGCCTGCACCGACGGTGCGGCCACCTTCGCGGATCGCGAAGCGCAGGCCTTCTTCCATGGCGATCGGCGCAATCAGGCTGACCTTCATGGACACGTTATCGCCC
>JBFWLP010000132.1:0-6399 GCA_050252075.1 Burkholderiaceae bacterium | reverse complement strand
TTGATATCAAGCTGCGAAGCCTGTCGAAACTTTCGGTGTACCGCGAACATCGGGCCGAACTTTCACCCGGCGACTGGGTACGTATTACACGCAACAACGCCGAGCTGGATCTGGTGAACGGGCAACGACTGCAGGTAGTGAGCGTGTCAGACACACATGTCATCGTTCAGGCCAAAAACGGACGGGTTGAACTGCCTGCCGGCCAACCGCTGCACCTGGATCACGCCTATGCCACTACTGCCCATAGCGCTCAGGGACTGACCTGTGACCGCGTGCTGTACAACGCCGAAAGCCACAGCAGAACAACAGCCCAGGATACCTACTACGTGAGCATTTCGCGGGAGAGACACAGTGTGAAGGTGTTTACGAATGATGAGGCGAAGTTGCCGGAGGCGGTGGCAAGGGAAAGAACGAAGGGTTTGGCTATTGATCTGGCTGCGAGGGATGAGGTAAAAGGAGGAAACATTGATTCATTTTTTTTTGATTCTATTTTGTAGAAAATCCAATGCTCCTCAGAGCGTGACCGCCAAATGATTGGTATGACGGGTTTCGGCCATGAAGGGCGGCTGGAACTGGAGGCAGAAGGAACTCAAAGCGCAACTTTGGGCTTTCCCGCTTGACGGAATTGTTGACTTCACACTCTCACATCCGAATACCCATGCGGTAGTATCCAGCACGGACTTAGCATATTTGTCACCCCCATAGAGTCACAGATGCTGAATCTCCCTCTATCTAAGAAAAAAAACGGATCAACGAAGGCTCGAACGCAGTCAGAGAACTCATTGATCGCGTGAGTGAAATTCATCAGAAGCGTCAAATTGTTGTTCTGCCATGCTTCAGATGTAGTAGTCCCGACTTAATCTGACAGTACCGGTTTTCAGAGGCTGTCTTGTCAGATCAGATTTGGTTATTCAGGTCGGATACCTTGCGGTTCCATGCCTCCTTTCCTTCCATGAGGGTTTGCATGGGCGTACGGCCGCAGCACATTTTCCCTTGGTGCGTACGCTCATTGTTGTAGTGGTTAATCCAGTCGTCAAGGTCGGATTGAACCTCTTCGATTGATCGATAGATCTTTCGGCGGAACGCCACTTGGTAAAACTCTTGCAGAATTGTCTTATGGAACCGCTCACAGATGCCATTCGTCTGCGGATGGTTGGCTTTCGTTCTACTGTGCTCAATGTCGTTTAGCGCCAGATACAGCTGATAATCGTGGCTCTCGGGCTTGCCGCAGTACTCCGTGCCGCGATCGGTCAGAATACGTAGTACGCCCATGCCTTGTTCTGCAAAGAACGGCAGCACGCGATCATTGAGAAGATCTGCCGCAGTAATCGGCGTCTTGGTGGTATACAGCTTGGCCGCAGCCCATTTGGAGTACGTGTCCACGAAGGTTTGCTGGTAAATCCGACCCACGCCCTTTATCGTTCCGACGTAGAAGGTGTCCTGGCTTCCGAGATAACCTGGGTGCTCCGTTTCGATTTCGCCGTGAGCGAGGTCATCATCCTGCTTCTTCTCTAGAGCCTGAATCTGGCTCTCGGTCAGCACGGCGCCGGTTTCGGCGATATGCTTCTCAAGGGCAGCCAGGCGTCGCTTGAACGATTCCTGGCCATGGCGTAGCCAGATGGATCGCACGCCCGAGGGCGATATGAATACGCCGGCTTTGCGTAATTCGTTCGAGACACGAACCTGCCCGTAAGCGGGCTGCTCCAGGGAGAACGCCAGCACAGCATCCTCTGTTGCTTGGTCAACTCGGTTCTTCGGGTTTGGCTTCTTGCGGTTGGCTTCGATCAGAGCTTCCACGCCACCGGCCTCGACAGCCGACTTGTACCGGTAAAACGTATCGCGGGAAAAGCCCATCACCTTGCAGGCTCGCGACACATTGCCCAATTCGGCAGCCAGATTCAGCAGACCAACCTTGTGTTTGATCACTCCTTGCGTGACACTATTCATGGGGTTACTCCTTGGCGCTTTCGCGCTGGTTGATAAAGATTCGCACCTCTATCAAACCGGGTAACCCCACCTTTTGGCAAGGCCTTACTGTCCGATCAAGTCGGAACTAATACACTTCAGAGCGACCCGCGTATTGTTCATAGTCTGCACGCCAGGCCTTCTTCCAAGTCTTATCCTCTTGATAGAAACCCACATCTGGACGCGGCGACCAGGCAAGAGTCATATAGTGATCTGCATATTCGCAGGCTCGGCTCGATAACTCGCGGATCGAATCCTCGAATGCCATTTGTGTGCCCGGCAAAATCGCATGCTGTACAGCGGCATTGAATTCGTAAATTCCTTCAACCCACTCGATAGCTGCAAGATGCCTGACGGCGTGATCTGAAATGCCATCCCATGCCTGAAGCATCAGTTTTTCTGACGCAACTTTAATCAAGTGCTTATAAACAACCAAATCAGAGCTGTAGAATTGCTCGAAAGTTGTTTTTATCCAGTTCTCGTGGTCAATCTTTACCTGATGCAGCCTTTCAACGGACCATGAAGTCACATCGGTATCGACGATTTTGTGATGAATGTTGCACAGCAAAATTAGATTTGGGTATCGATTTCTATCCGCTTCTGGCACAGGGTAATGCCCTCTTGGGCCATCTACTTTCTCAGCTACGATGTGACAGTTTTCGCCGACAACGATCCCTCCTGCCGGAACGGTACCGCTTGCAGGCGTGAGTTCTCTCCGACAGTCAGGCATTGAGCAGCGCCCTGCCGCTCTTGCCCAGAGGATCTTAATATCTAAAGTTGGGATGCTCATGTTTTAATTGGATTTAGGATATCGCCAGTTTGGATCCGGTGCTAAATACTCTTTTGAACTCCGCAGGCACTTAATCGTACCAATAGCATAGGAGTAGTTCGACCAATGGCTGCTTCTGGCCGTTTTCAGGCAGTCAGCCATGCTCTCTCGAAAGAGATTCCACCTCAAACATGGCGCCAGAGGCACCTACGTCCTCGACCCGTATCCATTCGTTAATCCGGGGATCCCCAAGCGGAGCAACGAAAGTCTCAAACTGTCCCAACGGGGTCTCCAGCGGGTACTTATGCTGTATCGAACTTATCTCCTGACCAACTATGCAGCTCAACTACGCCTATTCACCCGAACTGGAAGCCACAACCGGCCTACACAACAGGTTATAAAAATCAACAAGATAAACGATAACCCAGCCCTACTGCGGCCACAAACACTTTCGCTATCAAACGGCTCGGAACTAACCCATACCTGCATTTCCCCCACCCATCCCGGGTGCGTCATGTGTGACGCCTTTAAGGGATGAAACACGCTTCACCGTTTCAGCACGCCAAGGCGTCTGCAGGCACATTAGTGACTGCAAGGTCCATACCCTGGGGCCCGGCAAAGCCGGGCAACACTCGATTCCCCCAACTCCCAAAAAAGAGGGGTTACCCCCTCCCCTGCATCAACCTGCCTTCAATTGACGCATGCCGTCAGCCAGTAACCACAAGGCCCGATTCAGTTTGATATTCTGGTCTATCCCCTGCACCGGTCTGGTTTTCTGACGACTGCCATTGGCTGAACGCCCCGACAAACCACCTTTGGTTAAGTTTTCCTGGGTACGATTAAACACACTCCACAAATCAGAACGGCGATCCTCGGCACGACGCGGCAAAAGAATCTGGGTTTCAGTTACAGGGGCTGGTTTATCGGGATCATCATATTTCAACGACAACGCGGCACGGGCAAATACCTCAGTCTCACCCGCCTCCAGGGTGATATCCCGCATCAACTCCCGCGACTCCCTTGCACGATCAAATCCACCCAGAACACGATATGCGCCCTCGACCACCAGTCCGGCAACATCCCCCTTATGCGGTACGCGAACATCTGCGACGGTTTCACCGCACACCAGCCCGTTGCTGCACACAAAACGGAACATACCGGCCAGCATCTGATAACTGCTGCTACCGTCATGGGAATTAAGCAAAATGATTTCATTGGCTTCCCCGCGTGTGTTGATCTGCCCGGCATGGCGTAAACGGATCATATGTTTTGTAAAGTCGCGGCGCTCGGTATTACGCACACGGGTTTGTGTCACCATAAACGGCTGAAACCCTTCTTTTCGCAGCTCGGTCAACACAGCCACTGTGGGAATATAGGTGTACCGGTCAGAACGGCTTTCATGAGGCGCATCGGCAAAAATGGATGGCACAACCGCACGAATTTGATCATCCGACAACGGGGACTCACTGCGAAGCACGGGGGAACGGGAAGCGAAACGGGATACCAGCATGGTTATTCTCCTGACATAAAAAGGTTGGCTGTTCACTGCACACCGGATTCCAAGATTCGGAGCCCGGCTTTTCAGCTGTTCGGTGCAGTCGGCACGAGGAACCCGGTTGGCCTCGTTGCCACCGTCTTTCCTGAGTTCATCGCCCGCGACGGTCAGGAGCCCACGAACGTGGACCGTCAAGGAAACAAGCATCTGGAGGGTGCGGCCCGCAGGCTCTGCCGAGGACACGGCCAGATGCGCCTTGACGGCCCACGGGCACGGGCTACAGTCGGGGATAAGGTGATGAGATCAGAAAAGACAGTGGCAAGGGCCACTGCCCAGGCTGCCGACTGCACGCAAGCGAAGCGCGCAGGCCCGGTGCTGGATGCCGGGCCGTAGGCGTCAGGGATGGACAAGGCCGGCACATTGCCGGTCCCGCCAGGGATGAGCGCACAGCGAACCTGAAACAGCCCGGTCCGCACAGCGGAGACGCCCAGCTATAGTTTTGAGCCATGGGAACATGAATCGATGGCACATGAAGTCGAATGCCAGATACACCTACCAGGTGCTGATGCATGCCATCGGTTGCATTTCGGGCAGTAAAAAAGCTGCACCGGCGCCAGCCGGTGCAGCCTGATTTTCTGGCTCTTGCCGTCCTACTGCAGCACAGCCCCTGCACCGCGCACGGGTTCGCCCATAGCCGGGTTATCCAGCAAACGGCAAAGTATGCCCAGCTCTTTAACCGTCATGGCCGGCAGTCGATACGAAATACCCAGAAAATGAGACCGCCAAACGGCCTGCGCCAGGCTATGCAGATCATGCGTCATGATGTCGCATTCCTATGAATGATTTCGATGATCCGGCATCCTGCTTTCGCTGGCCTGCCGGATCGGGGTATCTCGTTTCAGTCTTCGCCGGGAAGCGAAATCGTGATCACGGGTTCCCCGGTATCACCGGGGCCAATTTGCATCACTAGCGTGGTTCTGCGTGGTTTCACGCCCTTGCCGGTGGTCGGCACACGGTACACGTCGAACACCGTGCGGGACATGCCTTCGCTGCGCCGTGCGGCCAGCATAGCCATGTACACCACATCCCACAGCCTGCCCTCCTCATCCTGCAATATCGCCTTGCGGTCGGCCGTGGCTTGTGACCACTCCACGCAATCAGCCCATGCGGTTCTGGTCATGGCGACCGGAGCCCTGAACCCTGCTTCGACGGCTGCTTCGCTGATATCGACAAGCATCCCGTCGGCCATCGCCTGTCCCCGCGTGTAGCAGTGAACCAGGTGATCTTCAATGGCGAAAAATTCCATTGCAAACTCCCTTATTAGTCTTGTTGCGATTGCTTCTTACTCCGGAGTTAATAGTTTTGACACACCGCAACATAAAAGTTCCAAACAGCTTTCTTTTTCATAACGGGGGCCGACGATAAGCCGGCCCGCTTAGATCAGATCAGCCCCATGGAAGCCATTGATGACGTGCCCAAACCGGTCACGATGATGTGATCCAGCAAGCGAAGATCGATCAGCGCCAGCGCCTTTTTCAGGTGAGTCGTCAGAGTAATGTCGGCCTGGCTGGGGGTCGGCGAACCGGAAGGGTGGTTATGCGCCATGATCACGGCGGATGCATTCAAACGAAGCCCCATCTTCACCACTTCACGTGGGTACACCGAGGCCTGGCTAAGGGTGCCCTGGGATATTTCCATGTACCGAATCAGCCTGAACTGATGGTCCAAATACGCCATGGCGGCGCATTCGTGGCCCAGGCCAGCCAGCTTGGCCTTGAAAAACGCTTCAACAACCGGGGGCTGGCTCAGTGCCTGCTCTTTGCTGATCAGGCTGTCTGCCGCCTGACGTGCGGCCGCCAGAATCTGGTCATCACGTGCCGGCTGATAGCGACCACGTGGGCTTTTCACATACAGCGGCAAGCTGTCGTTCATGTTGTCCAGGGCAAGCGCAAGCGATTGGTACTCTTTCATGGTGTATTCCCTCCAGGGTGGAATCGGTTCAGGGTGTTAAAGCTGTTCACTGCTGACCGGGGCTGAAGATTCCGAGCCTGTTGTAGGTTTTGCGGTTGTCGCAGTACTACGCTGGGCCCGGTTTGCCGCCGTTGCTGTGAGTTCGTCGCCTTGCCGTGCTGAACTGCCGTACGGGCACGATGAACAGGACCGTGGAATA
>JBFWLP010000131.1:0-6402 GCA_050252075.1 Burkholderiaceae bacterium | reverse complement strand
GGCATGGCCCGAAGTGGCGACCGCCCTGCAGCAAGGCACCATCGACGGGCAGGAAAATCCTATGTCGGTCATCGTTTCCGCCAAATTGCCGCAGTTGCAGAAATACCTGTCGCTCACCTCGCACGTGTATGGTCCGGCCCTGGTTTTAATGTCGCCCAGTGCCTATGAAGGCTTGTCCGACGCCGACAAGGCCGCCTTCAAGGCGGCAGGCATCGACGCTGCCAAAGCCATGCGCGCGTATGTCGACAACGTTGAGCAAAAAGGCCTGGAAGCCGTGAAGAGCCAGGGCATGCAAGTGAACACGGTAGATCATGCTGCGTTTGTGGAAGCGCTCAAACCGGTCTATCCCCAGTACCACAAGCAGTTCGGCAAAGAACTGGTTGAATCCATCCAGAACACCAAGTAAGCCTCTGTCTCTGGTAATGCGCCCTGAAGGGCCGGCCCCTGGCCGGCCCTTCTTGATCCAGCATTTACGCTGAAACCCTGTGGGTTGTGCGTGGTTTTCACACCTCGAAGGTCACTATGGTCTCCGCCATCATTTTTCTGGACAAAACCGTTTTCCGGCTGGTGTCATTCCTTACGCAGCTGCTTTTGCTGTCCTCGGTTGGTGCGGGCTTCTATCAGGTGATTGCCCGCTTTGTGCTGCAGTCTCCGGCCGACTGGAGCGAGGCCTGGACCCGCGCGTCGCTGATCTGGACCGTGATGCTGGGTCTGGTTCTGGCGTTCCGGCACGGCGCCATGCTCAGCGTGGAAGTTTTACGTATGGCGGTGGGCAATCGTGGGCGACGCCTGCTGGAGCATTTTGTAGCCTTGGTGCTGGTTGGCTTCCTGGCGTTCATGGCCTGGGTCGGCGGGCAAATGACCTACCGTGTCCGCTTCCAGAACCTGGCCAGTCTCGATGTTTCGATTTCGTGGGTGTATGTTTCCATTCCCATCGGCATGTCCCTGGCCATTCTGGCCGTTGTGGCGCGCTGGGTGATGGCCGGGCGTGATCCGCATACCGCCGGTATTGTCCACGACGCCACCTAGGCCAAGGCCCATTCGGTAGCACAACGCAGGTGAACCCATGTCGCAGTTAATGATTATTTCCATGCTGATTTTCTTTGTCCTGGCCATACCGGTAGCGGTATCGATCGGCCTGGCCAGTCTGATCGGCGTGGCTTACGGCAACATTACCTGGTTGGTGGTTGCCCAGCAAATTTATGCGGCGCTCGATAAATACCCGCTGGTTGCCGTACCGTTTTTCATTCTGGCCGGTAATCTCATGGAGGCCGGTGGTATCTCCGAGCGCATGGTCGATTTTGCCAAAAGCCTGGTTGGGGGCATGCAGGGTGGGCTGGCTTGCAGCTGTGTTTTAACCTGCATGATTTTCTCTGCCGTGGCTGGCTCAAGCGTCGCCACGACGTTTGCCGTGGGCGCCATCCTGATTCCGGCCATGGTCAAGCACGGCTATCCCAAACCGTTTGCCGCGTCATTGCAGGCCACGTCGGCCGAGCTGGGTGTCATCATTCCCCCGTCCATTCCCATGATCCTGTTCGCGGTCTCAACAGATACCTCAGTGGGCGAGCTCTTTATCGCCGGAATCGGCCCAGGTCTGGTGATTTCAGGCGCCTTGATGCTTTACGTGTGGTGGTATGCCAAACGACATGGTTATGGCAAAACCGATGGAGACGGGCGGCTGGGGCTATGGCAGGCCTTGAAGCGATCCTGGCTGGCCCTGCTGATGCCGGTCATTATTCTTGGCGGTATTTATGGCGGTGTGTTCACCCCCACCGAAGCGTCGGCGGTGGCAGTCGTTTATGCCTTGTTTGTGGGTATTTTTGTTTATCGCCGCTTAACATTGCCTGTACTGTCGGCAACATTGCGAAAATCAGTCATTTCCACCGCTGTCATCATGTTTATCATTGCCAATGCGGGGGTCTTTGGCTTTTTGCTGAACAGGGCCGGCGTACCCGCCGCGCTAGGTGACTGGCTGGGCCATTTGTTCAATGACAAATACACCTTCCTGCTGGGCATCAACCTGGCCTTGTTTGTCATTGGCATGTTTATTGAAACATCGGCGTCCATCGTGGTGCTGGCGCCGTTGCTGCTGCCGGTGGCCATGCAGTTTGGCATTGATCCGGCCCATTTCGGGGTGGTGATGGTAGTGAACCTGGCGCTGGGCATGGTTACGCCGCCCTTTGGCGTGAATTTGTTTGCCGCCTGCACGGTCGCCAATATACGGCTGGAAACCTTGATCAAACCCCTGTTGCCGTTCGTGGCCGTGGTGGTCGGGTGTTTGGTGGTTATTACGTATGTGCCCGAGATCAGCCTGTTTCTGAAACATCTGGCCTACGGCTAGCCTTACCGGGTTCATCCAGGCCGGACACCACTGGCGGTACACACGCCGTGCGTGTCCGGCACAGAGCCTTAGAACGGCGCGTCGTCGTCAGCCGTGACGGCCACTTTTTTTGCCGCCGTTTTCTTCGCGGCCGTTTTCCTGGCAACGGTTTTTTTGGCTGCCGTCTTTTTGGTTACAGCTTTCTTGGCGGCGGCCTTCTTGACCGCTGCCTTTGGCTCCGCGGTCTTCGCCGCCGTTTTTGCAGCGGCTTTTGTTGCTGTTTTAGCCGCTGTTTTCTTGCCTGTGGCTTTGTCGGCGCGCGCCTCGAACTCAAAGCCCACTTTGCCGCCTTCCTGTTTCACAAGAAAGGCCTTGAATTTGCGGTTGGTGCGGCTGGATACGAAGCCGTCCAGCAGGTCGGTTTTGCCGTTTTCCAGAAGCTTGCGCACTTGTTCACGCGATATTTCCTGCTGCAGGATCATTTTTCCGGTGCGGAAATCACAGGTTTTGTCCGCGCCCACTGATTTTTCGCACACATAGTTCATGCCATGCTCAAAAACACGGCTGTTGCATTTGGGGCAGTTGCCCACAGGCTCTTGTGCGGAAAAGTCGACGGGCTCGGTGTCGTCGTCGTCTTTCTGGCCAAAATCGAATTCGAGCTTGTGTTCGTCGGTGATGCGCAGTAGCGCCGAGAACGGGCGCCCCATTTTGCTGATGAAACCGGGCAAGGGGCCCAGTTCCCGTTTCTGCAAGAGCTCCTCGACCTCGGGAATTTCGAACGTGCGCCCGCCGGGGTGTTTGCCGATAGAGAAATCGCATTGCGTGCAGGCAAACCGGCGGTAGTTTTCTTTGACCACACCGCCGCATTTGGGGCACGGCGTGGCAAGCGTGGCATAGTCACCGGGTACGGTATCGCGTTCGTATTCTTTGGCGCGCTTCACGATCACTTGCGTCATTTGGGCAATTTCGCGCATGAACGCATCGCGATCCAGCTGACGCTGTTCAATCTGTTTTAAACGGTGCTCCCATTCGCCGGTCAGTTCAGGCGAGGTCAGTTCGCTGACGCCCAGGCCGGAAAGCAGTGTCATCAGCTGCCGTGATTTGGCGCTGGGAACCAGCTCACGTCCTTCCCGGCGTAAATACCCCTCGTTCAGCAAACCTTCAATAATGGCGGCCCGGGTGGCCGGCGTTCCCAGCCCCCGCTCGGACATCGCTTCACGCAGCGCTTCGTCGTCGACCAGTTTGCCGGCGCTTTCCATGGCCGACAGCAGCGTGGCTTCGGTGAAGCGCGCCGGTGGCTTGGTGCTCAGGCCGCGGGCCTCGATATCTTCCGTGCGCACGTTTTCATTGTCTGCCACGGGTACCAGCGTGCTGTCGTCGCCTTGTGCCTCGCGGCCGTAAATGGCCAGCCACCCCGGTGACACCAGCACCTTGCCTTCGGTTTTGAACTGGTGGCCCGATACCGTGGTAATGCGGGTGGTAACGCGGAACTCGGCTGCAGGAAAGAACACAGCCAGGAAGCGCTTGAGGACCAGGTCATAGATTTTGGCTTCGGCATCGCTGAGCTCGCGGGGAACCTGCAGGGTGGGAATGATGGCGAAGTGGTCGGAGACCTTTTTATTGTCAAAAATACGGCGGTTCGGCTTGACCCAGCCGTTTTTTGTGATGGTTCCGGCAAAGCTGTGAACGCCCGAGGCGGCGTTCGGGGCTTCCTCGGCCAGCACGCCCATGGTTTGCTGCACGGTTCCTATGTAGTCTTCGGGCAGGTAACGCGAATCGGTACGGGGGTAGGTGAGCGCCTTGTGGCGTTCGTACAGGGTTTGGGCCAGGGACAGGGTGGCCTTGGCGGAAAACCCGAAGCGGGAGTTCGCCTCGCGCTGCAGCGAGGTAAGGTCGAACAGCGCGGGTGAGAGTTGCGTTGAGGGTTTGGATTCCTCGGTCACTGTGCCCGGTTTGTCACGGCAGGCAGCGACAATGGTTTGGGCGGCGGTTGCCGACCACAGGCGCGAATCGCGCTTTTCGGGGTCGCGTTCGTCTTTGGTGAAAGCCGGGTCGTACCAGCGCCCCGAGTACAAGCCTGCTGCAGCGATGAAGGTGGCGTGCACTTCCCAGTAGTCGCGAGCGACGAACTTGCGTATGCGCTCCTCGCGTTCGTTGACGATGGCCAGCGTGGGTGTCTGCACCCTGCCCACGGGTGTCTTGAAAAAACCCCCGTCTTTGCTGTTGAAGGCAGTCATGGCGCGAGTGCCGTTGATTCCGACCAGCCAGTCAGCTTCGGCGCGGGACCGCGCCGCCGCTTCCAGGGGTTTCATGGTGTCGTCGTCGCGCAGGTTGGCGAAGGCCTCGCGGATGGCCGCTTGTGTCATGGATTGCAGCCACAGGCGTTTTACGGGCTTCTTGATCCCGGCATACTGCACGATGTAGCGAAAGATCAGTTCCCCTTCGCGCCCGGCGTCACAGGCGTTGATAACGGCCTCAACGTCTTTGCGTTTCAAAAGCTTGACCAGCAGCTTCAGGCGCTCGGCCGACCGTTTGTCGGCGGGGCCAAGCTCGAAACTGGGGGGGATGACGGGCAAATGGGCGAAACTCCATTTGCCGCGCACCGGGTCGTTGGGGGCTACCAGGCTCAGCAGATGGCCGATACTGGAGGCCAGCACGTACTGGTCGCTTTCAAAGTAATCTCCCTGCCGGGCGAATCCGCCCAGGGCACGGGATATATCGAGGGCTACCGAGGGTTTCTCGGCGATGATGAGCGTCTTGTTCATGGGTATCCAAAAGCCTGCATTTACAGCAGTGTTAGCGCGGATAATACGGGTGTACTTTCAAACCGCGCAAGTTGACTGTCGCAGAAATGGCCGATTCTGGCCTGACTATATCAGACGCACCCCTGGTTTCGTGTGTCGTGCGCCACGCCGGTGTGGCCGAATCGCCGATGCCAGCCGCACGTTGCTGCGGCCCAGAACTGCGCTACGTTCGCTGCCGGGAAGGCGGCAAATCCAAGCGCGCGCCAGGCTGTCTGCAACGCCGTCAGGGGTTGGGCGACATCGATTGCAGGTGCATGGTTTTGTTTGGACAGCTTGCGCCCTTGCTCGTCGAGCAGCAAGGGAACATGCAGGGTTTCGGGTATGGGGTACCCCAGGGCCCGCGCCAGCACCCGCTGCCGCGGAGTGGAATTGAGCAGGTCGGCGCCGCGAACAATGTGGGTAATGTGCTGGTCGGCATCGTCAACCACGACCGCCAGCTGGTAGGCCCACAAGCCGTCGGCGCGCCGGATGATGAAGTCGCCGACATCCCGGGCGACGTCTTGTTCCATCGGCCCGAACCAGCGGTCCGTGCATTGTTCCAGCCCTTTGGGCGCCCTGAATCGCCACGCACGGGCTTTTCTTCCTGTGGCCAACCCGTTGCTGCAAGTGCCGGGATAGCGGCCGGCTCCTGCCAGTTCCTGGCGCGTGCAAGCGCATCCGTAGGTTAGCCCGCAGGCGGCCAGCCTGTTGAAGGCCGACTTGTAAAGTGCCAGCCGGGCCGATTGCCAGACCGGGGGAGCGTCCCAGTGCATGCCCAGGGCCTGCAATTGTTGCATGATGATGCGGTCGGCGCCCGTCACCGTGCGTGGCGTGTCGATGTCTTCGATTCGGAGCAACCATTGTCCCTGGTGGGCACGGGCGTCAAGGTAGCTGGCCATGGCGGCCACCAGCGATCCATTGTGCAGGGGGCCGCTGGGGCTGGGCGCAAACCGGCCAATATATGACGCACGGCGCCGGGAACCCGATGCCCTGAAAGACGACATAAGCGCAGCGGCGTTAGTGGGCCAGTCGTTCCTGATCGCCGGAGATGAGCTCTTCGAAGACCAGGTGATCCACTTCGGCTTCCTGGCTCCAGAGGACCATCAGGGTGATGATCTTGATCTTTCCGGGCGACAGCGGGGAGTCGCCGCAGGCCATGGCTTGCTCGATGAGAATTTCGCGCAAGGCCGGCGGCAGCACGCCCGAGTTTTCAAGGAACTGGATGAAGCCTATGGCATCGGTGCCGAGCACCTGGTATTCGTACTCGGCGTACACGCGATGGCTGTCGGGCCGCGCGCT
>JBFWLP010000130.1:0-6659 GCA_050252075.1 Burkholderiaceae bacterium | reverse complement strand
CTCTTCCGATCTGCCCAGTTCGTAAGTAATATCCGTTCCATGCCTGGACGTAATGTGCAGGCGGCGGGCCTGCATGAGCATGGCCCGGCCGCGCTCAACCCGTTGCGCCAGCTCGGGCGTGGGAAACATGGCGCGCAATACATGCGGCGGCTCCATGATACGCAGAATTCGAACCCCCGCTTTCTGCATGTCGAGCTGTTCCCGCGAAAACAGCAAGCCCACCAGATCGATCACCATGTCACAGCGCTTGAGCATATCAAGAAGAAGATCCTGACCCACCAGAGGATGGCGGCCCTGAACCGCCGCTTTAACGGCCTGGTTGCGCTGCACATTCACATTGAATGCCTGGGCACCCAAACGCCCCGCCGCCTTCAGCAGCGCCTGAACATAGTCTGACCACTCGGTACCGGCGCTCAAGATCGCCACGCGCTCGCCTTCCCGAACCTTGCACAAACGCAGCTCTTCCAGAAACAGCTCCACCAGATCAAAATCAATTGCTGTTGCCATAAGACTTATTTCACCTCATTCAGGGAGTTCAGTATCTCTACAAGAAGCTGCAAACAAAGCGCCGTGTTCTCGGCCTGCAACTGATGCGCAGCGCCCTCGGCCAGTACGACCCGCATGGCCGGCCGGCCGGCCCGGAAGCGGGCGATCTCGTCATCATTGATCACACCGCTGGCCGTCGCCACAACCAGCACAACGGGGCACCGGGCATGGGCAACATCGCTGTATATATCGTGTTCGTGAAAGTCACGGTAGGCCGCATCGATGACCCGAGGATCACAACTGGGAAGCCATTGCGCGCGTTGCCGCAGCAAGGGTTCCGGCCAGGGCGCTATGCCCGGCCGGCGCAAGTATGCCTCGCCCTCGCCCCGCCGGGCCGCTTGCACCATGGCCCGGGTACGGTCGGCCGGTACCGGGTAAGGACGACCGCCCGGCGCGCTGGCCGGCGGATCAAGCATGACTAAAGCGCCTGGTATCGATGTGCGTGCGGCCAGCCGCGCGCCAATGCGCCCCCCCATGGAATGACCCACGACAATGGGTGACGACAACTGCATGGCGGCAATGAATTCCTGCAGATCCCGGGCGCAAGCGTCCAGACCGTAATCCAGTGAGTCGCCCTGCTCGCTCAGCCCCCGCCCACGCACATCCAGAAGCCAGATATCGTGCCCATCACGCTGCAGCTCGATGGCAATGTGATGCCACAAGGCCGCCGGGCTCACGATACCCGGCACAATCACGACAGCTTTACCCGAGCCGGGGTAATGCCAATAGTGCTGACGAATGCCATTGGCACGCACATGGCCGCCGTAGAAGGAAGCTTCAGTCATCCCAAAGGCCCTCGCACTACGCACATCAAAATCGCCGTAACAGCCGCCCCCAACGATGCGGCGGCTATCATCCACGGAATCATTTCCCGCGTTGGCCAGATGCCGGGCGATGCCGGCCGGGTCGCCACCGCAGACACACCGGTCTGGTGATCGCCCTGGCCTTGTTGAACCTGACCCTGAAAGTTCTCAAAGAATCGGGCCGTCATCTTGGCCACCACACCTTCAACCAATCGGGTTCCCACCTGTGCCAGTTTGCCCCCAATTTCGCCGGCAGCCTCGTAATCCAGCCGTGTTTGACCGGGACCGCTATCGCTTAACCGAACCCGGACATTACCCTGTGCAAAGCCGGCGGGTCCGGCATCGCCTTTGATAACAAGACGATAGCCAACCTGATCAACGATATCCTCGATCTGCAACGTTGATGTCATCCGAACCCCCACGGGGCCTACCATGGATTTCACAACGATCTCGTATACGTTGGGCGCAACCCCGACAATTGTCTGGCAACCGGGAATCGACGCCTTCAAGACTTCCGGGTCCATCAGGGCCTGCCAAACGCGATCCCGAGGGGCCTGAAGTGAATAATCGCCCTGTATTTTCATTGCATCACCTTTGCGGCCATACTGCGCCACGCGCAACGCAGCCGCCAAATTTCTCATGGATATCGGCAAGGCGGTTATCGACACACCTTGGCTCATCAAGGCCGAGGAAACGGCATTGGCCACCGCCGCACCCGTCCCGATAATCCCACCCTCGCCCGCCCCTTTCACCCCCAGCGGATTGCTCGGCGACGGGCTCCACTCCAGCGTTTCGCCCCGCACGACAGGAAAATCGGTGCTCGTCGGCAAAAGATAGTCGGCCAAGGTACCCGTTACCAGCTGGCCGGAATCGTCATACACGAATTCGTCCAGAAGAGTTCCGCCCAGACCCTGTACCGCCGCACCCAGCGTTTGCCCGTGAACGATGTCGGGGTTAATGGCCCGCCCGATATCTTCGATGCAGAAATAGTCCAGCACCTGGACCTGCGCGGTGGCCGGATCAACCGCAACCTCGGCAAGCTGCACACCAAACGTATAGGTCAGGCGATCCGACATGAACTGCGCATGCACTTCGAAGCCGCCCCGATCGGCGGGATCGGAGTGTTCAGCGATCGCGCCGGCAAGCTCGTTGAGTGTTAGCAGCACCCTGCCGTCAGAAACATCGACAATCGCGCCCTGACGCCAATCGAGCTCACCTTCTGCGCGGCACAAACGTTGGGCGCCTGCCGCAATCAGCTTCGCACGCATCAGCCGCGCCGCCTCGTGAGTGGCCGCACCGCTCATGACCGCGCTTCGACTGTGATAAGCACCGAAGCCGGCATCCAGCAATGTGGTTGACCCGTGGTACACCCGCACCGCGTCCATCGGTATATCCAGGCAGTCCGCCAGCACCTGAGCCAATGTGGTTTCATGGCCTTGCCCGGCGCTGGAAGCCCCCACGGCAAGATCGAATACCCCATCATGCCGCAACGCCAAACGGGCATGCTCTCCAGGCCCACCCCCGGTGGATTCCACAAAGCAGGCCAGCCCGACGCCAATGTAACGCCCGTCAATACACTGCCCCACCCGTGCCAGGCGCTGCGACCAGTTGAAGGCTTCCAGCGCACGCCCAAATACGGCGGGATAATCGCCGGAGTCATACACCGTCGAACCCATGGCAGGAACCAGGGCGCCCGCATCGTAGGGCATCTCATCGGTACGTATCAGATTGCGGCGCCGAAGCTCGACGGCATCCATACCCAGCTTGACGGCAGCGATATCCAGCAATCGCTCGCGAAAGAACGTTGACTCATAGCGGCCGGGACCACGGTAGGTGCCCGATGGGGTTTTATTGGTGCAAACCGATCGCACCGTGAACGATGTTGCCGGAACGCGATAAGGCCCAGGCAGAAACTGCGTACCCTTGCCCGCCATGACTCCGGTGTTGGTGCGGACATAGGCACCATGATCCGCCACCCACGTGCCGCGCATCCCCAGAATGGTGCCATTGGAATCAAACGCCAGCGCAAGATCGCAATAACTTTCCCGCGAGTGGTTGAGCGCCATCAGGCTTTCGCGCCGATCTTCAATCCATTTGACCGGGCGTTGCAGCCGGCGCGACAAATACGGGACGAGAAAGTCTTCCGGATAAAAATCCCCGCGTACGCCGAAGCTTCCCCCGACATCGCATTCGATCATCTGCACTTGCGCTGATTGCAAACCCAGCATACCGGCCAGAATTGTGCGATTCGCGAAAGGCACTTTGGCCGCCCCCCAGACGGTCATCTGTTGCCGGCCTTCGTCCCACTCGGCCACCAGGCCACGACATTCCAGCGGTGTGGCACTATGCCGATGTACGTAAAAGCGCTCTTGCACAACACAGGCCGCCTGACCGAACGCAGACTCGCAATCACCGAAGCCAACCTCATAGGCCGTTGCCGCGTTGCTTCCCTGTTCCGGATGCAGCAGAACCTCGTCACGCAACGCAACCTGCGCGTCGACCACGGCAGGCAAGGGCTCAATGCTTATTGTCAGACGTTCGGCCGCATCTTCTGCGCTGTACGGATCGTCGGCCACGACAACGGCAACCGGCTCCCCGACATAGCGCACGCGCTCGACCGCCAACGGCTTTTGAAGGAAGTTCTCCATACCGGGCAACGGGCAGGTGCGCTGAGGAATAGTTCTCAAGTCGGCGGCAATATCGCCCCCGGTCAGCACCATCCGAACGCCCGGTGTTGCCAGCGCTGACTTTACGTCAAGCGTTTTCAGCACGCCATGGGCGACTTGCGCGCGTACAACCCGAGCAAAAAGCATACCCTTGCGATGCACGTCGTCGACATAGCAACCCGAACCGCTGACAAACCGCGGAGCTTCGCGGCGCGGCAGCGACCGACCGATCATTTCCTTGCTATTCATGCTCTTTCTTCGCCAGGCCGCGCCGCTCTCCTTCCTGAAGAACGGCCTCGATGATGGGGGTGTACCCGGTGCAACGACACACGTTGCCGGACAATGCCTCGCGCACGGTGGCCTCGTCCAGGGACGGCGACTGCCCCAGCAAGGCTTCGGCGGCAACGATCATGCCGGGCGTACAGAAACCGCATTGCAGCGCATGATGCTCACAAAACGCTTGTTGCAAGGGTGATAACCCATGCGCCGGCGTCAACCCTTCAATCGTGGTGATCCGGGAACCGTCGGCCTGCACGGCAAACAACAGGCAGGCCCGAACAGGCTCGCCATTCAGCAGAACCGTACATGCGCCGCAAACCCCATGCTCACACCCGACATGAGTGCCGGTGAGCCCCACCGTATGGCGAATAAAATCGACCAGCAGCAAGCGAGCAGGAACCGGGTGGCTGACTTCCTCGCCGTTGATGGTCAAATGCACACTATGGTGTTCATCCATGCATGACTCCTGGTTGACTCATGGCTTGACCCACTGCTTGACCCACGGCCTGTACAACGCACGCATGCACAAGATGCGCTCGCAACGCCGCGTCGGCATGCAGATCGGAACGCGGCTCAACCTGGGCAGCCACCGACAAACCAATACTATCGATACGATCGATATCAAGCCCCGGTAACGACTCCCCCGGCGGCATGGAAAACACATCATCAAACCGCCGAGCCTGATCCTCGGCAGCGAAGACAACCAGCCGTCCGTGCGTGACTCGCCCCAGCTCATTCACACAGACCCCCGCCAACGCGCCGGCCAATGCAAAATCGCCGCGACGCCGGGCAATTTCATGAAACCCCCAACGCCAGCCCGGGGACAATGCCGGAAAGACTATCTGTGTTAACAGTTCACCAGGCTGAAGGGCCGTTTCATACACCCCTTGAATGAACGCATCGGCTGACACGGTTCGGATGCCTGCCCTGCCGGCAACATGCATCTGTGCATCCAGCAGCAAACACACCGCAGGCCACTCGGCAGCGGGATCGGCGTGGCACAGACTGCCCCCGATGGTTCCCCGATTGCGAACCGCCAGATGCGCCACATGCTGAACGGCCTGAACGATGGGAGGCCAGCCTTGCGCGATGTCCGGGCGGCGCAAAAAAGCAGCGTGCGTCACCATTGCGCCGGCCTGCAGCCGGCCGTCGGCCTGTACCTGCAAAGCCCCCAGATCCGGAACCCCGGCAATGTCCACCAACACGGGCGGCGTGGCCATACGCAGATTCATCGCCGGTATCAGGCTTTGCCCGCCGGCCAGAATCTTTGCGCTGTCGGGGTATCGCTCCAGGGTGTCGACCACCCCGGAGATATCCGGGGGACGATGGTAGGCAAACGCACAGGGCTTCACACAGGCTCCGGTTTACTTGGACGTTAAATCCATTTTCTGGACAATCGGGGTGAACATCTTGATTTCACGCGCATAGCGGGCCGCCGCGTCAGCGGGCGGCATGCCTTCGGGCTTGATACCCATTTCGCCCAACCGTTTGCTGACTTCGGGCGAATGCAGAACCGCATGCAATTCCTTCTGCAAATAGTTTGTAATTTCCACAGGCGTACCCTTGGGTGCCGCTACGGCAGAATAGAGCGAAAAGTCAAAATTCTTGAATCCGGATTCAGCCAGGGTTGGCACGTCGGGCAAAATAGGATTGCGCTCGGCCGACGTAACCGCCACGGCCTTGGCTTGTCCGGCCTTGACCAAAGGAGCACCCGGCCCGATGTCGGCGCTGAGCAACTGAATGTCACCGGCCATCAGGGCTTGCGCGGCCAACGATGTTCCTTTATAGCGCACTTGCGTCAGCTGGATACCTGCTTCAGACGCGAAATACTCGGTAGGAACCTGGAAGGAATAACCGGCGGAACCGTAATTCAGTACCCCCGGATTGGCTTTGGCATAGCTGACCAGATCCGCCACTGTAGAAAACGGCTGTTTGTTGCCGGCCAGAATGACAATAGGATACGAACCCAGGATGGTGACCGGTTCAAAATCTTTCTCGGGGTCGTAGGGCAGATCTTTTTGGGTAATAGGGTTGAAAACCATTGGGCCACTGCCGCCCACCAAAAGGGTATACCCATCGGGCTTGGCACGAGCCACAAACTGGGCGGCAATGATTCCGCTGGCGCCGGCCTTGTTTTCCACCACCACATTTTGACCGATGCGTTTCGATAATTCGGCCGCCACCAAACGCGCCACCAGATCCGTGCCGCCGCCGGGGGCAAAGGAAACAACAAACCGGATGGGTTCATTCGGATAACCGTTGGGACCATTGCCGGCCGCCGCCACACCGGCGGTTGCCACCAGGGCCGTGGTAACCAGCACCTTTTTAATCAAATTCATGGTTGAACTCCTGTTCAGATAATGGG
>JBFWLP010000129.1:0-6808 GCA_050252075.1 Burkholderiaceae bacterium | reverse complement strand
ATGTGGTCCTACAATAACGAGCGCCCAAATATGGCATTGGGCGGTATCACCCCAAAACAGCGGCTGACCATGGCCGCATAGCATTGCTACTTCTGAGCACCGTTAAAAATGGGGGGATTACCCGATATCCTGGATGGTAACGGCGGCACTTTCCGGGGAGTCGATGGCCGCGACATGAATGTCGGCCCCTGACTCAAAATGTTCTTGCAATACTATGCCGGGCAGGCAATCAAGGTCGGGCTCGCTGATAACGACATACGCCAGGTAGGCGAGTTCGTCGTGCTCGACGTTCAGCAGAACGCCGTTAGTCAGGTTTTGGGACAGTTGGCTGCGAGGTAGGGTCATGAGAAGCGGCGTAACGTAGCGTAAAAACGCGTGCGGGTGGAAAGTTTGCCCAAACGGTGCCCACCCGGCCATGATGGGTTGCCGCCCGCGCAAGCCAGTGGGGTTTTCTGAAATTGTACGTGAATTGAACCGCCACGCCGCCGCGAGGCTTGAGCATGAGGTCCCATTGCTGCACGATGGAGTGGGTGACCGTTTTGGGAAGGGAGCAGAGCGGCAGGCTGGATACGATGGCGTCCACGGCCACACCCTGCGGCAGCAAATGCGCCAGATCGGCGGCGTTTCCGTGAATGATGGTGAGCCCGGGAAACCGCTTCCGGAGCGTTTGAACGAAAGCAGCTGAATACTCAACGACGATCAGCCGCGCGGGGGGCATGCCCGATTCCAGCAAGGCCTGGGTGACGGCACCGGTGCCTGCTCCCAGTTCAACCACGATGCCGTCGCCGCGGGGCACCTGGTTGGCAATGTATCGGGCCAGATGCCGCGAGCTGGCGCACACGGCGCCGACGTTGCCTGGATTCTTGAGCAATTCCTGCAGAAACGTGCCCGGCACCAGGCGCGGGACAACGCGGCGGCGTAAGTAGCGCAGGTAGGTAATCCCGCGAGACTGCAACACCCAATTCAACATGCCTGCAATCCCCTGACTGAATCTTGGAAGGTTTCAGTATATCGTCAGCCTGGCTTCCCGAATAGGGCGCCGGTGCAACGATAATTATCACACGCCGGATGGCGGTGACAGTTTGAATGAGGCGATTACCGGGGTATGGTCTGAAGGCTGTTCATTTTTACGGGGCGCGGTATCGACGATGCATGCGGTGCATGCCGTCATCAGCGGGGCCGAAACCAGAATGTGATCGATGCGTAAACCGGCATTTCGCCGGAATGCAAAGCGCCGGTAATCCCACCAGGTAAACGTTGCGGGCGGCTGGTCAAAGGCGCGAAAGCTGTCGATCAGCCCCAGAGCCAGCAAGGATTCAAACGCCTCACGCTCCGGCGGGGAAACCAGAACGTCGCCTTCCCATTTGGCCGGGTCATGCACATCGGCATCGGCGGGGGCAACGTTGTAATCGCCCAGAATGGCCAGTTGCGGGTAGCGTGCCAGTTCGTCGCCCAGCCAGGCGTTCAGCGCCTTGAACCATGAGAGTTTGTAGGTGTATTTGTCGCTGTCCAGCGACTGGCCGTTGGGACAGTAGGCGCTGATAACGCGCACTGGTCCTTGCGCGGTTTGCAGGGTTCCGGCAATCAGTCGCTGCTGGGGATCATCGAAGCCGGGCAAATTCTTCTGTATATCGTCAAGCGGATGGCGGGAAATGATCGCCACGCCATTGTAGGTTTTTTGCCCGGCCCAGCAGGCGTGATAGCCCAGCTCCGAAAAGGCCGACAACGGAAATTTTTCATCGGGAAGCTTGAGTTCCTGCAGGCAAAGTACATCGACCGGATTCGCGCTCAACCAGTCAATGACTTGCTGCAGGCGCACTTTGAGCGAGTTGACGTTCCAGGTAGCAAATTTCACTGATTCTTCCAGAAATAAGTAAGTTATTGTCATTATTGGCTTTATTCGCCGGTATAGGGTACCCTATACAGCGATCAGGGGCGCAGTGGGCGCCTCTTGCACTGCAACAGGAGATATACAATATGGCCGATAAGCCAACTGCAAAAAAGCAGCCTTTTGTAATCGAACCTCTGAATTGGGTGGCCCCCGATTCGGCGCGCCGTGACGACCCCGAAAGCCAGAGCAGCCAGGGCGAATCCGAAAACAAATCCGATTCGCGACGTTGACCACCTGACGGCAGGTGCATCAAGAAAACGGCAGGCGCATCTGGGCGCTCTGCCGTTTTTGTTTTTTCAGGCCGATAGTAGCCTATTTTTTTATGTGGAGACCAACGATGAAAGACGTAGTAGCAGTAGGCGCCGTGCGTACCCCGATCGGCGATTTCGGCGGCGGCCTGAAGGATTTCGGCCCGTGCGATCTGGGAGAGCACGTGGTCCGTTCCCTGCTCGAACGCACGGGCGTTGCAGGCGCCGACGTTGGTCATGTGGTGTTTGGCAATGTGGTGTCCACCGAGCCGCGCGATATGTACCTTTCGCGGGTTGCCGCCCTGAACGCCGGTGTGGGGCAGGGCACGCCGGCATTCAATGTGAACCGCCTGTGCGGTTCGGGCCTGCAGGCGGTGGTGTCGGCGGCGCAGGCAATCCTGCTGGGCGACACGTCTATCGCCATTGCGGCCGGCGCCGAATGCATGAGCCGTGCGCCCTACCTTGCCCAGGGACAACGCTGGGGAACACGCATGGGTGACAGTGTGTTGCTGGACATGATGACCGGCGCCTTGTCCGACCCCTTCGACAAGGTTCACATGGGCGTGACTGCGGAAAACGTCGCCCGCAAGTACGGCATCAGCCGCGAAGACCAGGATGCGCTCGCGCTTGAGTCGCATCGTCGTGCGGCCAACGCTATTGCGCAGGGACACTTCAGGGAACAGATTGCCCCGGTTGTGATCAAAACGCGCAAGGGCGATGTCGTGGTCGATACCGACGAGCATCCGCGTGCCGATGCCACCCTGGAAAGTTTCAGCAAGCTCAAGCCTGTGTTCGACCGTCAAAACGGTACGGTGACGGCGGGAAATGCCTCCGGTATCAACGATGGTGCGGCCGCCGTGTTGCTCATGTCTGCCGACGAGGCCAAGGCGCGTTCGCTGGCACCCATGGCGCGTCTGGTGGCGTACGCCCATGCGGGTGTCGACCCGAAATACATGGGTATCGGGCCGGTTCCGGCCACGCGGCTCGTGCTGGAACGGGCGGGTCTGTCACTGGATGCCATCGATGTCATCGAGGCGAACGAGGCATTTGCCGCCCAGGCGTGCGCGGTGAGCCGTGAACTGGGGTTCGATCCGGCCAAAGTGAATCCCAACGGCAGTGGTGTGAGCCTGGGGCACCCCATCGGAGCAACCGGCACCATTCTTACCGTGAAAGCGTTGTACGAGCTGCAGCGGACTCAGGGGCGCTATGCGCTTGTTACCATGTGCATCGGCGGGGGGCAGGGTATCGCCGCGATCTTCGAGCGGATGTAGCACCGATGAAACAATCGCTGTCGCCGGTGCTCGACGAACCCACGTTGTCGGAGCACGGCGGTATCCGCTATCTGCACTTTGGTACCGAGTGGATCCAGGGTGCGATGCGGGCCGCCAAACCCAGCGAACTGGTGCTGGCCTATACGCGTCAGATGATGGCATGGCTGCTGTTCGTGCAGCCGGGCTCCAAAGACGACATCGGCATTCTGGGGTTGGGGGCCGGATCACTGCTGCGCTACACCTTGCGCCACACGCGGTCGCAGGTGCACACGGTGGAGTGGAATCCGGCGGTGACCGCCTGCTGCCGTGCGTATTTCCGCCTTCCGGCCAATGCGCGTTCGTCGGTGGTTCACAATGATGCAGCGATATGGGTGCGCGAGCCTGAGCAGCGCTCACGGTTTGTGGCGCTGATGGTCGACCTGTACGATGGGCAGGCCATGGGGCCGGTACGCAGCAGCGAGGAGTTTTACCGTGATTGCCACCACGCGCTGGCCGACTCCGGCGTCATGACGGTGAATCTGTTCGGGAATCACGACAGCTTCCCGGTCAATCTTCAGAACATACGCAAGGCCTTTGATGGGCAGGTGCTGGAGCTGCCTGAAATAGATGAAGGCAACCGGGTGGTGCTGGCGTTCAAGGCGCCGTTGCCCGGCCTGTCGGTTACCGGCCTGCTCGCGCGCGCCCAGGAGCTCGAATCGTCGTATCAGCTGCCCGAAGCGTCGCGCTGGGCCCGTGAGCTGCTGGCGGCCTGCCAGGAGCCCGGGGCAGGGATTTCCCTGCAATAATTCGGCCCGCCGACGGGTTAGACTATCGCGATTCTGCGCTGTTTTTCGAATAAAGGAGCA
Source organism: Burkholderiaceae bacterium (assembly GCA_050252075.1). GTDB lineage: Bacteria > Pseudomonadota > Gammaproteobacteria > Burkholderiales > Burkholderiaceae_B > JAAYGT01. Next base: position 2,553 of record JBFWLP010000129.1, on the reverse strand, counting down.
TTCAATGAAGTTCAGCAAACCTGCTCGCCACATACTGGGTATGGCGGCATTACTTGGTGCCATGGTGCAACCCCTTGCCTTTGCGCAATCGGTGTCGGTCACATCCATTGTCGAACATCCCGCGCTCGACTCCGTGCGCGATGGTATTTTGAAATCGCTGAACAATGCAGGCTACACCCAGGCAAAAGGGCTCGACTGGGAATTCCAGACGGCGCAGGGCAACACCGCCATTGCCGCGCAAATTGCCCGCAAGTTTGTCGGTGACAAACCCGACGTCATCGTTGCCATTGCCACACCGTCGGCACAGGCCGTGGTTGCCGCCACGAAATCCATTCCGGTCGTGTATTCAGCCGTCACTGACCCGGTCGCCGCCCAGCTGGTTGGCACAATGGGCGCTTCCGGCAGCAATGTCACCGGAGTTTCCGACGCCCTGGTGCTGGAAAAGCAGGTTGAACTGATCAAGAAGGTTGTGCCCAACGCCAAGCGCGTCGGCATGGTTTACAACCCGGGCGAAGCCAACTCGGTGGTTGTGGTGCAGCGCCTGCGTGAACTTCTGCCCCAGTCAGGCATGACACTTGTGGAAGCCACTGCCGCACGGACCGTTGATGTGGGCGCCGCCGCGCGCAGCCTGATCGGCAAGGTCGATGTCATTTATACCAACACAGACAACAACGTGGTGTCCGCCTACGAGGCACTGGTGAAAGTGGGCAATGATGCCAAAGTGCCTTTGGTGGCATCCGATACCGACAGCGTGAAACGTGGCGCCATTGCCGCGCTGGGTGTGAACTACTACGACCTGGGTCTGCAGACCGGAAAAATGGTGGTTCGCATTCTGAAGGGCGAAAAACCCGGCGATATTGCCTCGCAGACCAGCGACAAACTGGAGCTGTTCGTCAATCCCGGGGCAGCCCAGAAGCAGGGCGTAACGCTGTCTGAAGACTTCATCAAGTCAGCCACCGAAATCGTCAAGTAAACTAGCGTTTCCCTGCCGTTGATGCAGGGCGGCGAGTCAGGCGGGTGTGCGAAAGCGATCCCGCCTGTTTATTTGTTCCTTCTCGGCTCACTCATGTCCATTTATTCCTTGTGGGGCGCTCTGGAAATCGGGCTCATTTTTGGCCTGGTCGCCTTGGGCGTGCTAATTTCGTTTCGCGTACTGCGTTTCCCTGACCTAACCGTTGACGGCAGCTTTCCGCTGGGCGGAGCGGTGGCGGCCACGCTGATCAGCCTGGGCGTGGACCCATTCATTTCCACGGCAGCCGCCATGGTCGCCGGTGCGCTGGCCGGCATGATCACGGGGTGGCTGAATGTCAGTCTGAAAATTATGGATCTGCTGGCCAGTATCCTGATGATGATCGCACTGTATTCAATCAACCTGCGCATCATGGGTAAACCGAATGTGCCGTTGATCATGGAACCGACGGTATTCACCGTGCTGCAGCCCGAGTGGCTCACCGATTACATTGCCCGTCCTCTCATTCTGGCGGTCGTGGTCATTCTGGCCAAGCTGCTGCTTGACTGGTATTTTGCCACGCAGGCGGGTCTGGCCATGCGCGCCACCGGCTCCAATCCCCGCATGGCACGAGCCCAGGGGGTCGCCACCGGCGGGCGCATTCTGGTGGGTATGGCTATTTCCAACGCGCTGGTCGCTCTTGCCGGAGCGCTGTTTGCGCAATCCCAGGGCGGCGCCGACATTTCCATGGGTATAGGAACGATCGTGATCGGCCTGGCAGCGGTCATTGTTGGCGAGAGCATCATGCCGTCGCGCCGGCTGGTCATCATCACCTTGTCCGTCATCGTGGGTGCGGTGCTGTACCGGTTCTTCATTGCATTGGCCCTGAACGCCGACTTCATCGGGCTGCACGCCCAGGATCTGAACCTGGTGACAGCGGTGCTGGTTACCATTGCCCTGGTGATCCCCTTGCTGAAAAAGCGTCTGCGCAGCAAATCGGCCACGAGGTAAACAGCTATGTTGAGTGCAAATAATCTGGTCATTACTTTCAATCCCGGCACGCCCATCGAAACCCGGGCGTTGCGCGGCTTGTCTCTGGACATCCCCTCGGGCCAGTTCGTGACTGTCATCGGGTCTAACGGGGCGGGAAAGTCGACCTTTCTGAATGCCGTGTCGGGCGACATCGGCGTTGACAGCGGTACCATTGTCATTGACAACGACGATGTCACGAAGCAGCCTGTGTGGGACCGCGCGCAACGTGTCGCCCGGGTGTTTCAGGATCCCATGGCCGGCACCTGTGAAGATCTGACCATCGAGGAAAACATGGCGCTGGCCCTGAGCCGTGGTCAGCGGCGCGGCTTGTCGCGGGCGGTGCAGCTGTCCATGCGCGACATGTTCCGGGAGCGCCTGGCCATTCTGGGCCTTGGCCTGGAAAACCGCCTGTCCGATCGCATCGGGCTACTGTCCGGCGGGCAGCGACAGGCGGTCAGTTTGCTGATGGCAGCCTTGCAGCCTTCGCGCATCTTGCTGCTCGACGAACATACGGCGGCGCTGGATCCGCGTACCGCCGATTTCGTCCTGAAGCTGACCGACCGTATCGTAGA
>JBFWLP010000128.1:0-6827 GCA_050252075.1 Burkholderiaceae bacterium | reverse complement strand
GTAAGCGCCGTGGGAATGGCCCGCAACGAAGAAACATTGCAGGCCCAAACGTATCTGGAACGTCTGGTGGGGCAGCTCGCCGAGCGGCTGGCGCTCATCGTCGATCCCATGCTGGCAACGGGTGGGTCCATGGTGGCGACCATCGACCTTCTTAAAAAAGCAGGTTGCCGGAATGTGCGGGCCCTGGTGCTGGTGGCAGCGCCCGAAGGTATTGCTGCGGTTCAGAAGCACCACCCCGATGTCCACATTTACACGGCGTCCATTGACAGCCATTTGAACGATGATGGTTACATCATTCCCGGCCTGGGCGATGCCGGCGACCGCATTTTCGGCACACGCCAGAAAGATGCCTGATATCAAGTGAAAAAGTTCGTTACCGGGCGTGTCTACGGCTGTTTGGCTGGATTTGCCGGGGTGCTTTCTTAGTGTTACTTTAGGTGCGTCTCATCTAACCAGGAGAACTTGTATGGCAACACGTAAAAACAGTCAACCTGTGGCGGAAGCCAATGAAGAGGCGTTCATCGAGAGCGTGAAAGAAAGTCTCGACGACATCGAGCGTCTCATGCGTGAGGCCTCTGACGCCACGGGTGAGAAAGCCACCGAGCTTCGTGAAAGCGCCATGCGCTCGTTGCGTCGCACCCGTGAAACCCTGTACGACACCCAAGACGAACTTCTCGCACGCGGCCGGCAGGCGGTTCGCGCCACTGACGACTATGTTCACGACAACCCCTGGCGCGCCATTGCCGTGGCCGGTGTGGTGGGCGTGCTTATCGGCGCCGTCATCTGCCGTCGTTAATACAGAACGTCCGGGCTGCCGCTGCTGCGGCCGCCCGGCCCGGGAAGGTGTCCATGCCGCTGCGAGAATCAATCGGTCAACTAAGCGCAACTCTGGTTTCCATGGTGCGCACCCGCCTTGAGCTTTTCTCGCTCGAGGCCGCCGGGCAAAAGTCGCAGTGGCTGCTCTGGCTGGTGTTGGCTATCTCAGCCACCGGGCTGGCGGTATTGGCACTGCTGGTCTTTTCGATAGGGGTTGCCCTGTATTTCTGGCCCACCGACCACCGTTACACCGCAATTTTTGTATTGGCCCTGTTGTATGCGCTGGGTGCGGTGATCACGGCTCTTGTGCTGCGACGGAAAATGCTGTCGGCGCCCGCTCCTTTTTCCGCCACCCTTGAAGAATTGCTCCGCGACAAAAGGCTTATAGAACGCTTGGCCTCGTCGGGCCAGGCGGCCGAAAAATCCTCGACCGCACAGGATGACACATGAGAAAAGGGCAGCGTGCCGTCGATCGGGAATTGCATCTCGAAATTTTGCGGGCCCGTGCCGCCCTGGAGCGCCAGGGCCTCAAGCGGGCCCTGTGCGAGCTGGGCAATGATCTTTCCCCGTCGTCACTGGCTTCCAGCGTGATCCCCCGGTTTTCCGCCCGGTCGGTACTGGGTTGGGCTACCCAGGCCATCGCGCTTACCCGCCGCTATCCGCTCATTACTTCGGCGGCATCGACTGTACTGTCAGGAATGGGCAGGGGGCGCACCCGCTGGCTGCGGGTTGCCGCCGGCCTGCTGATCAGCTGGCAGCTCAGCCGTCGCTCAAAGCCCTAATTCATTCCACATGGCGTCTACACGCTGCGTGACCTGGGGGTCGCGGGTGATCGGGGTGCCCCATTCACGCTGTGTTTCGCCCGGCCATTTATTGGTGGCGTCGAGCCCCATTTTCCCGCCCAGGCCCGAGACCGGCGAGGCGAAATCCAGGTAGTCGATCGGTGTGTTTTCGACCAGCACGGCGTCACGCACCGGATCCATGCGCGTGGTCATGGCCCACACGACCTCTTTCCAGTCGCGCGGATCAATGTCGTCGTCGACCACCACAATGAACTTGGTGTACATGAACTGGCGAAGAATGCTCCAGATGCCGAACATGACGCGCTTGGCATGGCCGGGGTATTGTTTGCGCACCGACACCACCGCCAGGCGATAACTGCACCCTTCGGGGGGAAGGTAAAAGTCGACGATTTCCGGTAACTGACGCCTGAGCAGCGGCACAAACACTTCGTTCAGTGCGACACCCAGCACGGCGGGCTCGTCGGGCGGCTTGCCGGTATAGGTGCTGTGATACATGGGGTTGCGGCGCATGGTGATGCGATCCACGGTGAACACGGGAAACCAGTCTTGTTCGTTGTAATACCCGGTGTGGTCCCCGTAAGGCCCTTCCAGCGCGGTTTCGTAACCCGTATCGGGTGGTGCGGTAGCGTTGTCGGGAACGGAAGGGGCGGCGGCGTTGGGGTGGCCGGCAGGCAGTATGTGGCCTTCAAGCACGATTTCCGCCGTGGCCGGTACCGACAGCGCACTGCCGATCGCCTGGGTGACTTCGGTGCGCGAGCCGCGCAGCAACCCGGCAAACTGGTATTCTGAAAGCGTGTCGGGCACGGGAGTGACGGCGCCCAGAATGGTGGCGGGATCGGCGCCCAGGGCTACGGCAATAGGGAAGGGTTGTCCCGGATGGGCCAGGCAGTGGTCACGAAAATCGAGAGCGCCGCCACGGTGCGACAGCCAGCGCATGATCAGCTTGTTGCGGCCCAGCAGTTGCTGCCGGTAAATGCCCAGGTTCTGACGCTTGGCATTCGGGCCTCGGGTAATGACCAGGCCCCACGTGAGGAGCGGAGCCACATCGCCCGGCCAGCAATGCTGAAGCGGCAATGTGGCCAGGTCGACGTCGTTGCCTTCGATCACAATGTCCTGGCAGGCGCCTGCACGAACATTCTTGGGGCTCATGTCCCATAGCGCCGCTTTCAGCTTCGACACGGTGGCCAGCGCGTCACGGAAGCCTTTGGGTGCCTCGGGCTCGCGCAGCGAGGCAAGCAGTTCACCGGTGTCACGCAGCGCGCCAACTGTTGCGGCCCCCATGCCCCAGGCGACGCGTTGCGGCGTGCCGAACAGGTTGGCAAGCACGGGCATGCCTGCGGGCGCGCCGTTGTGAACAGCATTCTCGAACAGCAGTGCCGGCCCTTGCTTTCGCAGAACGCGGTCGCTGATTTCGGTCATTTCCAGATGAGTGGAAACCGGCGTTTTAATGCGCTTCAGCTCACCTGCTTTTTCCAGTTGAGCGATGAAGTCTCGTAGATCGCGATAGTTCACAGTGTCGGCGTACTCAGGTTACATTCGGGGGTGCGCTCGCCGGCGCGGCGGCTGGTTTTGGCTTGTGCCAGCCTGTCATTTTATGAGGAAGGGATAGCGGCGTGGTAATTGATCTCAATAATTTCATGGTTCGCCCGGTGCGCCTGGCTGTTTACCGCCTGGGCGAATTCATTCATGTCAGTGCCGTTTACCTGGGCATTGCGGTGCTGGTGACGGCCGTGCTTGCATTGACCATTCCCTCATTGCAAGACCAGTCTCGCCAATTGCGCGAAGCGTTTGTGGCAGTGCTCAGTCCCAATGGCTACGATACGGATCCGTTTGCCCTGTTCTCGCAAGGCGGGCAGCCTGATGTTCCGCGTGCCGGCAGCGGGCAGGCCGGCGTAGACCATTCCGCTGTCTTGACCCTGCCGCAGCCCCAGGGCGACGATGCCGATGCGTCGCGCCGGTTTACCGCGTCGCAGGTGAACTTTGCGAACGCCGTTCAGGCGTTCGAGCAAGGTGTCCTCGCACCGGAGCTCTCGGCAGCTCAGGCCAAGGCATTGCGCAGCTATCTAGCGCGCAAGTATCGCATTGCCGAAGGCGTTGCCGGGGCACTGGTCAACACGGTATTTGTGGTGGCGAATGAGCGCGGCCTGGATCCCCAGCTGGTGCTGGCCGTCATTGCGATCGAGTCGCGCTACAACCCGTTTGCCGAAAGCCATGTGGGCGCCCAGGGGCTGATGCAGGTAATGACCAGTGTGCACAAAGCCAAATTCGACGTCTTCGAAAATGGTGTAACGGCGGCGATCAATCCCATTGCCAATATCTGGGTGGGCACGCAAATTTTGCGCAACTGCATCGAGCGCCGGGGGTCGGTGCGGGGGGGGCTGGCGTGCTATGTGGGCGCGACGGGCCCGGGTGACGGCGGCTACGGCAACAAGGTTCTGGCCGAGTTGCGCCGTATTGCCCTTGCATCGGGCATTCCTGTTGCCAAGTCGGTACCGCAATAAACGTTTCAGCGGCTGAACGTGCCAAGAAACTGTTCCATGCGCGCAATGGCTTCCTGCAGCCGGTCCAGGCCAGTGGCGTAGGAAAAACGCATCATGTGACCGGCATGGGCCGGCCCGAAATCACGCCCCGGCACGGCCGCTACGCCGGCTTCGAGCAGCAGGCGCTGCGAGAACGCATCGCTGTCATGACTGAACCGGCGAATGTCGGCGTAAATATAAAACGCCCCGTCGGGATGAACCGGAACGCGCAAGCCAAGCCGTTCAAGCGCGGGCACCAGATAGTCGCGCCGCTGCTTGAAGGACAGGCGGCGCTTCTCGTAAAGCTGCATGACGTCGGGATCGAAACAGGCCAGTGCCGCGTGCTGCGCCAGGGTTGGCGCGCAAATCGCCAGGTTGGCGCTCAGCTTGTCGACAGCGTCGGTCAGGTAGGGCGGAACGATCATCCAGCCCAATCGCCAGCCGGTCATGTGGAAGTACTTGGAAAAGCTGTTCAGGATGATGATGTCATCGTCCAGGGTTAGGGCACTTTTTGGCGGGTCGTCATAGTAAAGACCCAGATAGATCTCGTCCATGATAATGAAACCGTCACGGGCGCGCACCTCGCGAATCAGTTCGGCCAGCTCGGTGCGCGAAATGGAGGTTCCGGTGGGGTTGCTGGGCGAGGCCACGAGCACGCCCCGGGTCTGGTCCGTCCAGAACGATCGAACGTGATCCGCCGACAGCTGAAAGCGCTGTTCCGGCGTCGACGGCACAAGCTGGGGCACACCGCCGGCGGCACGAACGAAATTCTGGTTGGCGGGGTAGGACGGGTCGGGCATCATGACGTGGTCGCCCGGGTTGACCAGCGCCATGCAAGCCAGCAACAAGGCTCCTGAAGCGCCCGACGTGATCACCACGCGCGACGGGTCGACAGCGGCGCCGAATTGCTGTGCGTAATAATGTGCCACCGATTCCCGCAATGCCGGTAGTCCGCTGGGGGCGGAATAGCCGCTCAAACCGGCGGCTGCCGCATTGTTCAGGGCTTCAACAACACGGGCGGGCGCCGTAAAATCGGGCTCCCCGATTCCCAGGCTGATAATGTCGCGTCCTTGGGCCATGAGGGCATTGGCCTGCTTGAAAAGTTCCACGGCGTGAAACGGAGTAATACTTTCTGTGCGTTGGGCTAGGCGCGGCATAATCAATCGTAAAGGCGAAAAGCTCAATTTTAGCCGTTTCAACCCGGGATAACTCCTTCGCTATTTCAGAGGACCTTCTATGCAATCGTCGTCGCGCCGCGCCTTCCTGACCGGACGCCGTCCCCCTCGGGGGCCCTGGCAAGCCTTCTGCCGGCGGCTGGCACGCGTTGTCAAAGGGCGTGTCGACGATCTTGATCCGCACGACGGGTTCGGGCGGGCCCGGTTGATTGCCGAGCAGGCCGCCGATGTGCACCATGCGCGCGCATTGTGTCGCGAAAGCGGCGTGATACTGGCCATCGAAGGTCTGGATTCCGGAGCAGAACAGGACGCACGGCATGTGTTGTGGGTAGAGGCAGGGCGCGGGCTGTCCACGTTTCAGCCTTTGGAGCCGGGAAGTGACTCGTGGTTTGTGCAGCCCGGTGTCATGGTCGGCGAACTGGATGCGGTCGGTTTTCAGCAGTTTTCGTCATTGCCGGCGCACCTTACGGTTGCGGAGTGGCTGGCCGATCGCACGAACTGGTGCTTCCCGGGCGGCCATATGGCCGACTCGGGTCTGGTCTTCGCCTCCCTGCTTCTGGATGACGGTACCGTGGCCGGTCTCGGCCCCTTCGGACAAAACAACACCCGTCCCCTGCAGGGCGCCAGATTGCAGCAACTGGTTCCCGCCTTGTTTCAGCTGGCCATGTCGGACGATGCCCGGTGGTGCCTGCAGCATCAGACGTGGCCGGCCAGTTTTCGCCTGGACACGTTGTGTCCGGCTGACGGAAAAACGATCAATCTGGCCAATCTGGTGGCCGGGCACGGGGGGGCATTGGGCTGGGTTGAGTGGGTTGTGCTCGCGCCGCCGGTGTCTGCGGCGCCGGCCGGGTTCCGCACTGCGGGGGCGGGCACGGTGTCCAACGCTACACCCGCCCGGCGCCTGGACAGTCAGGTCAAACACCTTTTCGATCCGGCCGGTGTGTTTATGGCCCTGAAAAGTGATTAGGTATTCCCGCCATGTCCTAATTCCGCTCAAAGGGATAGAATGACAGCCCGTTCCACCATTTAATACTAGCCAGCGCAAATACCATGGAAGAGAACCTTCGCAAAGCCGCCCTTGAATATCACGAGATGGGCCGACCCGGCAAAATTTCGGTGACGCCTACCAAGCAGTTATCCAACCAGCGAGATCTTGCGCTGGCCTATTCCCCCGGTGTTGCGGCGGCGTGCGAGGAAATCGTTTCCGATCCGCAGAATGCCTTTCGCTACACGGCGCGCGGAAATCTGGTGGGCGTCATCAGCAACGGTACGGCCGTGCTGGGTCTGGGCAATATCGGTGCGCTGGCATCCAAGCCCGTCATGGAGGGCAAGGGCGTTCTTTTCAAGAAGTTTGCCGGTATCGATGTCTTCGATATCGAGATCAACGAAACCGACCCCGACAAGCTGGTGGAAATCATCGCCGGCCTTGAGCCCACCTTTGGCGGCATCAACCTGGAAGACATCAAGGCGCCCGAATGCTTCACCGTCGAGCGCAAGCTGCAGATCGGAAGAGC
>JBFWLP010000127.1:0-7626 GCA_050252075.1 Burkholderiaceae bacterium | reverse complement strand
CCATTGTCTTCTATCGTTAGAAAGACCCAGCCGTTCTGATGCTTGGAGGATATTTTTACTATGGGGCGCGACCTGCCGGAACCCCGGGTGGAAGACCTGCGCAACGTTGTGGCCGGCGATCCCGCCCCGTCGGGCGGGCAACTGGCAATCCAGCGTGGCATCGAGGTGGGGCATGTGTTCTTCCTGGGCGACAAATATTCCAAAGCCCTGAACGCCACTTTCCTGGAAACCGACGGCAAACCGGCCACCCTGCAAATGGGATGCTACGGTATCGGTATCAGCCGCATCGCGGCCGCGGCCATTGAACAGAACCACGACGGCAAAGGCATTATCTGGCCCCGCGCGCTGGCCCCGTTTGAAGTGGTCATTTGTCCCATGGGCATGAATCGCAGCGACGCCGTCCGGCAAGCTGCCGAACAGCTCTACAGCCGGCTGCAGGAAAGCGGCGTCGATGTCATTCTCGACGACCGCGATGTCCGGCCCGGCATCATGTTCGCCGACTGGGAGCTGATCGGCGTGCCGTTGCGCATCACCATTGGTGACCGCGGGCTGAAGGAAGGGGTGGTGGAAATTCAGACGCGACGCCAAAGCGCGGCCGACCGGATCGCGCTCGACGACGCGCCCGCCTATGCCCTGCAAACCCTGGCAGCCTTGTAAACCGCCCGGCTAACGCAAAATGCCCAAGACAGAAAAAGATACATTCCGTCACACAGCATCACCAAACACATGACGACAGAAACACCTGAAGACGCATTTCGGCTCGATGTTCGCGTATATTACGAGGACACCGATGCCGGTGGCGTGATGTACTACGCCAATTATCTTAAGTTCTTCGAGCGTGCGCGCACTGAATGGTTGCGTCGGCTCGGCGTCGAACAATCCGATCTTGTCCGTCAGGCCGGAATTCTGTTTGTCGTGAAGAACCTTGAAATACAATACCGCAAGCCCGCCCGACTTGATGATCTGCTTCAGATCATCAGCCGGATAACGCGTGTCGGACCGGCGTCGATCACGTTTTTGCAATACGCCGTCAACCAGGATACGGTACTGTGCGAAAGCACTATCCAGGTTGCGTGCGTTCAGGCTGAAACACTTCGTCCCGTACCCTTGACCCAATATCTTCGAAACCTACTGGAAAAGGCTAGTACCTGATCATGCAATCGCACAGCGACCTTTCGTTGCTACAACTTCTTCTCGACGCCAGTATTCCCGTCCAGCTGGTCATGTTGGTTCTGGTGGGCATTTCGGTCATTTCCTGGACATACATATTCAGCAAACGCGCAGCGCTTCGGCGGGCCAACGAGCAAACCCAGCGCTTTGAAGACGACTTCTGGGCAGGCGGCGATCTGGCCGTGCTTCAGCAATCGATTGCGTCACGGCGTGCCGAACACGGCACGCTCGCGCGTATTTTCGATTCAGGCATGACAGAGTTCATCAAGGCCCGCCGCACCAACGGTTCCGCCGACGCCGTTCTGGATGGTGCCCGGCGCGCCATGCGCGCCACCTACCAGCGTGAAATGGACAACCTTGAAGCCCATCTCAATTTTCTGGCGTCGGCCGGCTCCGTCAGCCCCTACATTGGCCTTCTAGGCACTGTCTGGGGCATCATGCAAGCGTTTCTGGGGCTGTCCACCACCCAGCAAGCAACACTGTCGGCTGTAGCGCCCGGTATCGCCGAGGCCCTCATCGCAACGGCGATCGGCCTGTTCGCCGCCATTCCCGCCGTGGTGGCCTACAACCGCTACACCAACGAAATCGATCGTCTGTCCATCCGCTTCGACAGCTTTATCGACGAATTCCTGAATATTCTGCAAAGGCAGGTGCGTTAATGCCGTCAGTGCGTGCCAGTAACCGTCGCTCCCGCAGGCTTAAAAACGAAATCAACGTCGTACCGTACATTGACGTCATGCTCGTTTTGCTGGTGATATTCATGGTGACCGCCCCCATGATCACTCCCGGACTCATTGAATTGCCATCCGTGGGCCAGGCCACCGAGGTGCCCGCCAAACCTCTTGAGGTACAAATCGACGAGAACGGCGGGTTATCCATGCGCCTGCGCGACTCGGGCGCCGAGTTCGAGTCCGTTGCTCCCGACGCATTTGTCAGCACGGTACAGTCACGCGTAACGTCGGACACGCCCGTGGTGATCGCCGCCGACGGTCGCGTGCCCTACGACACCGTGGTAAAAATCATGGATCAGCTTCGCAGCAGCGGCATCAGCCGCCTTGGCCTGCTGGTTGACCAATCATCGAATCCCGTGCCCGCCGGCAACTGATCTTCCGGCCCAACGTGATCCGACAGCCGTGGACACACGACATCTGAATGAAGCATACTGAATCAAACCGCGCAACCGTAACCTTTCAGGACACAGAACGCCGCGACGAGCGACGCGGCTTTCTGTTCGCGGTCACCATCCACGTTGCCCTGCTGGCCATTATGCTGATTGGCTTCACGGCCGCCCCGCGAACACCGAACCCGGTGCAAGTGGAGCTTTGGGCCGCCGGCGATAATCCGCAAGCCAGCCAGGAAGAAAGCGTTCCCGAGGAAACCTCAACCGAGCCCTCCGAACCCGAGCCTGAACCTACGCCAGAACCCACGCCTGAGCCTGCACCTACGCCTGAACCCGTGTCTCCGGCACCTCAAGACCCGCCTTCGCCGCCGGAGCCGCCGCCCGTCCCCGAGGCCGCGCCACCAACGCCTCCTGCGCCGCAAGACCAGCCCAAACCCGAACCGCTGATTGACCCGGAAATTGCGCTCGAAGAAGCACGCAAGGAACGCGAGCGTCTGGAAGAAGAACTTCGCCAGGCGCAATTGGCGGCCGACGCTGAGCGCAAGGCCCGCGAAGAGGCTCAGCGTAAAGCCAAGCAAGAGGCAGAACGCAAGGCCAAGGAAGACGCCGAGCGCAAGGCTCGCGAAGAGGCTGAGCTTAAAGCCAAGGAAGAGGCTGAACGAAAGGCCCGCGAGGACGCCGCTCGCAAAGCCAAGGAAGAAGCTGAACGAAAGGCTCGCGAAGAAGCTGAGCGTAAAGCCAAAGAAGAGGCCGAACGTAAAGCCAAAGAAGAAGCCGAACGTAAAGCCAAGGAAGAGGCCGAGCGTAAAGCCAAGGAAGAGGCCGAGCGTAAAGCCAAGGAAGAGGCCGAGCGTAAAGCCAAAGAAGAAGCCGCCCGTAAGGTCAAAGAGGAAGCCGAGCGTAAAGCGAAGGAAGAAGCCGCCCGTAAAGCCAAGGAAGAAGCCGAGCGCAAGGCCAAGGAAGAAGCCGCTCGCAAAGCCAAAGAAGAAGCCGAGCGCAAGGCCAAGGAAGAGGCCGCCAAGAAAGCCGCCGCGGCCAAAGCAGCGGCCGAGAAGGCTGCGGCCGAAAAACGCGAGGCACTGCGCCAGGCTATGCGTGGCGACGCGCTGGGTGCGGCCGGACTTCCCGGAGGAACCTCTGACCGGAATCAGGCGGGTGGAGGTGGCGGCGACGGCGGCTATGCGGCCGAAGTGCGAAACTGCGTCCGCCCCCGAGTCATTTACAGTGTTCCGCCGCGCAGCGGTTCGGCCAATCCGACCGTACAATACCGCGTTCAGCTCAACCCCGACGGCACGGTCAACCGCGTCGACATTCGCAGTTCATCCGGTAATGCCCGGTTTGACGAAGCAGTGCGCAAAGGCATACAAGCCTGCTCACCCTTCCCTAAACCACCTTCAGGCAAGTACCCTTCGTCTATCGAAGGAAATTATCGGATGTATGACTAACAGGAGATCACAACCATGCCAGCAGCACCTTCTGTACCCCCGATAGCGCTTGATCGTTGGCGTGATCGCGCGATGACATTTTTTCTGAATCTTGCGGTTCTCGCCATGCTCACAATGCCGCTGGCCGCCATGGCGCAGCTGCGGGTCGATATCTCGGGCGTGGGCGCTACACAATACCCCGTCGCAATTGCCGAGTTCTCGGGATCGCCGGCAGGAGCGCAGATCAGCGAGATCATTCGGGCCGATCTGACACGCACAGGACAATTCCGCCTGGTCAGCGCCGCAGGCACCGCCCTCACTTCTGAAAGCACGATTGCCTACGACGACTGGCGGGGCCGCGGTGCCGACTATGTCGCCTACGGCTCGGTCACAGAAGGTGGCGGCACCTACAATATCAGCTATCGCCTGGCCGACACCCTGGGGAAATCACAAATTGACGGCGTGTCTTTTGCCGGCAGCGAAAAAGACCTTCGGCGCATTGCACATCAGATTGCAGACCGTATTTACGAGAAAATTACGGGTGTCCGTGGCGTTTTCTCTACCCGAATCGCCTACGTGTTGCAAAATGGCAACAATTACGAGTTACAAATTGCAGATGCCGACGGCCAGAATCCGCAAGTGATGCTGCGCTCCCGGAGCTCAATTATTTCCCCCGCCTGGTCACCCGATGGAAGCAAGCTGGCCTATGTCAGCTTCGAGTCCGGCAAGCCGGTGATTTATGTGCAAACCCTGGCCACCGGCCAACGCGTGCCGCTTGCGAATTTCAAAGGCAACAACAGCGCCCCGGCGTGGTCACCCGACGGCTCACAGGTAGCTATTGTGCTGTCTCGCGACGGAATTTCGCAGATATACACGATCAATCCCGATGGTTCCGGGTTGCGCCGCATTATGCGGTCTCCCCTGATCGATACCGAACCGAGCTTCAGCCCGGCCGGTGACTCGCTGGTATTTACCAGTGACCGCGGCGGCAGTCCGCAGGTTTACCAGGTGCCCGTCGGCGGTGGTGAGGCTCAACGCATAACGTTTAACGGAAGTTACAATATCTCACCGGAGCTCTCGCCAGACGGTAACAACCTGGTGTACGTTACTCGCAGGGACGGAGCTTTCCGTATCGCTGTGCAAAACATGAAGTCCGGCGCCGAACAGGTCCTTACTGCCGGCCCGGACGACCAGTCACCCAGTTTTGCACCCAACGGAATGCAGGTTCTCTACAGTTCGGTTCAGAACGGACGCAGTGTACTGGCAGTAACATCGGTTGACGGTCGTGTGCGCCACACCCTTTCCGCGCTTAACGGTAAAGTCTCTGAACCAACGTGGGGACCTTTTCCAAAATAATTTTCGTGTGACTCTTTTTTCAAAGGAATTCAAATGAGCTCGCGCATCACAAGAAGTCTGGCTGTCCTGGCATTTACCGGTACGCTGGCGGCATGTAGTTCGGTACCTCTGGACGAATCCGGGGCTGGCGGTACCGGCGGAACTGATGGGGCCACAACCGGCCAGATCATGGATCCGTTCAACCCTCAGAGCCCCCTGGCTCAGCAGCGGTCGGTCTACTTCGACTTCGATAGCTACACTATCCCCGAACAATACCGCAGCGTTGTTCAAATGCATGCCAACTATCTGCGCGGCAAGCCCCAGCAGCAGGTTCGTGTTGAAGGCCACGCCGACGCACGCGGGGGCACCGAGTACAACCTTGCACTCGGACAGCGCCGCTCCGATGCCGTGGCACGCATGATGGAGCTTCTGGGTGTCAACGGCGGTCAGATCGAGGCGATCAGTTTCGGTAAGGAACGCCCGAAAGCACTGGGCAGCACTGAAGCCGATTACGCTGAAAACCGTCGCGCCGACATCATGTATCAGCAATAATAGCGGGTAACTTGTCCCCCGACGCCGTGGCGGCAACCCGCTGCGGCGTTTTTACTTTTGGAGCGAATTATGCGCGTTTTACTCCGCCCGTTTCATGCAGCGCTTTTGTCGGTATTCCTGGCGACGTCGGCCTATAGTCCACACGCCCTGGCTTTTGCCGACGATGATGCGCGCCGGGCCATTCTTGAGTTACGTGAACAGGTACAGCGAATAACCGCCCAGAACCAGCAAGCCAGGCTGCAGCTGGCGGAACAGATCGAACTGCTGCGCCAGGAAGTAGCCACGCTGCGCGGACAAGTCGAACAAATGAACTGGAAACTGCGCGGAGCCGGAGGCGATTCCGCCCCTGCGCCGACATCAAGTTCGGCGGCCGTGGATCCTCAGGAAAAAGTGGCCTTTGACACGCCTATGGAAGCATTCCGCGCGGGCAACTACAAGGCCGCCGCCACCGGCTTTGGCGATTTTCTGGCAGCTTACCCCGAAAGCCCGCTAGCCGCCGATGCACAGTTCTATCAAGGCAGCAGCCGTTACGCCACCAAAGACTTCAAAGGCTCCATCCAGGTCATGCAGAATTTTTTGCAGGCCAACGCCAAACATTCGCGCGCGCCCGATGCGCTGCTGGTTATTGCAGCCAGCCAGACCGAGCTGAATGATCTGGCCGGCACCAAAACCAGTCTTCAGCGCATTGTGCGCGACTACCCCCAATCGAAAGCCGCCGAAACCGCAAAAAGTCGCTTGCAGTTATTGCAATAAACGCGGGCCACAATGGTTTTTGACCAGGGTGCGCAAGCACAGCTCTCGGAAAAGAATCGACGCCGCAGCTATCAGCTGGCGGGATTGGCAGTGGCCTTGATCGCCCTGCTCTTTCTGGATCTTGCCCTGGGGCCGGCCAACATCCCCGTTGCCGACATCTGGAAGGCACTCTGGCACACTGACTCGGGCCTGTCTCAGAACGCCGTGATTGTGCGGGAATTGCGCGCGCCACAAACGCTGATGGCGCTGCTGGTCGGGCTGGCCTTGGGGTTGGCGGGTGCCGAGATGCAGACGGTTCTGGACAACCCCCTTGCCAGCCCCTTCACCTTGGGCGTGTCCTCGGCGGCGGCACTGGGCGCCGCCGTCGTGCTTGTCCTGCAATGGAATCCGCTGGGCCTGCCGGGGTCTTACGCGCTGGCGCTGGGCGCGTTTTTTGCCGGGGCGCTCTGTACGCTTGCCATCGACCAGGTGGCGCGACACGCGAGGCTCGGAACCACCGGCATAATCCTGATCGGGATTGCACTGGTGTTTTCTTTCAATGCCATGCTGTCGCTGCTGCAGTTGCGTGCCAGCAGCGCCGCCCTTCAAGACTTGATCTTCTGGATGATGGGTAGCCTGGCGCGTGCCCAATGGTCATCAGTTGCGCTGCTTGCTCCCATCGTCATTTTTTCACTGGCCGGATCCATGTACGACAGCAGCCGATTGACATCGCTGCGCTTCGGCGAGGAACGGGCGCTGGGCCTGGGTGTCCATACCCACGCCGTACGGCGAAGGGCACTGCTGCGTGCGAGTCTGCTGGCCTGCGTGGCAGTCGCCCTGGTAGGTGTCATCGGGTTCATCGGGCTGATGGCGCCCCATATTGCAAGGCGTCTTTGGGGTGAGGACCATCGCTGGTACCTGCCGGCCAGCGCTCTGGCCGGCGGGCTTACATTGCTCAGCGCGTCTGTAGTGTCGAAAAGCCTGGCCCAGGACGCCGTCTTGCCTGTGGGCATTGTTACCACACTGACCGGCATCCCTTTCTTCATTCTTGCGCTCTTGCGCAGGCCCGACTGATTACCCACGCCGATCATGACAACGCCTGACGTGCTTACCGTCCAGAACCTGAATTGCCGGCTTGGGCGGCAGGCGGTACTGTGTGGCGTGACGCTTCCCGCTCTGCCGGCCGGACAGCTGGTTGCCTTGATCGGCCCCAACGGAAGCGGCAAATCCACCTTGCTGCGTGCGCTGGCAGGCGTGGTTTCCGCCCGGGCGGAAACTCTCGCACTGGGCGAC
>JBFWLP010000126.1:0-7899 GCA_050252075.1 Burkholderiaceae bacterium | reverse complement strand
TCGAGATCAACGAAACCGACCCCGACAAGCTGGTGGAAATCATCGCCGGCCTTGAGCCCACCTTTGGCGGCATCAACCTGGAAGACATCAAGGCGCCCGAATGCTTCACCGTCGAGCGCAAGCTGCGCGAGCGCATGAAGATTCCCGTCTTTCACGACGATCAGCATGGTACGGCCATCTGTGTTTCCGCGGCCTTTATCAATGGCCTGGAAGTCGTCGGGAAAAAAATCGATCAAATCAAGGTGGTGGTGTCGGGGGCCGGTGCGGCGGCGCTGGCCTGTCTTGATTTGCTGGTAGATTTCGGCTTGCCGCTCAAAAACATCTGGGTGTCCGATATTGAAGGGGTGGTGTACCGTGGCCGTCAGGCGCTCATGGATCCCGACAAAGAGCGCTTCGCCCAGGAAACCGATGCGCGCACGCTGTCCGACATCATCGACGGCGCCGATGTGTTTCTGGGCCTGTCGGCGGGCGGCGTTCTGAAGCCGGAAATGGTCAAACGCATGGCGTCGCGGCCCCTCGTTCTGGCGCTGGCCAACCCGAATCCGGAAATTCTGCCGGAAGACGCCCATGCCGTGCGCGACGATGTGGTGATTTCCACCGGCCGGTCCGACTACCCGAACCAGGTCAACAATGTTTTATGTTTTCCGTATATTTTCCGCGGCGCTCTCGACGTCGGCGCCACCACCATTACCCGTGGCATGGAAAAGGCGGCGGTCATGGCCATCTGCCAGCTCGCCCAGGAAGAACAAAGCGATGTCGTGGCCGCGGCCTATGGTACCTACGGCGTGTCCTTCGGGCCGGAATACTTCATTCCCAAACCCTTTGATCCCCGCCTGATCGTGCGTATCGGGGTGGCCGTCGCCCAGGCGGCGATCGACGACGGCGTGGCTACGCGGCCGGTTGCCGATATGGAAAGCTACGCCGAACAGCTGCAGCAGTTTGTGTACCGCTCCGGTTCGTTCATGAAGCCGCTGTTCTCCACGGCCAAGCGTCTGGTGCGCGACGGCGGCAAGGCCCGTATCGTGTTTACCGAAGGCGAGGAAGAACGTGTTCTGCGGGCTGTGCAAATCGTGGTCGATGAAAAGCTTGCCAAACCTATTCTGGTCGGGCGTCCGTCTGTGCTGGCCGATCGCATCAAGAAATTCGGCTTGCGTTTGCGTCTCGGCACCGACGTTGAAGTCACGAACCCCGACTTCGACGAGCGTTTTCATCGTTACTGGACAACCTACTGGGAAATCATGTGCCGGCGGGGGATCAGCAAAGAGATGGCGCGTGTGGAAATGCGTCGCCGGCTTACACTGATTGGCGCCATGATGGTCAAGCTGGGCGATGCCGACGGCATGGTGTGCGGCACCGTGGGGGCGTACGGAAACCATCTGCAGTTCATCGACGAAGTCATTGGCAGGGCGCCGGGTGCAAAAACCTATGCGGCCATGAACATCCTGTTGCTGGCGGAACGCACCATTGCGTTGGCCGACACGCACGTAAACGACAATCCCGATGCCGCCCAGATCGCCGAGATCACCCTGGCGGCCGCCGCCGAGCTGCGGCGTTTGAATATGGTGCCGAAAGTAGCGCTGTTGTCCCGCTCCAATTTCGGTACCGGAAGCTCTTCGTCGGGGGCAAAAATGCAAGAGGCGCTGGCCTTGGTGCGTCAGGCCGACCCCGACCTGGAGATCGACGGCGAAATGCACGGCGATTGTGCGCTCGATGAAGCCCTGCGCAAACGTGTCATGCCCAATACCACGTTGAGCGGCGAGGCCAATCTTCTGATTTGCCCCAATGTGGATTCCGGCAACATTGCGTATAACTTGCTCAAGACGGCGGCAGGCGGTAACGTGGCGGTGGGTCCTTTCCTTCTGGGGGTCAACGCGCCGGTGCATGTTCTCACGTCCAGTTCCACCGTGCGTCGTATTGTGAATATGGCAGCGCTCACCGTCCTTGATGCAAACACTCCGCGGGCTACCTGACGTTACACCGGCAGGCCGCGCCACCTGCGGCTTGATACTGATGGGCGGTGGTGCACGCGCCGCCTATCAGGTGGGCGTGCTGTCCGGAATTTTCCGGGCGCTCAACCCCCACGGGGTCGCCCACTTTCCCAATCCCTTCAAGATCATTTGCGGTACATCGGCGGGGGCCATCAATGCGGCGGTCATGGCCTGTCGCGCCGACCAGCCTCAGCTGGGTGTCGACGGGCTGGTACGACTATGGAGTTCCCTGCAAACGGGCGACGTATACCGTGCCGATGCCCGGGGCTTGATGAAAACCGGCTTGCACTGGTTTGCGATGCTGGCAGCGGGCTGGTTGCTGCCCGGCTTGCGCAACCGGCAGCCGCGATCATTGCTCGACAATGAGCCGCTGGGTCGGTTGCTGGCGTCGGCCATCGATTTGCGCCGGCTTGAACTGAATCTCGATGCCGGCCATTTGCACGCGTTGGCCATCATGGCCACTTCCTACACCACCGGGCAACACCTGGTCTTTTATCAGTCGCGCCATACCATACGCCCCTGGTTGCGGTCGCTCAGGCAGGCGGTGCCCACATTCCTGGGTATCGATCACCTGCTGGCATCCAGCGCGATTCCCTTCGTGTTTCCCGCCCAGGCGCTTACAGTGAACGGCCGTCGCATCTGGTGCGGTGACGGGTCCATGCGGCAGCTGGCGCCCATTAGTCCGGCGGTGCATCTGGGTGCGGAAAAAATGGTGGTCATCGGTACCGGGTTTCGCGACGACATTCACCCCGAACTGCAGCCCAGCGATCCACCGTATCCGTCGCTGGCGCAAATTGGCGGCCATGCGCTGTCGAATATTTTTCTGGACAGTCTGTCGGTCGATGTGGAGCGAATGCAACGTGTGAATGAACTGCTTGCGCAAGTTCCCGATAATGTATTAAAAAGCCATTCGCTGCGTCCTTTGCGCACGTTGGTCATTACTCCCAGCCGATCGCTGGACGAAATAGCGCTGGCTTACCTGCAAGAGCTGCCACGCGCCGCTCGTATCCTGTTTCGCGTTCTGGGTGTGTCGCCTTCATCCGGCCCAACTACTGGCGGTGCACTTATTTCTTATTTATTGTTCGAAGCCAGCTACACGCAGGCTCTTATACAGCTTGGGCAGGCTGACTGCCAAAGTAGAATCGACGAAATTAACGCGTTTTTCAAGGAGGCGTCAGAATGAGCCAAGCGCAATCGTTGCAAAAGAAGTTGCTGAAAGGCGGGTTGATTGATGCGTCGCTTGCCTCGCGCGACGAGCTGTTTGGCGCGGCGCGGGCGGCGGGCATGTCGGCCTTCGTGGTCGATTGCGACCGGGCGCGTAGCCGTTCGGCCGTCTTGCGTGCCGTGGTGAAGGCCGTCGATTTTCCCGAGTTCTTCGGCGGCAATCTGGATGCCTTTTACGACTGCCTTTGCGATACCGTGCTTGACCATCGCAACGGCCTGTTTTTATGGTTCCACAATCTGCATTCGGGCGACCCGGCGCTTGCCGACGATGCCCAGGCCATACTCAGCGTCGTGAACGACGCGGTTGAGTTTGCCTCGAACAGCAATGTATGCATGGCTTATGCCGTGGTGCATGCGGGCGCGCATCCGGCGCCGGAGCCGGGTGTTGATCCTGTTCCCTATTCGGGCGCGTCCGACAACTAGGGCCGGTTGCGTCCGTACCCTTCGCCTATATCCAGCCCAGCAGGGCGCTCGCCGCGCTGGCCATGGCCAGGCCGGCGGTTTCCGTGCGCAGAATGCGGTCACCGAAGCGAACGGTGGCTACGCTGTAGCGTTGCGCCAGAGCGTACTCGTCGTCTGACCAGCCCCCTTCGGGCCCGACCATGAAGCTTAAGGTTTCCGCCGGGCCACCCAGCGCGTCACGCAGGGCGCGGGGTGCCTCGGGGTGGCACAAGTAGGTGGTGCGCAGCGCGTGTGCGCCGGATTCCTGCAGGAAGGCCTGCAGCGTGCGCGGCGGGTGAACCTGCAGCAGGCGATTGCGGCCGCATTGCTCGCTGGCCGATTCCACTATGCGTTGCCAGTGCGCCAGGCGTTTTTCCAGCCGCTCGCCGCTCAGCTGGAGTACGCTGCGTTGGGCGGCAATGGGTACAACGCCGGTCACACCCAGCTCCACCGCTTTTTCGATGATCCAGTCCATTTTGTCGCCGCCGGCCAGGCCTTGTACCAGCACGATCGCGCCCGGCAGCTCGGCCTCGCGTTCTACGTGCTCGCCAAGGTGGCACCACACCTGTTTGCCTTCAACCTGCAGCACGGCCGGATATTCCCCGCCGTGGCCATTGAACAGAATGACCGGAGTGGCGTCGCGCAGCCGGCGCACACGAACGGCGTGGTGCGCGACATCGGCGGGCAGCGGCAGGGTGGTGTGGGCTTGCAGGGGCAGGGGGCAGAAAAAACGAGGCGCGCTCATGGGTTTTTGGGGGCCGGCGTATGGTTAGGGTGCGGCCTGGGGCCGCACAATGTATTGTAGTCGCGATAACAAGGCCAGGCGCGGCTTGTTTGACGGTTCGGGTTATCCCGACCAGACAGTGTCACGGGTGGTAAAATCCCCGATTTCCCAATTTTGAAACATGAGGGTTAGGCCCGCCGGGTCTGGCGCCTGTTGCGAGTGATCAATGAGTCAAAACGCTGCCCACACCTCCGCCATGGCCAATGCCATACGTGCCTTGGCCATGGATGCCGTTCAACAAGCCAATTCCGGGCATCCGGGTGCGCCCATGGGCATGGCGGAAATTGCCGAAGCCTTGTGGACACGCCATCTGCGTCACAACCCGCTGGCGCCCGACTGGGCGGACCGCGACCGTTTCGTGCTGTCCAACGGGCATGGCTCCATGCTCATTTATGCCTTGCTCCATCTTACGGGCTATGATCTGCCCGTCGAACAGCTGCGCCAGTTCCGCCAATTGCATTCGCAAACCCCCGGTCACCCCGAGGTAGGCCTGACCGCCGGTGTGGAAACCACCACGGGTCCGCTGGGCCAGGGTCTGGCCAATGCGGTGGGCATGGCGCTGGCCGAAGCCTTGCTGGCGGCCGAGTTCAATCGCGACGGCCATGCCGTCGTTGACCATTTCACGTACGCCTTTGTGGGCGACGGTTGCCTGATGGAAGGTATTTCCCACGAGGCCTGCTCGCTGGCGGGTACCTTGAAGCTTTCAAAGCTCATCGTGCTGTACGACGATAATGGTATTTCCATCGATGGCCGTGTGGAGCACTGGTTCGGCGACAACACACCGCAGCGGTTTGAAAGCTACGGCTGGAACGTCATTCGCGATGTCGACGGGCACGATGTCGATGCCGTCGATGCCGCCATTGCCAGGGCTAAGGAATTTGCCGGGCAGGGCACAGGCCCCACGCTCATTTGCTGCCGTACCGTGATCGGCCACGGGGCTCCCAATGCCGCCGGTACCGAAAAAGTACATGGCGCGCCGCTGGGCGCCGCCGAAATCCAGGCAACGCGCGACGCGCTGGGCTGGCCGCATGATCCCTTCGTCATTCCCCAGCCGGTGTACGATCACTGGGATGGCCGGACAAAGGGTGCCGCATTGCAGCGCGAGTGGGATGCCCGTTTCGACGCCTATGCCAAGGCGTATCCCGCCCAGGCCGCCGAGTTGCGTCGCCGTTTGCAGGGTGAGCTGCCCAAGAATTTTGCCCAGGTTGCCCGCGATTTCATCCAGGCCACCAATGACAAGGCCGAAACCGTGGCCACACGCAAGGCGTCCCAGTTGGCGATTACCGGTTTTGTCGACGCCTTGCCCGAGATGCTGGGCGGTTCGGCCGATCTCACCGGGTCCAACCTTACCGACTGGAAGGGCGTGCAAGCCGTGCGCGCCGGCACGGGCGGCCTTCAGTTCGGTCGCCATATCAATTACGGTGTGCGTGAGTTCGGCATGGCCGCCATCATGAACGGTATGGCGTTGCATGGCGGCTATCTGCCTTTCGGCGGCACGTTCCTTACGTTTTCCGATTACTCGCGCAACGCGCTGCGCATGGCGGCGCTCATGAAGCAGCGCGTTATTCATGTCTTTACGCACGACTCCATCGGTCTGGGTGAAGACGGCCCGACGCACCAGGCCGTTGAGCATGCAGCCAGTCTGCGTCTTATCCCCAATCTGCATGTGTGGCGCCCTTGCGACACCACGGAAACGGCGGTGGCCTGGGCATGTGCCCTGCAACGGCCGGCCAGTCTGGGCCTGCACGTGCAGGCCGGTGGCCCGTCGGCGCTGTTGTTGTCCCGGCAGAACCTGCCTTTTGTGCCCCGCAGCGCGGAAACTGTTGAAAATATTGCCCGCGGCGGTTACGTGCTGTCCGATGCCGAGCAGGCTCGCGCCGTTATTCTGGCCACAGGTTCCGAGGTTGCGCTGGCACTTCAGGCGCAGCAGCTTCTGGCTGAAAAAGGCCTGCCGGTGCGTGTCGTGTCCATGCCTTGCACACAGCTTTTCGACGCCCAGGATTCCGGCTGGAAACAGGCCGTGCTGCCCAAGGGCCTGCCCCGGGTTGCCGTTGAAGCCGGCTCCACCGGCGGCTGGTACAAGTATGTGGGCCTGGATGGCGCTGTCGTGGGGCTGGATACCTACGGCGAGTCTGCTCCCGCCGGCGCGTTGTTCAAACACTTTGGCTTGACTGCCGAGCGCGTTGCTGCGGCCGTTGAAACTATTCTTTAAGGAGATACATCATGACGATTCGCGTCGCGATCAATGGCTATGGCCGCATCGGCCGCAACATTCTGCGTGCTCACTACGAGGGCGGGAAAAAACATGACATCCAGATTGTCGCCATCAACGACCTGGGTGATCCCAAAACCAATGCCCACCTTACCCGCTACGACACCGCCCATGGGAAGTTCCCCGGTACGGTCGACGTTGACGGCGACTTCATGGTGGTAAACGGCGACCGCATTCGTGTGCTGGCCAACCGTGATCCGTCGGCGCTGCCCTGGGGCGAGCTGAATGTCGATGTCGTGCTCGAGTGCACCGGTTTTTTCACCACCAAGGAAAAGGCCGGCGCCCACCTGAAAGGCGGTGCCAAGAAAGTCATTATTTCGGCACCGGGCGGCAAAGATGTCGATGCAACCATTGTTTACGGCGTCAATCACGGCGTTCTGAAGGCATCGGACACGGTGATTTCCAACGCGTCGTGCACCACCAACTGCCTTGCGCCGCTGGTCAAGCCTCTGCATGACGCCATTGGTGTGGTGAACGGCCTTATGACGACGGTGCATGCCTACACCAATGATCAGGTGCTTACCGACGTGTATCACGAAGACCTGCGCCGCGCGCGTTCGGCCACGCAAAGCATGATTCCCACCAAAACCGGCGCGGCGGCGGCGGTGGGCCTGGTGCTGCCCGAGCTGAACGGCAAGCTCGATGGCTATGCCATTCGCGTTCCCACCATCAATGTTTCCATCGTCGACCTGTCATTTGTGGCCGCGCGTGAAACGTCGGTGGAAGAGGTCAACAGCATTCTCAAGGCGGCCGCCTCCGAAGGCCCGCTCAAGGGCATTCTGAACTTCACTACCGAGCCGCTGGTGTCGGTCGACTTCAATCACGACCCGGCCTCCAGCACGGTCGACGGCGGCCTGACCAAGGTTTCCGGCAACCTGGTGAAGGTTTCGTCGTGGTATGACAACGAATGGGGCTTCTCCAATCGTATGCTCGACACCACGGTTGCATTAATGTCTGCCAAGTAAGCCGGTTGTCTTACGTGCAAGGGGCGGGGTAACCCGCCCCTTTCCTTGTCTGCTCTTTATTCCCTTTCAGGGGCTGAATATCATGCCATCCGTCAAAACACTTTCCTCTCTCGCCCAGTCCGGCGCGCTCGCCGGCAAGCGGGTTTTCATCCGTTCCGACCTTAACGTGCCGCTGAACAACGGCGCCATTACCGAAGACACGCGCGTGCGAGCCTCGGTGCCGGC
>JBFWLP010000125.1:0-7986 GCA_050252075.1 Burkholderiaceae bacterium | reverse complement strand
CACGCCGAGCGTATGGGTTCAGGAATTTTGAGAATTACCGCATGAGAGTCTTGGCTCAATGCGGTTGGAATGGTGTAATTAACCGGGTTTGATGAATGCCCTGATCCCCCGATTATGGGGTAGAGCCAAAAAAAAGCCCCGACGCTTTCACGTAAGGGCTTGATTTTTTTAGCAAAAATATTGGTGGGTGCTAACGGGTTCGAACCGCTGACCTACGCCTTGTAAGGGCGCCGCTCTACCAGCTGAGCTAAGCACCCAAACCTAATACTATTTCACAGCCGTGTTTTACAAGCCTTTTCCACAACTTTTATTGTGTTGCTTCAAAGAAAACAGCTTTTAAGGCAAGCTGTCGGGCAAGCCTTTGGCTCAAAAATGTATTAGGTTTGGGGCCACCGCAACTAACTAAGAAATAAATTATAGAAGCTTTTCTATCGGCACGCAAATTCGATGGGCAACCATTCAACACCGCACCAGGCAACACACTCGACACCCCATGTACCCGATGTGACATTTGGGTAAACTTACACCCTGCCGGGCATACTACCCGGCAATCGCGACACAGCGTCTCGTTTATCAGCCCTCGGGAGATCCGTCCTTGTTTACCGCGCCAAAAATCACCTGTATTGAAGACCTTCGACTGATAGCCAAGCGACGCGTGCCGCGCATGTTCTACGATTACGCCGATTCGGGTTCGTGGACAGAAACCACCTATCGCTCGAATGAAACGGATTTCCAGAAGCTCAAGCTGCGCCAGCGCGTTGCCGTCGACATCGACAAGCGCAGCATTCGTTCCACCATGATCGGCGAAGAAGTCGCCATGCCGGTGGCTATCGCCCCCACCGGCCTGACCGGCATGCAGCACGCCGACGGCGAAATTCTGGGCGCACGCGCCGCCGAGCGCTTCGGGGTGCCGTTTACCTTGTCCACCATGAGCATCTGCTCCATCGAGGACATCGCGGCACACACCATCAAACCGTTCTGGTTTCAGCTTTATGTCATGCGCGACCGCGACTTCATCGGTCGCCTCATTGATCGCGCCAAGGCCGCCAAGTGTTCGGCGCTGGTGGTCACGCTCGACCTGCAGGTACTGGGGCAGCGCCACAAAGATATCAAGAACGGCTTGTCGGCACCGCCCAAGCCCACGCTGGCCAATTTGATCAACCTGGCCACCAAGCCCTCCTGGTGCATGGAAATGCTGGGAACCAAGCGCCGCTCGTTCGGCAACATTGTGGGGCACGCCAAAGGCGTGAAAGACCTGTCGTCGCTGTCGTCCTGGACGGCCGAACAATTCGACCCCGCCCTGAACTGGAACGATCTGGCCTGGATCAAAGAGCGCTGGGACGGAAAAATTGTGGTCAAGGGCATTATGGATGCCGAAGACGCGCGCCTGGCGGTGCAGTCAGGTGCCGATGCCCTGATCGTTTCCAACCACGGCGGGCGCCAGCTCGACGGCGCACCGTCCTCTATTCACGCGCTGCCGGCCATCGCCGATGCGGTGGGGTCCGACATCGAGGTATGGATGGACGGCGGCATACGATCCGGCCAAGATGTCCTGAAAGCCATCGCACTGGGCGCCAAAGGCACCATGATCGGCCGGCCTTTCCTGTATGGCCTGGGAGCTATGGGCGAAGAAGGCGTTACCCGGTGCCTGCAACTTATTGCCAACGAGCTGGACATTACCATGGGGTTCTGCGGCCACACCGACATTCGCAATATTGACCGTTCAGTGTTGCTGAACCCCGAGGCCATCAGCGCGCCCTAATCAGACAAGCCGCTCTGGTCGGGATCGGTGATTTCGGCCGACAGGCGCGGGCGATCGGGCGCGGCGTGCGTTAAGGGCTCGACACGCTGCAACGACGCCTTTGAACGCTGCGCCAGTTTCTGGTACTTGCGCGTACCAAATGACTTGCGGGCAATTTCGGCGGGCGTCAGGTCGCGCACAATACGCGCCGGCGCCCCCATCACCATTTTTCGCGGCGGAATTTCCATGCGCGACTTTACAAACGACATGGCGCCAACGATGCACTCCTCGCCGATAACGGCGTAGTCCATGACCACGGCATTCATGCCGACCATGGCATTGCGACCCACGGTGCAGCCATGCAGCAACGCGCAATGCCCGATATGGCCGTCTTCCTCGACAATGGTGTCGCTTTCCCGGCGGGCGTGAATCACGCAGCAGTCCTGGATATTCGCCCCCTTCTTGATCACGATACGACCAAAATCGCCGCGCAAGCTGGCCAGCGGGCCAATGTACACACCCGGACCAACAATGACATCGCCGATAAGAACGGCCGTAGGATGGACAAATGCCGTGGGATCCACGACGGGAATGATGCCATCAATGGCATACACATTTAACATAACAACTGTCTCCTGAACCGGTGTCCATGCCCATTGGGGCAACACCACTTTGCTGAATCGAACAACCTGAAAAAAACGGGAAAAGTATGACACAAGAGCACGTGCTGGTAACCGGCGGCAGCAACGGCATCGGCAAAGCCGTTATACAGCGGCTCAGCGCCGATGGCTACGCTACCTTGAATCTTGATATTGCGGAACCCCAGAACGTTTCGCCCGGCGAAACCTTCATTCAGATAGATCTGACCGACACCGACGCTCTGGCCGGCGTACTGGCCGATATCGTCAAGCGCTACACGGTACGGCGCCTTGTCAACAATGCCGGGATCATTTGTCCGGCCACCCTGGAAGACACCGACATTCATGCCATGCGGCAGGTCAGCCGGCTGAATGTCGAGGCCCCCTTACTGATCACACAACACTTGCTGCCGGCCATGAAAGCCGCACGCTTTGGCCGCATAGTGAATATGAGTTCGCGTGCTGCGCTGGGCAAAACCGTGCGAACCGCCTATGCCGCCAGCAAAGCCGGGTTGCTGGGCATGACCCGCACCTGGGCCCTGGAGCTTGCCGGCTACGGCATTACTGTCAATGCCATCGGCCCGGGCCCCATCGCCACCGAACTGTTCATGAAAGGCAACCCGCCCGAGGCCGAGCGCACCCGCAAACTGATGCAAACCATTCCGCTGCAACGCATGGGTCAGCCCGACGAGGTGGCGCACGGCGTGGCCAGCCTGCTGGACGACCGGGCCGGCTACATTACCGGCCAGGTGCTATATATATGCGGAGGAATGACGGTCGGTCTGGCGTGAATCAATACAGTTCCCGCAGCTGTGCCGCCGGCGTGAAAAAGCAGTTTCGGTACCAGATCGCCGTACATACCGCGGTAATGGCCGTAGCGCCGGTCAGCATGAACATGACAACCAACTGGTAATGCACGGCTTGCGTTGGATCGGCACCGGCCAGAATCTGGCCCGTCATCATGCCGGGCAACGATACCAGCCCCACCACGGTCAGCGCATTCACGGTCGGGATCATGGCCGCCGAAATCGCTTCGCGCACAACCCTTGCCGACGCCTGGACAGGGCTAGCCCCCAGGGCCAACAAGGTTTCAATTTCATCGTTGTGCGCTTCGAACCCGGAACGCACGCGGTCGGCCGCCAACGCCGCGCCGTTCATGGCGTTGCCGACAATCATGCCAAAAATGGGAATGAGGTACTGTGGGTCGTACCAGGGGGTCACACGCACCACCAGGCCATTCACATACACCAGTGTGACTCCCGAGCCCAGCAAAATGGCGGCACCGCACAGCCAGCGCAAAGGCCAGCGCGATCCTCCGGCGGCAATGCGGGAAGTTGCCGACTGGGTTGCCGCCACCACCATCAGCAGCAATACCGCCATTACCCAGTACCATCGGTCGGCACTGAACAGCCATATCAAGGCCTGCCCGATCAACAATAGCTGTATCGTGGCCCGAACGGCACCAATGGCCAGACTTTTCCCCAGCCCCAATTGCTGCCACCACGACAGCGCCATGGCCACCAGCACCAGGGGAACAGCCACCATCAGCTCGGCGGCCGAAAGTACGATTGCCGGATCAGAGGCCATGTTCCTGCCTTGCCGCTAATTCGGCACCACCGCGTTCGGCCACTTTTCCTGACTCCATGACGATCACCCGGGCCCCCAGTTCTTCGACCTCATCCATGCGGTGCGTGGCCATGACAACTGTCAACCCCTGGTTGATCAGCCGGGCCAGCATGGCAACCACCCGTTCGGCCGATGCCGGATCCAGGGCCGACGTGGGCTCGTCGAGCAACAGGACATCGGGGTTGCTCATCAATGCCCGGGCCAGCGCCACGCGCTGTTTTTCGCCCCCTGACAGCCGGCCGGCGTTGCGATCGGCGTAATCGGGATCCAGCTCGGCCATGGCCAGCAACGTTCGGGCGCGCTCCTGGTGTTGTGGCCCCGGTGCGTTGCGCCCCTGAGCCAGCCGGACTGACGTCAGCACATTCTGCAACACCGTCCCCTCGAACATGACAGGCGCCTGAAACGCAAACGCCACCCGCCGACGAAGTTCGCGTACCGGGTAGCTTTCCAGCGGTTCACCGTCATACAGAATATGGCCCGACTCCGGACTTTCCAGCCGGTTCAGCAACCGCAGCAGCGAGGTTTTTCCGCTGCCGCTCTCACCGATCAGGCAAGTGGCCTTGCCCCGGGCGATCGTCAGGGAAATGTTCGACAATACCGGCCGGCCCCGCCGCCGGTGCGACACATTGGAAAGCTCAAACATCGACGTGCTCATAGATCAGACTGCCTGGTACCAAAGGGCATCACTTTACCCGAATGCCCGTCGTCCGGGTTGGCAAACATGCTATAAGAAAGCCCCGGCAAACCACCGTCCAACCTTTTACTCAACTTACCGTTTATGGGCATGCATACTCTTGGTCCCCTTGCCATACCGAGCAGCGTACTGGCCGGCGTGGTGGCGTTCATTGTCTTTTCGCTACTGGTCGCCCTGGGCAAACAGCGCATTCATCCGCTGCTCGACGCCTGGTCAACCCGGGTACTGATTTTCGGCATGCTGGCGGCACGCGCTGTGTACGTGGCATTGCACTGGGACACCTTTTCGGCCGAACCACAGCGCATTGTCATGATATGGCAGGGCGGCTTCGACTGGGTGGGAGGGTTCACAGCGGCGTTTCTGGTCACGGTACTCATGAAACTTCCCCAGAAGGCCAGGGCCGCCGGGCTGGGCATACTGGCCGTCACGGGGCTGGCTACGGTGGCCACGACATTCGCCTTGTCGGGCAACGCCCGGGGGGTGGCCCTGCCCGACGTCACCCTGTACCATCCCGGGGGCGAATCGTTTGCGCTATCGTCGCACGCCGGGGGGCCGTTGATCATCAACTTATGGGCCACGTGGTGTCCCCCGTGCCGCCGGGAACTCCCGGCTCTGGCTGCCCATCAAAACAACCACCCCGATCTACCCATTTTGCTGGTCAATCTGGAAGAGGATCCGGCCACGGTTCAGGCTTATCTGGATGAGCAGGGATTGGCATTGAAGGGCCTGGCCTTTGACCGGACATCGGCACTTCCGAAAGCGCTGGGAACCGTGGGCGTGCCGGTCACCCTCTTCTTTCTGAACGGTGAGCTGGCCGAGCTTCATGCCGGAGAAATCACGCCTGAAGCGTTGCAGGATAAAACCCGGTCTATCGTTCGTTAGCTTCCGGCAATCAATCATCAGCACGCCGGCCGGGCACGGAATCAGCAGGGGCAAGCATGGAACTACGACAGCTGAAGTACTTTGTGCGGGTGGTCGAACTGGGCAGCATGGGGCGAGCCGCGCTGGATCTGGGGGTGGTTCCATCCACACTCAGCCAGCAGATCAGCCGCCTGGAAAGCGAGCTGAGCACCCGCTTGCTGCAACGTACATCCACAGGCATTACCCCTACCGCCGCCGGTATCGCCTTTTTCCAGGAAGCCCAGCTGGTACTGCGCCATACGGCCAGTGCCCGTCAGGCTGCACAAAGCGCCCGGCTGGCCGGGCATGTGGCTATCGGTCTGGCACCCACCACGTCTTCCGTGCTGGCGTTGCCCTTGGTCAAAGCCATGCGCGCCCGTTACCCCGATGTGCGGCTGCACCTGGTGGAAAGCCTTTCGGGCAACCTGGCCGACATGCTCGGACAGCGCCGGCTGGACCTGGCAGTACTGTTTCACGCCGGGCAGAAGGAAGGGTGGAGCCTGACGCCGGTACTGCGTGAGCAACTGTTCATTATCGGGCACCCCGGCCATTTCCCCGCCCTGCTCGGCAACACGCCAAGCCTGCGCGATCTGTCACCATTGCCGCTGGTATTGCCGACCGGCGCCCACGGCCTGCGTGCCATTATCGACGCGGCCTTTTTTCACGACGGGCACGAACCCAACCTGCTGGCACAAGTAGACGGTTTGTCGATGCTCATGGATATCGTACGCGAGGGGCTTGCCATCACGATTCAGCCGGGCGCCGCCGCAGTACGAGCCCATGACCGCCATCTGGCGTGCGTGCCCCTGGCAAACGAGCATATGGTTCGCCGCAATCTGGTGGCCAGCCTGGCCGACGACCAGCTATCACCGGCCGGGCTGGCGGCCCGGGTCGTGCTGGTCGATGTCATGCGCACCCTGGTGGAACAAAAGGCATGGCCCGGCGCCACGCTGGACAGTTAGCGCGTTCACACTATGTGAATACCCCTGCAGTCAAACCAGATAGCCGCTGAACGCTGTTCCACGTATCATGCCATTTTTGCAAGGTTTGCCACGGCACACCGGGTCGCCGTAAGCGCCTTGCCCGCACGGAACTGCCTTGATGATCGACGTCCTTGTGATTGGCGGCGGAAATGCCGCTCTGTGTGCCGCCTTGTCCGCCCGCGAAGCGGGAGCCAATGTACTGTTGCTGGAAGCCGCCCCGAAGGAATGGCGTGGCGGAAACTCCCAGCACACCCGTAACCTGCGCTGCATGCACGATGCCCCACAAGACGTGCTGGTCGATGCCTACACCGAAGAAGAGTTCTGGAAGGATCTTCTTGCCGTCACCAAAGGCCGCACCAACGAAAAACTGGCGCGGCTGGTGATTCGCGAGTCGTCCACGTGCCGGCCATGGATGCGCAAGCACGGCGTGCATTTCCAGCCCCCGTTATCCGGTGCATTGCACGTTGCGCGCACCAACGCCTTCTTCATGGGCGGAGGCAAGGCGCTGGTCAACGCTTATTACCGCAGCGCAGAAAAACTGGGTGTGCAGATCCGCTACGAAACACCGGTCACCTCACTGGATATCGTGAACGGGCGGTTCGTGGCCGCCTACGCCGGCAACGAGCGTATCGAAGCACGCACCTGTGTGCTGGCCGCCGGGGGCTTTGAATCGAACCGGGAATGGCTGCGTGAAGCCTGGGGGCAAAACGAACGGGGTGAATGGCCCTCGGACAACTTCCTTATTCGCGGCACCCGGTTCAATCAGGGCGTGCTGCTGCGGCATATGTTCGAGGAGCACGGCGCCGACAAGACCGGCGATCCCACCCAGGCCCATATGGTGGCCATCGATGCGCGCGCGCCCTTGTACGACGGGGGTATTTGTACCCGTATCGATTGCGTGTCGCTGGGCGTGGTGGTGAATACGCAGGCCAAACGCTTTTACGACGAAGGCGAAGACTTCTGGCCCAAGCGCTACGCCATCTGGGGCCGGCTGCTGGCCGGCCAGCCGGGGCAAACCGCCTTTTCGATTATCGACAGCAAAGCCGTAGGCCGGTTCATGCCGCCGGTGTTTCCCGGCGTCCAGGCATCGACGCTTCCTGAATTGGCCGAAAAACTGGGGCTGGACATTGATACATTCGTAGATACCCTGCAAACGTACAACGCCGCCTGCCGGGTCGGCACCTTTGACCACACGCAACTGGACAACTGCCACACCCAGGGGATCACCCCTGCCAAGACCCACTGGGCCTTGCCCCTGGATACCCCGCCCTTTTACGGCTATGCGCTGCGCCCGGGGGTAACGTTCACCTACCAGGGGCTGGTTACGGACGACACCGCCGCCGTGCGCTTCAACGACCAGCCCAGCCCCAACCTGTTCGTTGCCGGCGAAATGATGGCGGGCAA